>JANNCN010000030.1:0-2058 GCA_031386665.1 Rhodoferax sp. | reverse complement strand
GAAATAAGCTGGTCGCGCAGCTGGCTACCCACATTGTGGTGGCCCACGCCAGCCCCGGTGGCGCGCTGGATGCCTTGTGCGGGCAATGGCGAAAGGACGGGCGGCAAGTTTCGATTCTTTAGAAAGCACGAAATGGGGGGGTCTAAATTGCACTCAAAATCAAAAAAAGAACCTGCAGGTTCTTTTTTCTCAAAACCCGTCAAAACATGAATCAAATAGGCCTCTAGCTCTCGAATATATTCAATAGTTTGCTATTTATTTAATAGTAAACTATCCGGATCAGCTAAGCCTGCCCAGATCAGCCGCGCCCAGCCTTGCGTCCCTCACCGCGCCGTCTGCAGCCTGAACACCGCCTGCCGCTCGCCCACCCGCATGCCCCGCGCGTTCACGATGGCCTGCGCGCGCCAAGGGGCGAGTGCGGCGCGCTGGGCGTCGTCCATCCAGCCTAACTGGTCCAGCACTTCGACGGTGGCGGCAAACAGAGCGGGTTTGTTCGCGTCTATGATTTTGATAGCGAAGGCCTCGCCTCGGCTCTTGCTGGCCACGGCTTGCACGCCGTCGGCGCCGACCTTGGTCACCCAGTCGCCGCCGCCTGCTTGCATGAAGGCCAGGTCGCTGCGCTGGGTGCCTGAGACCATCTCGGGGTGCGTCGTCATGGCGTGGCTCAAGAGCGCAAAGCTGTCGCCAAATTCGGCATCGCGCGCGCCGCTGGCCAAGCGGGCGTAGCCGCGTGCCAGGTTGACCAAGGGCATGGCGTAGTTGGGGGCAGAGCAGCCGTCGATGCCCATTTTCAAATCAGATTCTGCCGTGCCGGTGGCGCGTGCCACGTCGCGCCGAATGGCTTGCTGCAAGGGGTGCGCGGGGGCGATGTAGTCGTCCAGCGTCAAGCCGTGTTGCACGCAATACGCCAAAAATCCGGCGTGTTTGCCGCTGCAGTTGTTGTGGCGCTCGTCAAAGGCCAAGCCCTGGGGCGGGGCGATGTCGCGCAGGGTGAAAAACCCGGGCACGTGGCAGCCGCAGCGCAGGGCTTTGTAGTCCAGGCCTGATTTGTCCAGCATGCCTTGCACCTGCGCCACGTGCATGTCTTCGCCGCCGTGACTGGCGCACAGCAGGGCGATTTGCTCGGTGTTGAAGCCCATTTTGGCGGGGCCACCGGCTTGCACAAACGGCAAGGCTTGTAGGGCTTTGAGGGTCGAGCGGGTGAAGGTCAGCCAATGCGGGTCGCCTGCAAATGCCAGCAATTGGCCCTGTGCGTTGCTCACCGCGACCGAGCCAAAGTGCTGGCATTCCAGGGTGCCGCCTCGGGTTAATTCAATCAAAGGCGTGTGTGTCATGCTGCCATTGTGATTGCAATGGGCAGGCGCCGCGACCCGCACGGATGATTTGGAAACGGAAACCTTGTCCCACGCATGACGGCCAGGCTTAGGTGGTCTGCCGCAAAATAGTTGCATGACCGACCTTGCCCCACACGACCCAAGCCTTCGATCCCCCTTGCAAGCCACCCTGGTTCAATGGCTGCTTGAACCTGGCGCTGCCTTCAAAAAAGGCGACCTGCTGGTGATTTTGGAGGCCATGAAGATGGAGCACGAGGTGCACGCCACCACCGACGGGCGGGTTGCGGCCTTGCATTACGCCGTGGGCGACCTGGTGGACGAGGGCGACGTGTTGATGGATTCGACCCCGCTTGATCAGCCCGCGCGGCCTTCAAACCCTGCGGCAACATCGACTGCATCCACCGAATTGCCGTCCTCGCCGACCCACGGCACCCTAAGCGAAGTGCGCGCTGACTTGCAGCGCATGCTGGACCGTGACGCGCTCACCCAGGACGCCCAACGCCCGGACGCCGTGGCCAAACGGCATGCCCAAGGTGGCCGAACCGCCCGCGAAAACATTGCCGATTTATGCGACACCGCTACTGACCCTGGCAATTTCATTGAATACGGCGGCTTGGCCTTTGCCGCGCAAACCCAGCGCCGCACTCTGGACGACCTGATTGCCAACACCCCCGCCGACGGCATGGTCACGGGCATTGGCAGCATCAACGCCGCTCAGTTTGGG
>JANNCN010000014.1:0-25233 GCA_031386665.1 Rhodoferax sp. | reverse complement strand
CCCATGATCACCGTTCACCACCTCAACGATTCCCGCTCGCAGCGCGTGCTTTGGCTGCTTGAAGAGCTGGGCGTCGCCTATGACATCAAGCATTACCAGCGCGATGTGCAGACGCGCTTGGCCCCGCCTGAGCTGATGGCGATTCACCCGCTGGGCAAATCGCCCGTCATCACGGACAACGCAGTGACGGTGTTTGAATCGGGTGCCATCATCGACTATTTGATTCGCCACCACGGCAACGGCCATTTGCAACCGGCCACGCACACGAGCGATTTTGAGGTGTACCAACAGTGGATGCACTACGCCGAAGGCTCGGCCATGTTGCCGCTATTACTCAAGTTGTATGTGTCGCGCCTGGGCGAAGCGGGCGCGCCGCTGTCGCCGCGCATTGAGAGTGAAATCAGCAACCACCTGGGCTTTGTCAATCAGTCTTTGGCAGGCAAAGAGTGGCTGGTGGGAAGCACCTTAAGCGGCGCGGACATTCAAATGAGCTTTGTGGGCGAAGTGGCAGGTGCCCGTGGCAGCCGCGAAAAATACCCGAATCTGGACGCCTGGGTCAAGCGGTTTCAAGACCGCCCCGCCTACCGCCGCGCGATTGAACGCGGTGGGCCGTATTCGTATGGCGGCGCGGGGTCGGTGAAGTAAGGCTTCAGGATTTAGGCCCCAAGATTTAGGACTTCATTTCCTTCTTTTTTCCCATGGTTTTGGCTTTTTTCATCATGCGCGCCTTGGGCTCGCCCACGACTTCGAGTTTGGCGTCAATCACGCCTGAGCGCACCATGCGAATTTTGCTGGCGGCACCGGCAGACAAATCACCCACGCGGTCTGGCGTGCTGGGGCCGCGGTCGTTCACACGCACGGTCACGCTTTTGCTGTTTTTCACATTGGTGACTTTGACCATCGTGCCAAAGGGCAAGGTCTTGTGAGCCATGGTCATGGCGCTTGAATTGAAGCGCTCGCCGCTGGCGGTTTTGCGTCCGTTGAATTTTTGGCCGTAGTAGGCGACTTTGCCGTCGGTTAATTCGGCACTGGCGGCTTTTTCAGGCGCTGCGGCGGCGGCGGGCGCAGCGGCAGCAGGTGTGGCGGCGGGTGCGGCAGGCGCCGCAGTTTGGGCCTGCGCAACAGAGGACAACGTCAAAACCAAAGAAGCACCGGCGACTGCCAGAAAGCGAATAGACATGAAAAACTCCTGTGAGTGAAAAAAAGACCAGTGAAAAACCAGTGAACGGCCGGTACGAAGCGGATAACCGCTTCACCGCATAACTTTACCTCAGCGATTACGATGAAAAAAGTTCAATAATCGGCAAAAGTAGCCGCTTTTCACCTCTATCTTCACATCTATTTTTGGGGATCACCATGAACCAGCCCACCCTGACCATCGACATCGTGTCCGACGTTGTTTGCCCTTGGTGCTACATCGGCAAGCGCAAACTGGAAGCGGCTTTGGCCTTGCCCCAAGCGGCCAATTTACCACCCGTCGAAATCCGCTGGCACCCGTTTCAGTTGAACCCCGATTTGCCTGAAGTCGGCGTAGACCGCAAACAGTACCTGGAAGACAAATTTGGCGGCCCAGCGCGCGCCGCAGAGATTTACGCCCGGGTCGGCGCTGCGGGGCAGGCCGTGGGTTTGAATTTGAATTTTGATGGCATCAAGCGCCAAGCCAACACGCTCATAGCGCATGCGCTGATTGCCTTTGCCCAGCAAAGCCCGGCCAATGATGCGCACAACACGCTAGGCAATGCCGTGAAAGAGAGGCTGCTGAAGGCGTATTTTGTAGACGGCCAATTCATCGGCGACATCGAGGTGCTGGTGGGCATTGCCACAGCCGCCGGGCTGGACGCTGCCGCCGTGCGGGCCCATTTAAGCGACCCCGCCACGCGCCAAACCATTGCCCAAGCCGACGCGCAGGCACGCCAGATGGGCGTGACGGGCGTGCCGTTTTTCATCTTCAATCAAAAAGTGGCCGTGTCGGGTGCGCAAGACCCAGCCGCCTTGCTGGCCGCCATGCAGCAGGCGATTGCGGCCTGAAGGTGAGTGCCCAAGTGGCGCGGTTAAAGTCAACGCATGACGATTCGCAAGACCTCACTGGACTCTTTGGCCGTAGCCCTGCTGGTGGCGTTTTGCCTTTACAACGGGTTTCAGCAGGTGCTCGTTAAAGCGACTGTGGCCGAGGTGCCGGGTGTTTTTCAAGCAGCGCTGCGATTCGCAGGGGCCACAGTCTTGCTGGCCTTGTGGTGCGCCTGGCGCGGCATTGCGCTGGTGCGCTCTAGCGACCCGCTGGCGGCGGGCTTGTTGGCAGGATTTTTGTTTGCCGCTGAATTTGCCTGCATTTACGTGGGCCTGAACTTCACCACAGCCTCGCGCATGACGCTGTTTTTGTACACCGCGCCGTTTTGGGTAGCGGTGTTTTTGCCCTGGTTTGTCAAATCAGAGCGTCTTTTTAAATGGCAATGGGTGGGCCTGGTGCTGGCTTTTTTGGGGGTGGTGGTGGCCATGGCTGATCGCGCTTTGCAGCCGGGTGCAACCGCAGGCGGTGCCGCGCCAGCATCGCCTCTGCAGTGGATAGGCGACGGCCTGGCCCTGCTGGGTGGCATGTTTTGGGGCATGACCACGGTGGTGATTCGCAGCACCCGCCTGGGGCAAATTTCGCCCGAAAAGCTGCTGTTTTACCAACTGCTGTTTTCTGCCTTGAGCCTGCCGCTGTTGTCTCTGGCGCTGGGCGAGGTGTGGTCGTGGTCGTTCAGCCCGTTTGCCATCACTTCGCTGTTGATTCAAACCGTCGTCGGGGCATTTGCCAGCTTTTTAGCGTGGATGTGGATGTTGGGGCGCTACCCGGCCACCAAAATGTCGGCTTTTGTGTTTTTAACGCCGATTTTTGCCATGGCCATGGGGGCGGCGTGGCTGGGCGAACCCATCACGGGCGGCTTGGTGTTGGCCTTGACGCTGGTGGCCATCGGCATTGTGCTGGTCAGCCGCAAACCCGCCGCGTGAGGGTCAGCGCGACTTCAAATGATATTGTTTTGGCGCATCAGCGCAATCGCGGCGGCATCGAACCCCAAGCCAGCCAACACTTCGTCGGTGTGCTGACCCATGCTGGGCGGCGGGCGGCGCTGCACGGGCGGTGTGTCCACCAAGCGCAGCGGGCTGGCGATCGTCGAAATTGATTTCAGGCTGGCCGTGCCGAACTGGCCGCTTTCCACCGCCTGTTTGACATGGATCTGACGTGCCTGCACCTGGTCATCGGCAAAGGCCGACGCCACGTCGTTGATGGGGCCGCAAGGCACGGCTTTGCTGCCCAGCAGCTCGATCCAGTAGGCTGTGGTTTGCGTGCAGGTGACGGCTTGCATGGCTTCAATCAGCGCAACGCGGTTGATGTTGCGGGCAGCGGTTTTGGCAAATCGAACATCGCTGGCCCACTCGGGTTTGCCCGCGGCGTGCGAAAAGCGGCTGAACTGGCCGTCGTTGCCAATGGCCAGCAGCATTTTGCCGTCCAGCGTGGTGAAGTCTTGGTACGGGGCCAAACTGGGGTGGGTGTTGCCCTGGCGCAGCGGCACGGCGCCCGTGTTCAGGTAACCAATCGCCTGGTTGGCCAGCATGGCCATGCCGCAGTCCAGCAGCGCCATGTCAATGTGCTGGCCGCGCCCGGTTTGGTGGCGCACCTCTAGCGCCGCCAAAATTGCGCTGCAGGCGAACACGCCCGTGAACAGGTCGGTGATGGCCACACCCACGCGCATCGGCCCGCCGCCAGGGGTGCCGTCGGCGTTTCCGGTGATGCTCATCATGCCGCTCATGGCCTGAATCATCAGGTCGTAGCCCGCGCGTTCTTTGTACGGGCCATCTTGCCCAAACCCGGTGACAGAGCAGTAAATCAAACGCGGGTTGTCGGCTTTCAGGCTGTCGTAGTCCAGCCCATAGTGCTTCAGACCACCGACCTTGAAGTTCTCCACCACGATGTCGCTTTGCGCGATCAATTGCTTGATGATGGCCTGACCTTCGGGTTGGGCCAAATCGACCGTGATGGCGCGTTTGTTGCGGTTGGTGCTGTGGAAATAGGTGGCGTGCCCGGTGGGTTGCCCGTCAGCGTCCGGCATGAAGGGCGGGCCCCATTTGCGGGTGTCGTCACCCTCTTGCGGGCGCTCTACTTTGATGACGTCGGCTCCTAAATCGGCCAGCATTTGCGCGCAATAGGGGCCAGCCAGAACGCGGGACAAATCGAGAACTTTGAGATGGTCAAGTGCGCCGGGTTTGGGGGTCATGGTTTGAACTTCAGTTGAATTAATTGGGGTCAGATTCCAATTATCACGATGTGGGATGGATTCGAGTTGCTTTGTGGGTTCGAGTTGCGTTGCGGGGTTGAAGTCCGCTTTATTGGGGTCAGAGCCCAAATTCGCGGACTAGCTCCGTTATGACTGACGCATCTGGGTCGCGAAATTGGGATCTGACCCCAATTAAGCTGCATTGCGCACATGATGAAAAACGCGGGGTAAAGCTATCTCGCAATGCCTAGTTCGCAAATGCAGCAATGCCGGTTTGCGCGCGGCCCAAAATCAGGGCATGAATGTCATGCGTGCCTTCGTAGGTGTTGACCACTTCCAGGTTCACCAAATGCCGCGCCACGCCAAATTCGTCGCTGATGCCGTTGCCGCCCATCATGTCGCGGGCCAAACGGGCAATGTCCAGCGATTTGCCGCAGGAATTGCGCTTTAACAGCGATGTCAATTCGACCGACGCCGTGCCTTCGTCTTTCATGCGGCCCAAGCGCAGGCAGCCTTGCAGGCCGAGCGAAATTTCGGTTTGCATGTCGGCCAGCTTCTTTTGAATCAGCTGGTTGGCGGCCAGGGGGCGGCCAAATTGTTTGCGGTCTAGGGTGTATTGGCGGGCGCGAAACCAGCAGTCTTCGGCCGCACCCAAAGCGCCCCAGGCAATGCCGTAGCGAGCGCTGTTGAGGCAGGTGAACGGGCCTTTCAAGCCTTGCACCTCAGGGAAGGCGTTTTCTTCAGGGCAAAACACGCCATCCATCACGATTTCGCCGGTGACCGACGCACGCAGACCCACTTTGCTGTGAATGGCCGGGGCGCTTAAGCCTTTCATGCCTTTTTCTAGAACAAAACCGCGAATCGGGCCGACTTTGCCCGCCTCTGACACTTCTTTGGCCCACACCACAAACACATCGGCCATGGGGCTGTTCGATATCCACATCTTGGCACCGCTCAATTTATAACCGCCCGCCACTTTTTGCGCCCGCGTCACCATCGAGCCGGGGTCTGAACCGTGATCCGGCTCGGTCAAGCCAAAGCAGCCAATCCACTCGCCAGTCGCCAGTTTGGGCAAGAACTTTTGCCGCTGTGCCTCGGTGCCAAATTCAAAAATCGGCACCATCACCAAGGAGCTTTGCACGCTCATCATGGAGCGGTAGCCCGAATCAACCCGCTCGACCTCGCGCGCCACCAGCCCGTAACAGACGTAATTGAGCGCGGGGCCGCCATAGGCCTCTGGAATGGTAGGCCCCAACAGACCCAATTCGCCCATTTCACGAAATATCGCAATGTCGGTCGTTCCATCGCGAAACGCCTGCGTCACGCGCGGCAATAACTTGTCTTGGCAATAAGCCGCCGCCGCGTCGCGCACAGCGCGCTCGTCATCAGTCAGTTGAGCGTCAAGCAAAAAAGGGTCTTGCCAGTTGAAGGCGGCGTGGGCCATGGGGTTTCCAGTCAGTAAAGGGTGGTTTGTCAGGCGCGATCCAGAGAATCGCCGTGGGTGAAGCGTAGCAGATGGTGTGAATGCTGGCTGAGCCTATGGCGTCCCAAATTTGGGGGAGGGACTTATATGAGCCGCGTGTCGGAAATTTTTACATCGACTTTAGTACTAACTTCTAAAAATTCAATAAGCCGTTGATTTTTATTAACTTTTTCCCTGCTGCAATACCTGGCCTGTTTTTTGCTTTGGCTTCTATGACCGATTATTTGTTTTCATCACTTCACCCCAACAGGAGATCACCATGATCCTTAAACTCAAACAACTCGCCACGGTGGTGGCTGTCGCCAGCTCCCTGTGGGCAGCGGGCTCAGCCCAAGCGGCTGGTGCTTACATCACCAGCGGGCAAATCACCTTGGGTGTGAATGAACTGGGGGCTTTGAATGTCGATGGCGGCACGGGTGCGAATCCTGGCGCGTCATTTGGAGGCGTCAACACCGTCGGCATGCGCTTTAACACCAATGCAGGCAGCTACGCGTCGACCGAGCCAGGTTGCACCTGCGAAGGCTGGGGCGCTGCAATCTTGAGTGCCAATGTGCAAGGCAACCAAAACACAGCCAACAACGGCACGAGCGGAAGCAACCTGACTCTGGTGTCCTTCGCCAGTACAGCCAGCACCGCCACGTCCATCGTTCGCATTGGCACTTCACTTGAAATCACCCATGCTTACAAGCCGAGCTCGCAAGCCGGCGTGTACCAAGTGGACGTGACGATCAAGAACATCTCGGGTGTTGGCATTTCCCAAGGGGACTTGGTTTACCGCCGTGCCATGGATTGGGACATTGAGCCCACGCCATTCAGCGAATTTGTCACCATTCAAGGCGTCCCTGGCCTATTGGGCATTGCCAATGGCAGTAACCTGAAGGCCGTGGGCGACAACGGTTTCATGACAAACGATATTTTGGCCGACAGCACCAACTACACCATCGGTTGTGCAGGCAACGTCAACTTCACCGATTGTGGTCCACAAGACCACGGCGCGGTTTTTGACTTTGAGTTTGGCGCGGTTGCGGTGAATGGCGAATTGAAATTCACCACCTACTATGGCGCAGCAGTAACTGAGCGCGATGCCTTGGCTAACTTAGCAGCGGTTGGTGCTGGCATCTACTCGTTGGGCCAGTCTAGCGGCGGCGAAGTGACCGGCAGCCCTGCGACCTTCTACTTTGGCTTCGGTGGCGCGGCAGGCGTGCTGGATCCAGGTGGCAACGACGTTCCAGAGCCAGGCTCACTCGCCTTGGCAGCTGTCGCTCTGTTGGCTTTGGCTCGCAGCCGTCGCCGCGAAGCCTGATAGTCGCTGTGGCACCGGGTGGCAACCGCCACCCCAGCCCATCCAACCCGTTGCTCTTAGCGCAGCGGGTTTTTTTACGTCTGCGCTGACGCCACATCTCGGTGTGATAGGCTAAACGCCAAAGGATCTTTGATTTTATGAAACACGTCCCACTCAACACCTTGACCCTGGTTTTAGTCGCCCTGGCAGGGTTGATCACGGTTCAAACACCCGCACTGGCAGTCAATGTCAATTTAACCGACAAAAAGCCGACCATACAAGGCGAAAAGCTTTCACCGCTCGACATCAAAATGCGCGCCGCCTTTGAGGCGATGAACAAAAAGGACTTGGCAGGCGCGCGCACTGCGCTTAATGACGCCCAAAAGCTCGACCCCAAATCCATCGACGTGCAATTGGCGTTGGCCGAACTAGCGCGGCAGACCAACAAACCCGATGACATTGAAATCGCCCTCAAAAAGGCGCTAGAGATTGACCCCAAAAGCCCTGACGCCCTGTCGGCCTGGTCGCGCTGGCGTTTTGCCAAAAAAGATTTCAATGGCGCTGAAGACTACCTGCGCCGCGCCATCGAAGCCAAGCCCGACTACGCGCGCCTTTATGTGGACATGGGCGACCTGCATTTGAATTCAATGCAAAAACCCAAAGAATCGGTGGAAGACTACCGCAAAGCGACTGAGCTTGACCCCAGCTCGCCTGGGGCACACGCCGGTTTGGGCTCCGCCTTGATTGCCTTGGGCGACCGCAAAGGTGCTGCCAAAGCGTTTGAGCAGGCGGCCGTGCTAGCGCCTAAAAACCCATTGCCCCAAGTGGCGTTGGGACGCATTAGCAACAGTGAAGAACGCTACAAAGACGCAATTAAGTACTTCAACAAAGCCCTGGCCTTGCAACCTGGCTTGGTCGGCATCTTGACCGAAAAGGCTGACACGCTGGTTTTGGATGGGCGGCGCAGCGAAGCCTTTGGCGTTTACCGCGAAGCCATCAAACTGGCCCCGAAAGATGCCGTGGTGCAAACCAAACTGGGCATGGCCTTGCAGCAAGACGGCAAAACTCAAGACGCGTTTGCCGCCTACCAGCAGGCCTTGGTTTTGCAACCCAAATCGCCGCTGGTACTGAACAACATGGCCGTGCTGGCGTTGGAGAGCAAAACCCGCACGCCGGAAGCTGAAGGCTGGGCACGCAAGGCAGTAGAGCTTGAACCCAAAGTGGCCACTTACCTGGACACGCTCGCCTGGGTGTTGCAAACCGCAGGCAAAGGCACTGATGCGCTGGCTTTGCTAAAAGACTCTGCCACCGCCTTCCCCGCCTCGGGTCAATTGCAATACCGTCGCGGTTTGATGCTGGAGGCCGCTGGCAACCCGGCTGATGCTTTGAAGGCCTACCAAAGCGCCTTGAAGATAGAGCCGAAATTCGAATTCGCAAAGGACGCGCAGGCTCGCATTGCGAAATTGAGCGCTAAATAAGCTGATCCAACGCGGCGATTCCCTGGTCGGGACTACCCGCAAAGTTGCCACTTGCTGGGACGTTAAGCCCTTGATCCGTCTGTCGAATTACTTTACATTTTTTGACGGTACTCAAAAAACCTAGCAGAATACCGTTGATTTAAAACGATTTTTCTCTAATTCTCAATTGGCCCGGTAATTGCCTGCAATACCGTCGTAACCAATTGTTTTAAAAAATAGACAGGAAACCAGCATGCTCACTTCCTCTTTCTCCTTACTTTTCAAACCGCTGATCAAAGCCGCAGCATTGATCTCCTTGACCTGTGCAGCCACTTTGTCGACTGCAGGCACTTTGACCGTGAACGGCGACACAACCGGCGGCCCAACCTGGAATAGGACCTTCTCGGGCGCACCGCCGACGGGATTGACAAGCGTTGGCACCGCCGTCCATTACGAAGTTACTTTGTTTCATGTGAATGCCGATGGCGCTTACACACTTAACAACTCGTCAAGCTATGACAACTTCCTTCACCTCTATCACACTGCCTTCAGCCCCACCTCTCAATTCGTCAATGTAATTGCCGCTGATGACGATTCGGGTCCAGGCGCGAATGCTCAGCTGACCACCATAGACTTAATGGAGGGTGTCGACTACTTCGCTGTTAGCTCCAGCTTTTCAAATTCAGATTTCGGGGCATTTGAGTTGAAAATAGAAGGCTCGCAGGACAGTACCGCCATTTTGGGCAGTGTTAACGGTCGCAGCGATGTGCCAGAGCCGGGCTCATTGGCCTTGTTGGGCTTGGGACTGATGGGCTTGGCGGCTGTGCGCCGTCGCAAGGCATAGGCGGCTTCGGGCTGTACCTGTAAAAAACCCCGCCCTGGCGGGGTTTTCGCTTTAGGGGACCCGCGTCAAGGTCTGTACGTTGCTTTGAGTGACAGCCCGCAGAGTGCTGGTTTGACCATAATCGCGGCCTCTGTCCACTCCCTTGATCGAAGCCGCCATGACAATTCCCGCCACCGTCACCACCCCCGCCCACCCCGCCAACCGAGTCCTCGCCCACACCGGCGCCCGCTACCCCATCGTGCAAGCCCCCATGGGCTGGATTGCGCGCACGCAGCTGGCCTCGGCCGTGTCGCGCGCGGGGGGCTTAGGCATTGTTGAAACTTCGTCGGGCGAGACGGAGAACTGCCAAATCGAGATCCAAAAGATGGCGGCGCTGGGCTTGCCATTTGGCGTGAACCTGCCGATTCGGTTTTTAAAAGACGATGCGATTCTCAAATTCGTCTGTGCATCGGGTGTGAAGTTTGTGACCACTTCGGCGGGAAGCCCCGCCAAATTTATCGCCCCATTGAAAGACGCAGGCATCGTCGTCTACCATGCCGTGCCCACGGTCGATGCCGCCATGAAGTGCGTGGACGCGGGCATTGACGGTCTGGTGGTGGAAGGGGCTGAGGGCGGCGGTTTTAAAAACCCGGAAGAAGTCTCGACCCTGGTGCTGTTGCAGGCCATTCGCGCGCACACCGACGTGCCGATGATTGCCGCAGGCGGCATTTGCGACGGCCGTGGCATGGCAGCGGCGTTTGCCGTGGGGGCCGAAGGCATTCAAATGGGCACGCGCTTTGTGAGTTGCGTTGAAAGCCCGGTGCACGCCAACTACAAAAACGCGATTGTGGACGCCAAGGAGACCGGCACCTTCATTTTGAACAAGAAGTCCACGCCCTGCATTCGCGCGCTCAAATCAGTGCGCACGCAGGCCATTTACGATGAAGGCGTGATGTCATTCGAGTCGATGAAAGGCATTCGCCAAGTCTATTTTGATGGTGACATGGAAGCCGCCCCCGCCTTGGCCGGGCAAACCGTGGGGCTGATTGACTCGATCAAAACCGCCCAGCAGATCATTGACGACACCGTGGCCGAGTTTTTTGCCATCACCACCCGTTTGGGGGCTTTGGCCGAGCGGCGTGCGTTTGCATAAATGCTATATTAATTATAGCAAACTGCGTATATTATCAGAGAGCTAGAGGCCTTTTTAATTGATATTTCAGGCTTTTTGGTGCTTTAGCCACAAAAATTAACCTGCAGGTTAATTTTGAACTTTTTGATGCCGATTTGAACCTGATGGGTGTTCCAGCCCTTGGGCACACTTCAGTTCAATGACCTCATCAACCCGCCCCATCATCATTTTGGCAAACACCCCGGTCACCAGCCGCCGTCAAGTGATTGGCCTGCTGACCGCGGGTACCTTGGCCCATGCGATGACTTTCAGCGCCGTGGCGCAATCAGAAGCGCCCGCCAGCGCAGCCCCTGACGCAACCCGCAATGCAGACCTTGAGGCCGCCCGCAACGCCGCCAACGACAAACTGGCGACCCTGTTGCGGGCAGGCGCCTGTGTTGTGCTGATGCGCCACGCCACCACCGTGCCGGGCACGGGCGACCCGCCGGGTTTCAAACTGGGGGTTTGCAGCACACAGCGCAATTTGAGCGACGCCGGACGGCTAGAGTCGCAGCGCATTGGGGAGTGGTTTGCCGGCCAAAAGCTCAAACCCCGCGCGGTTTTAACCAGCGCCTGGTGCCGCTGCCAAGACACGGCCCATTTGGCGTTTGGGCGGCACAGCGTCTGGCCGGTGCTGAATTCCACCTTCAACGACCGCAGCTTGCAGCCTGACCAAACCCGCCTGATGACCCAGTCGATGGTGCGCCTGCCCCAGGGCCAGTTTGAGGTGTGGGTGACGCACCAGGTCAACATCACCGCGCTGACGGGGCAGCCTGTGGGCATGGGTGAGGCTGTGGTGCTGGATCGCAAGGGGCAGGTTTTGGGCCGCCCTATTTGGCGGCCGTAAGTGCCAGGTGCGGATTTCGCAATTGACTAGCCCACCAGGCTGTGGTCCGCAAAACTTGTCAATTGCACGCAAGCGGCATCATAATTGCCCTGCACCATGAACCCCCTCATTCAGCACAACCTATCTCAGGTGGCCGACCTTTGCGGTCGTTTTGGCGTGCAAGCTTTGGACGTATTTGGCTCCGCCGCGAGCGACGCACCCGAAGCCCCGCCCAACGATCTAGATTTTTTGGTTGAATTCAACCAAGCCGACTCACGCAGTCTGTTCCACCGCTACTTTGGACTGATGTAAGCGCTTGAACAGCTGTTTGAGCGCAAAGTTGACCTTGTTTCTGCAGGCGCATCCACCAATCCGTACTTCATTGCCAGCGTCAACCAGTCGCGCCAGCCTGTTTATGCATCCTCGCGCACCCTAGCTGCTTGAAGACGCACGCTACGCCGCAGACTTTGTCAAAACGGCTACTTTAGGCCTGTCGCTGGCAGATTTCAATTCAAATCGGCTTGTGCGCCAGGCCGTAGAACGCAATTTTGAAATAATTGGCGAAGCCGTACGCCGCTTGGAAAAACTTGATCCCGACACTGCAAACCGCATTGCGGACTACCGACGCATCATCGCCTTTCGCAATGTTTTGATCCATGGCTACGACGTGATCGACCCCGCGATAGTGTGGAGCGCTGTGAACGATGACATTGAGCCGTTGCTGGTTGCGGTGACTCGGCTATTGGAAGAGCACAGATGAAAGAAATTGTGATCGTCCACCATTTGGTTTTGAACGACGCGTTTTGATTGAATGAGATTTTCAGGCCATGGCAAGGACTCGAATCGCCTTGGCAACCAAACGGTTGCGAGATCAGCGCCCCGCCAAGCGCTGCACCCACCCCAGCGCCACCGCGCCGCCCAGCCCCAACACCAGCAGCAGCCCCAATCCGTAGGTGTAGCCCAACTGGGGGCTCCACAGCAGCCCCAAAACCAGCGGTGCACTGGCGCGGGCCAGGGCCAGGGGCAGGCCCAGCGCGCCGTTCAGACTGGCGACGTGCTGGCGGCTGACGTACTGGGCCATGGCGGTGCCTTTCACAATGGTCAGCATGCCTACACCCATGCCCCACAACAGCACAAAAACAAACAGCAACGCCAAGCCCGATTGGCTGTGCCACAGGCCCAGGCTGGGTGCCAGGAGCAGCGCGGCCAGGGCCAGGGGCAGCAAATAAGGAATCAGCCGGTTTGCGGTGTGCACGTTGAAGCGATGCTCAAAAAAGTAGAGCAGCAAACGGCCCAGCACCTGAACCAAGCCAATGCTGGCGGGAATGGCGATGGCCCAGGCCTCGCTCAGGCCGTACTCGCGCAGTAGCGTGATCATATGGGTGGGCAGGGCAGCAGTGACCGCCATAGTGAGCATCAAAAAGAAGCCGAGCAGCAAAAACTGGGGGCTCTGTAGGTGGTGTGACAAAGAACGGGGCGCTGGCCTCTGCAAATTGCCTTTCGCCGCAAGGTCAGACTTCGTGAAATTCAGGTCCTGGGTCTTGGGCTCTGTGCGAAGCGCCTCTTTGGGTGCGTTTTTAAGTAACAAGAAGTGAATGGGCGCGCAAACCAACAAATGCAAACCCGCCAACAGTCCTACCGCGTGTCGCCACCCGAATTGGCTGATCAACCACGCCGTCAACGGCAAAAATACGGTGCTGGCCAGTCCGCCCAAAAACGTCAGTGTGATGATGGCGCGGCGAAAATCGTTGGGGAAGCGCCGGGTGACGATGGCAAATGCGGGCGTGTACAGCGTGGCAGCCATGCCCACGCCCAAACCCACCCAAACCGCATAAAAAGTGAACGCGTTGATGACAAAACCGTGCAGCCCCAAGCACCCCGCCAGTGTGATCGAGCCTGCCGTCATTACCAGGCGCTCGTGCCCCCGGTCTAGCCAGCGGCCAATGGGGTAGGCCAGCAGCCCTTCGGTCAACAAGGCCAAACTGAACGCCAATGACGACTCAGCCCGGCTTAAGCCCAGTTCGCGCTCCACCGGGGCCATGACCAAGGCGAACAAATAGAACACGCTGCCCCAGCTGATGAGCTGCCCCAAGGACAACCAGGCCACCAATCGGCGATCTTTGGGCGAGCGGTAGGTCATGCTATATTGCGTCGTAATGGCATTATGTTAACAAGAGTGCAAGGTCAGTCGTGGCGGCATTTTTAAGCTACAAATAAAAGAGCATTCACTTATTACAGGGCCATCTCAAGCCCTCCTAACTGACAGCCTATCTAGTTTGACGGACAGTTACAGCTGCTAACCAAGAAAGCGGTAATTTGTCACACACAGATGTTTGAATATTCGTCCTAGCCACGAAATTCGTTGCCTCAACTGTTCACTCCCAATTATTGGTGTTTCGCGCGCCAAGCCACAAACCCAATGAGTTGGAAAAAATCCAGATTTGCCAGCAGTTTGATCAGTCTGTTCTCTGACACCACGCCAGACCTGCCTGACGAAGGACCCATCGAAGTAGTTCGGGCGCTGATGTTGGACGCGCTGACGGGCCTGGTGGCGAGCGAGCAGGTTGACATCATCACCCGGCGGCTGCGTTGGGCCCCGCACGCGCAGGCGCTGTGGTACCTGCGCATTGACGTGATGACTTTGCTGTCTGAACACCATGGCGAACAAGCCGCGCGCCAAACCCTGCGCACCATCACCGAGAAGTTTCACGGCCTGATTTCGGGCAACCACATGCCCCGGGCTAGCCGGTTTAATCAGCACGGCTGAAATTGAGCCTGTTTTAGAAAAAAAGAACCTGCAGGTTCTTTTTTATTTAAAATGACCGAAGTGCGAATGAAATGAAGTTCTAGCTCTCGAATTAATTCAATAGTTTGCTATATAAAGTATAGCAATTTGAAATTGATTGCAGTGGCGTTTCGGCATGGCATCCGGTCCAGGCGTTCAAATTCAGGCTGTAAGATAAAGCATGCCAGACTCGACCTCACGCCCCAACCAGCCCAGCGGCCTGCAAGACTTGGGTTCAGGCGACTCACTTGCAACAGGCGGCCCAGTCAGCCCCAACAGCACGAACAGCACAACCAGCCAAGTTGGCACAGGCTCGCAGCCGCTGCCTGGCTTTGACGCTTCGGCCTTCAGCGCCTTGGTCACTCGCTCCGCCCAGGGCGACCGGCAGGCAGCAGACCAGCTTTTCACCGCCCTTTACACTGAACTTCACCGCCTGGCCCGCCGCGAAGTCGCCCGCCTGGGCGCGTTCACGCCGCTGGGCGCGACCACACTGCTGCACGAAGCCTACCTTGACATTTCAGGCCGCAATGCGCTGGCCTTCCCCGACCGGGCGCACTTCATGGCGTACGCGGCGCGGGCCATGCGCGGCGTCGTGATCGACCGGGTGCGCGAGCGCCAGGCGCAAAAACGCGGGGGCGGGCTGGACATCACCTCGCTCGACACCGAAACCGCCGACCAATGCGCCCAACCCGAAATGCTGACCAGCATTGGCGAGGCGCTAGACGAACTAGCCCTCTTGGAGCCCGCTTTGGCGCAAGTGGTTGATTTGAAATTCTTTTGCGGTTTTTCGATGGTAGAAATAGCAGAGCTGATGGGCACCTCGGAGCGAACTGCTCAGCGCCAGTGGGAAAAAGCCCGCATGTTGCTGTTTCGTGCCATGCAAACCTGAAGCAATTCAGGGTGGCTTGGCGGTTTCAAGTTCCGGTTTGCGATTACCCAGTGGCCCGACAGCCCAACCCCTCAATTTAGTCGCATTGCGTCACCATGCCAGAGCCGAAACTTCAATGAAATCCCCCAGTCCCGAACGCTGGGCACAGTTGAGCCCGTTGATGGATGAGCTGCTGGATCTGCCCGCGCCCGAGCGCGCCGTGCGATTGGCTGTTTTGGCCGCTGATCACCCCGATTTGCACGACGATTTAGCGGCTTTGTTGCAAGACAATCTGCAAGCCCAATCGCATGGGTTTATGAACAGTTCACTCACCGCGCTGGGCGGCCAAACGCCAGACCCCACCCACGCCACCCTGGCTGGCCAGCGCCTGGGGCCTTATGTGCTGGAATCTCCCTTAGGCCAAGGCGGTACGGGCAGCGTGTGGCGGGCGCGGCGGGAAGACGGGCGCTTTACCGGGGCGGTGGCCATCAAGCTGCTGCATTTGTCGCTATTGGGCCGCGCAGGGGCTGAACGGTTTCAGCGGGAGGGCAACATATTGGCGCGATTGACGCACCCTAATATTGCGCATTTGCTAGATGCCGGGGTCACACCGGGTGGGCAGCCGTATTTGGTGATTGAGCTGGTGGAAGGCGAGCGAATTGACCGCCACTGTGATCTGAAGCGGCTGGACATTGATGCGCGGTTGGCGCTGTTTGACCATGTTTTGGCGGCTGTGGCGCATGCCCACACCCATTTGGTGATTCACCGCGACATCAAGCCCGGCAACATCATGGTCACGGCCGACGGCACTGTGAAGCTGCTGGACTTTGGCATTGCCAAGCTGCTGGAGGACGACGCGACGGGGGCAGAAGCCACCGAGCTCACCCGCGAGGGGGGCCGGGTGCTGACGCCTGAGTACGCCGCGCCCGAGCAGTTGACGGGGGCCGCCATCACCACCGCCACCGATGTGTACGCGTTGGGGGTGTTGCTGTACCAGTTGCTGGTTGGGCGCATGCCCTTGCGCACCCAAGTCACGGGTTTCGAGCCACCAGCGCCCAGCAGTCAGACTGACAACGTTGCGGCCAAACGGCGCTTGCGGGGCGATTTGGACACCATTGTGTTGCGCGCCCTCAAGCCCCAGGCGACCGAGCGCTACCAAAGTGCCGCAGCCCTGGCGGCTGACCTTGAACGTTTCGTCCAAGGCCACGCGGTTTTGGCAAGGCCAGATTCTTGGCACTACCGGATGCGCAAATTCTTGATGCGCCACAAAGCCCAAAGTGCCGTGGTGTTGGCGGTGGCCTTGGCGCTGTTGGGCGGTGCCTACGCCCAAGTGGCAGTTTTGCTGGCGCTTGCCATAGGGGCAGCGGTTGCGCTGTGGCAGGCGTCCACCGCGCGGGAGCAGGCTCGCGCCGCCCAGCAAGCGCAAGCGCGGGCTGAAGAGGTCAAGCAGTTCATTGCTTCCATCTTTACCGACGCAAAACCCCGCGAGGGCATGGGTGGCGTGGTCACAGCGGTTGATTTGCTGCGCTCTGCCGCCGAGCGAATCGAGGTGGAGCTGCAAGGCAACCCCATCATGGCCGCAGAACTGGGCATCCTGGTGGCGACCAGCGCCAGCCGCTTGGGCGACGTCACGCTGGTGCAGCACGCATGCGCTGCCGCCCTGCCCCGATGCATTCGAACCTTGGGCTTGACCCACAACTTAACATTGCAAGGTCGATTTTTGACCATGGAGGCCGCCAACACCCTTGGCGACTACCAACTTGCGGCAAAGATTGGCCCTGATTTGGTCACCGATTTGCGGCAAAAACTGCCTGAGCAGGCTGAACTGCTGGTCAGCGTCCTGCGTGCGCATTCATTTGAGTATGCCAAGCATGAACAGCAAGCCCCCAGCCTGGCCGCCTTGCACGAGGCGGTGGAAGTGGCCGAAAAGCACCTGGGCCTGCTGCATGACGAGACCTTGACGTCCATTGGCCTGCTGTCCAATACGTTCTCGCACTTTTTGCTACACGATCAGGGGCAACCGGTGGCGCTTTTGGCCATGGAACGCGCCCGCGCAGCCTACGGCGCTGTGCGGCCCCACACCCAACTGGTGTCGCCAGAACGCTGGTACGCGGCGGCCTTGATCAATTGTGGCCGCCCAGCCGACGCCGAACCGATTGCGCGGCAGTGTGCGGTTGACCAGCTGAAGCTTGATGGCGAGCCCACCATGCGGGTGGTCAACGCCAACCGGGTGCTGGCCTCGGCGTTGGCCGGTATGGGGCGCTGGGCTGACGCTGTGCAATTGGGCAAGCATATCAAGGCTGAACAGGCCCGCCTCTTGCCAGAGGAACACGTTGATGCCGCGTATGCTGCCCGGGCGCTTGCGACTTGCCTATGGGCGACACGGCGGGTTGACCTGATTGCACCCCTGATCGCCGAAGAAGAGGGCATTTTGGCGCGTTTAAATGCCGACACGCACACCAGAGTCATTGCGCGGCATCGCATGCGCGCCTATTTGGCGGCTTGGGCGGGCGATTTGGCCACCTTCGAGCCTTTGGCCAATGCCGTGCTGGCAGACACCACCCCCGCATTGGCCAACGAGCGCGCCCGCGTGACCTGCGCCAAGTCACTTATTTTGTGGCGTTTGGGCCGTTTTGCTGAAGCTCTGCCCCTGGCCCATCAGAGTTTGGACATGGCGCAGTCCAAAGCCCCCAACCTGATGCCCGTGGATGTGGCCCAAGCCCAGACCGCCCTGGGTTTGGCGTTGCTTGAGTTGGGCCAGACCGACGCCGAGTTGGCCGCTGCCATGGCCCACCTGCGTTTGGCTGACGCCGCTTTGCAGCGCGGCCAGCTTGTTCCTTCCGTCTGGTACGCCGACATTCGGCTAGGGCAAGCCCGGGTGCACCTGCTGCAGGGCGACGCCAAAACCGCGCACAGCCTATTCAGCCAAGTTGAGGCCTGGTGGGAAGACGCCGCGCCTGGCAGTATTTGGCACACCGACGTCAAAAACTGGCAAACCCGCGAAAGCCAAGTGCACATGTGAACGCGTTGCGCTTGTATTTCCAGATTTAATGAAAGTTTTTGGCGGGAATCCCCCGTGCATTGCGATTAATCAGATGGAGCGACTGACACCTCAGCCGCCTTCCACCCGGAGAATCCTATGCGCACAACCCGCCAAACCAGCCAGCCCAGCCCGGTCAACCTGGTCAACCCGGTCAACCTGATCGATTCGCGCACGCTGGCCAACGGCCAACGGCTGACTTTGCGGCCCGTACAGGCCGAAGACGCGCCACTATGGAGTCAATTTTTCGGCGGATTGTCTGAATTTGCCCGCCAGCAGCGCTTTCATGGCTCGATCAAGCTGTCTGCCACGCACATCGCTCACATGTGCCAGGTTGATGGCACCGACGAATTGGCTTTGGTGGTGAGCGTTTTCACCGACGAAAGCGAGCAATTGATTGCCGATGCGCGCTATTGCGTCAACGAAGACAGCGGTTGCGCCGAATTTGCTCTTGTGGTGGACGAGCGTTGGGCCCGCCTGGGCATTGCCAGTTGGGCGCTGAAAGCCCTACAACATGCTGCCTTGGCGGCTGGCTTGCAATGCCTGGAAGCCCCGGTCATGAGCGCCAACACCCCGATGCTGGGTTTGATGAAGTCGCTGGGCTACGAGTGCCAGACTGACCGAGACGACCCACGGCAGGTGCAGGTGCAACGCCTGTTAACGCGCGACCAGGACGAAGAGCTTGAGGCATCCAGTGGGTTTTTTCACCGGATGGTCAGGCCCTGGCGCAATTCGGTGGGGGCCTTCGCCGAGTCTTGTTTCTTCATTTTGAGCGCCGAGGGTTAATCCTGATGAAGAGTTTTTAATCTACTCCGATAATTAGTGCATCGCTCGAACTATTGTGACTTGGTACCCAAGTCACCTTCAGCAGACTGGCGATGACTCACCCCAACGCCTGATCAAGGCAAATTATCGGAGACACCAATGAAGCTCAAAAATCCTCTTATTGCCCTGGCTGCTGCCGCAGCTTTTGGCCTGTCCGCGGTCAGCGCCATGGCGCAGGTCACGGTTGGCGTGAGTTGGTCGAACTTTCAGGAAGAACGCTGGAAGACCGACGAAGCCGCCATCAAGGCTGAGTTGGCCAAAACCAAATCAACCTACATCAGCGCAGACGCAGGTGGTTCGGCTGAAAAGCAGTTGGCCGACATCGACAGCCTGATCGCCAAAGGCGCCAAGGTTTTGATTATTCTGGCCATGGACAAAGACGCGATTTTGCCAGCGGTCAACAAAGCCACACAGCAAAAAATTCCGGTTGTCGCTTATGACCGCCTGATCGAAGCGCCTGGCGTGTTCTACATCACCTTTGACAACGTGGAAGTGGGCCGCATGCAAGCGCGCGCCATTTTGGCGGCCAAGCCCAAAGGCAACTACGTCATGATCAAAGGCTCGCCAACCGACCCGAACGCCAACTTTTTGCGCGGTGGTCAGCAAGAAATCATTGACGCCGCTGTGAAAAAAGGCGACATCAAAATCGTGGGCGAGGAGTACACCGACGGCTGGAAGCCGGAAGTTGCCCAGAAAAACATGGAGCAGATCATCACCAAAAACGGCGGCAAGATTGACGCCGTGGTGGCGTCCAACGACGGCATGGCCGGTGGCGTGGTGGCTGCTTTGACCGCCAAAGGCATCAAAGGTGTGCCAGTGTCCGGCCAAGACGGTGACCATGCCGCGCTGAACCGCGTGGCCATGGGCACGCAAACGGTGTCGGTCTGGAAAGACTCTCGCGACCTGGGTCGTGACGCAGCCGCGGCTGCTGTGGCTTTGGCAGGTGGCAAAAAGGTCACTGGCGCATCCACCTGGAGCGGTGGCGAGAAAAAGGTCGCTCTGCAAGCCCAGTTCTTGAAGCCTTTGGCTGTCACGTCCAAAAACCTGGACGCTGTGTTGACCGCTGGTTGGATCAAGAAAGACGCGCTTTGCAAAGGCGTTGACAAAGCCACTGCACCTGCAGCCTGCAAGTAAGCAACAGGCGCTGCGACGACTAACCTTCAGTTGCCGCAGCGCCCTTAAGCCAAGTCGCAGGCCAAACGCCTGTGGCTTGACTTGAATTGGCTCTCTGCTTTCACCCTCTCGTTTCATTTCCCCCTTTTCTAATTTGAATGGCGCGCGACGACCAGCCAAGTGGCTGGTGCTGTTTGCCTTTCGCTTTCAAGTTGACACGCCTCATTGACCCGGCACTTGCGGAGCTTATGTGACCCCTGCTTTAACTTCTCTCAGGCAAGCGGCAATTGACTGGCGACTGGTCTTGATGGCCGTGGTGTTGATGGTCGTCGCCATCATCTTCAATGTGCTGTCTGGCGGCATCTTCATGTCGCCTGAAAATCTGTACAACATTGCCCAGCAAACAGCGGTGGTGGGCATTGTCTCCACCGTCATCGTGCTGGTGATTGTGGCGCGCCACATTGACCTGTCGGTCGGCTCAGTTATGGGTTTTGTGGGTGTTTTGATTGCCACCTTGATGTACACCGCTGGCTGGCATTGGGCTGAAGCCTCGCTGGCTGGCCTGGCCGTCGCCATTGGCGTCTGCCTGTACCAAGGCGCGTTAACCGCCGTGCTGGGTGTGCCGTCTTTTGTGGTGACTTTGGGAGGCTTGATGTCGTTTCGGGGTGCCGCCTTTTTGGTGGCTGATGGCAAAACCCAGCCCGTATCAGATGCTTTTTTTCAGCGCTTGGGGGGTGGTTTTGATGGGGCCATTGGCACGACTGCTAGCTGGGTGCTGGCGATTTTGATGGCTGTCGCCCTGCTTTGGGTCACTGTGAACCGACGCAAAGCCAAACATGCTTATGGCGTGCCCAACAACCCTCTGTGGCTGGACGCTCTGGTCGTACTGGTGCCTGTGTTGCTGGTTTTTGCCTTCACCGCCGCCATGAACGCCTACCGAATTCCCAGCAAGGACGAGCCGCAGGGCATCCCCATTCCCGTGCTGATTTGGGCCGTGGTGGCGTTTGGGTTGTCGTTTTTGGTTCACCGCACCCGCTTTGGCCGCTACGTATTCGCCATGGGCGGCAACCCGGAAGCCGCAGCCCTGGTGGGCATACCCGTGCGCCGCGTCACGCTCATGCTGTTTGCCTTGATGGGCGTGTTGGTCACGATTGCCGCCATTGTGTCCATCGCGCGGCTTAATGCGGGCACCAATTCGTTGGGCACCAGCATGGAGCTGTATGTGATTGCCGCTGCAGTGATTGGCGGCACGGCGCTGTCGGGCGGAAGCGGCTCGATTTTGGGCTCGGTACTGGGCGCCTTGATCATGCAGTCGATTGACAGTGGCATGCTACTTTTGGATGTGTCGATCGGCTGGCGCTACGTCATCATCGGCCAAGTGCTGATTGTCGCCGTGGTGTTTGACGTGCTGTACCGCAAGCTCACTGGAGACACGGCATGAGCGCTCTAGTCGAATTAAGGAATATTAAAAAAGCGTTTGGTGGCGTGCTTGCGGTGGACGGTGTCAGTTTGAACCTGTTCCCGGGCGAAGTGGTGGCCGTGTTGGGTCACAACGGGGCAGGCAAATCAACCTTGATGAAAATGTTGGCCGGTGCCTACCCAATTGACAGCGGAGAGGTGCTCATTTCAGGCCAAAAAGTCAGCGTGCGAACCCCGGCTGATGCGCAGGCCCTGGGCATTGAGTCGATTTACCAAACTCTGGCATTGGCCGACAACCTGGACGCAGTGGCCAACCTGTTTTTGGGCCGCGAACTGCTCACCAGATGGCGCACGCTGGACGACCACCGCATGGACGCCGATGCCCGCAAAGTGTTTGCCCGCCTGAACAAAAACTTCACCAATGTGCGAACCCCTGTGCGCAGGCTGTCGGGTGGGCAGCGCCAAGTGGTGGCGATTTCCCGCGCCATTTATTTCAATGCCCGAATTTTGATCATGGATGAGCCGACCGCTGCGCTTGGCCCCGAAGAAACCGCCATGGTCGGGCGCTTGGTGCAGCAGCTCAAGGCTGAAGGCGTTGGCATCTTTTTGATCAGCCACGACATGCCCGATGTGTTTGCCCTAAGCGACCGTTTGGCCGTCATGAAAAACGGCAAACTGGTAGGCACCTACAACACCCACGACGTGACCGAAGACGAGGTGCTGGGCATGATCATCGGTGGCAAGCAGCCTGCAGGCAAAGTCCAAGCCGCCCGAAGCAATTAATTGGGGTCAGACCCCAATTAATCTAAAGAGCGTTCTGATGAAAACAACTGGCGACCAGCAACTGGTCAAACGCATCAACCGCAGTGTTCTTCTGCGCTTGATCCGCTCACAACCAGGCTTGTCGCGGGCGCAAGCCGCCAGCCAAAGCGGGTTGACCAAATCGACCGTCAGCTCGGCCGTGCGAGAGCTCATAGACGAAGGCTGGCTGAGTGAATCTGAAGTCAGCGTGGCATCTGTCAGCACCCCACCCAGCGGGTCGGGACGGCCCTCCACCCCGTTGCAAATCAACGCACGTTCACGCGGCTTGATTGGGCTTGAAGTGGCAGTGGGCTGCCTTCGAGTGGTCGGGGTGTCCTTGTTAGGAGAAGTACTTTGGTCAACCGAAGCCCCCCTGACCCATGCAGATCCAGACCGGGTGTGCCGGCAAGCCGCCCATTTGATTGGCTTGGCCCATGTCGAGCTGAACCGGCTACCTGTACTGCTGTCTGGCGTGGGCATTGGACTGCCAGGCGCATTTGACGACGCCACAGGCACCGTGCGCTTTGCACCCAACCTGGGTTGGCGCAATGTTGAATTCATGCAGCGAATGAGGGCGGCGCTCCACGTGGCGGGGCTGCCTGAAGTTCCCTTGCATATTCAAAACGAAGCCGACACCGCAGCCCTGAGCGAATATGAATTTGCCAGCAATGAAGGCGACAGCGCTCTGATTTTTGTGACTTGCGATGTGGGCGTAGGCGCTGGAATCGTCATCAACGACCGCCTGTTCACGGGCACCCAAGGCATGGCGGGTGAAATCGGGCACAGTATTTTGCAATTTGGCGGCCCGCTTTGCTCGTGCGGACGCAACGGTTGTGCTGAAGCCTTCATTGGCGCGCGCGCACTGGCTCGCGATTTGACTCAGTTTGGCAACCTGGACCAAGCGGGCCGATACCTGGGCATGTTGATTCAAAACCTGTGGACGACCTTCAACCCAGGTGCTCTGGTGGTGGGTGGAAGCTCGTGCGTCAAATACCCAGAGTTGGTGGCCATCGCCCAGCAGACTTTAAAAGCCTTTGCAGCTAACGCCGACATGGCGGCACCAATTTTGCGCCCCGCCCGCTATGGTCTTTTGGCAGCCGCTGTGGGGGCAGCAGGTTTGGTGCTGCACCAGTACTTGAGACCCATGCACCCCAGTGCAGCCCGAGCGGCACTGGTCAACCCAACGCGCCGTGAACCAGCCCGGCAATTGCCATCGCACAGCCCAGAAGCCCTCCAACTGTCGACCCCACAACTTTCGATTTGAACCATGTACCTCGGCATTGACATTGGCACCTCCGAAGTCAAGGCACTTTTGCTGAATGACCAGCACCAACTGGTGGGTTCCGCAAGCGCTGCGCTTGACATCTCGCGCCCGCAGGCCGGGCACAGCGAGCAGCAGCCCAACGACTGGTGGCTGGCCACGCAAACCGCATTGGCCCAATTGCAGCAGCTGCACCCATTGGCGTATGCAAAGGTGCAGGCGCTGGGCTTGTCCGGGCAAATGCATGGGGCTGTGCTGCTCGACTCCCAAGGCGAGGTGCTTCGCCCAGCGATTTTGTGGAACGACACCCGTGCCAGCGCCGAGTGCACCGAGTTGATGGCCGAATTGCCAGCCTGGCCCCAAGTGGCGGGGAGCTTGGTCATGCCGGGTTTCACTGCGCCCAAGTTGCGCTGGCTCGCTAAACACGAACCCCGAGTCTTCAGTCGCATCGCCACGGTGTTGTTGCCCAAAGATTACGTGCGCTTCAAACTGACCGATGAGCGAGTGACCGACATGTCAGACGCCAGTGGCACAGCCTGGCTTGACGTCGAAAAGCGCGACTGGAGTGACGCGTTGTTGCACCAGACCGGTCTTGAACGCCGTCACATGCCACGATTGGTCGAAGGCAGCGAAGCCGGTGGTCGTTTAAGCGCCACCGCGGCCAAGGCCCTGGGCTTAAGCCCAGGCATTGTGGTGGCGGGCGGCGGTGGCGACAACGCCGCAAGTGCCGTGGGCATGGGGGCAGTGCATGCCGGTCAGGGGTTTTTGTCACTCGGCACCAGCGGCGTGCTGTTTGTGGTCACGCCGCGCTACCAGCCCAATGCAGCCAGCGCCACACATGCGTTTTGCCATGCCTTGCCAGGGCTGTGGCATCAAATGAGCGTGATGCTGTCTGCGGCCAGTTGCCTGCAATGGGCTACCAGGCTATTGGGCGCGTCGTCTGCGGGCGCGCTAGAGGAGCAAGCCAGCGCCCTGACCCTGACCCAGCGCGAATCTGCGCCACTATTTTTACCCTATTTGAGCGGCGAACGCACCCCCCACAACAGCGCTACGGTGCGTGGTAGTTTTCACAACCTGAGCCACGACACCGATGCCGCTGCTTTGGCCTACGCAGTGATGGAAGGCGTCACCTTTGGCCTGCACGATGGTCTGCGCGCATTGCAGGCGGCAGGCAGTACCGTCGAGCGGCTCTCATTGGTGGGCGGTGGTGCGCGCAGCGCCATGTGGGCGCAGCAACTTGCATCGAGTTTGAACCTTGAAATTGTGACCGTGGGCGGTGCCATTGCGGGCGGTGCCTTGGGTGCCGCACGGCTGGCTTGGCTTGCCAATGGTGGAGATTTGGCCACCGTGTGCGTTGCGCCAGACATCGAGCGCGTCTTCTCGCCAGACCCTACAGAACAAGCTGTTTTGACCCCGCGCAATGACAAATTTCGCCAACTCTACCGAGCTTGACAAACCCTAGCTTGACTCCACCCCAAGAAGCCTCAAATGACCTCCTATTTTCACGCGACAAACCCGATTCAATTTGAAGGCACCGCCTCCAAAAATCCGCTGGCCTTCAAGTGGTACGACAAAAACCGCAAGGTCTTGGGCAAAAGCATGCAAGACCAGTTGCGCTTTGCCGCATGCTATTGGCACAGTTTCTGCTGGAACGGGTTTGACCCGTTTGGCTATGACGGCACCTTTGAGCGGCCTTGGCAAAAAATCGCCCACCCGATGGCCGCTGCCAAAGCCAAGGCTGATGCCGCCTTTGAGTTCTTTCAAAAACTGGGCGTGCCGTACTATTGCTTTCATGACCGTGACGTCGCCCCCGAGGGAGCCAC
>JANNCN010000212.1:0-9691 GCA_031386665.1 Rhodoferax sp. | reverse complement strand
TTCAGGCGATACGAAGTTCCCTGGTGTCGCCACGCACCCGGTGTCAAGACTTCGCGAATGCCGGAAATCATCGTCAGGATCAACAGCGTCAGCAACCCGAACAAAACTGAGACGCAAAGCGCTTGGAGATATTTCAAGCGGGGTAAAAAACTGAATCCTTTGACGGCATAATTCCAAAGCAACTGGAACAGGAACGAGCAGAAGAGCAGCAGCACGATGAAAAACGAAATTTCCTCCAACCGGAGGCGATAGATGTCACGCAACCCATAAGTTGGCATTCCCGCATGGGCGGGCACGGCAATCATCAGGAACACCAGGATGGGAATTGCCATAAAAGCCCCTTTATTTTTTTAAAAGCAGGGTTTTAAGCAAACGACTTTTTGAAGGCTGCGGTGGCAGCCAACATTTCAGCTTCAGCGTCTTTGTCCAAGGCTTTGGAGTCTTCTACTTTGGCCAGCAAAGAGGCATGTTTGTCTTTGAGGTAGGCATGCAGACCGTGTTCAAACGGCAAGACTTTGTTCACAGCGATATCGTCCATGAAGCCTTTGTTCACGGCAAACAGTGAAGCACCCATCAGGCTGATGGGCAAAGGGCTGTACTGCGTTTGCTTGAGCAATTCAGTCACGCGTGCGCCACGGTCCAGCTGCTTGCGGGTGGCTTCGTCCAGATCCGACGCAAACTGCGCGAAGGCAGCCAACTCGCGGTACTGGGCCAAGTCGGTACGGATACCGCCCGATTGACCTTTGATGACCTTGGTTTGCGCTGCAGAGCCCACGCGTGACACCGAAATACCAGCGTTGATAGCGGGACGAATTCCAGCGTTGAACAAAGACGTTTCCAAAAAGATCTGGCCGTCGGTGATCGAAATTACGTTGGTGGGCACGAAGGCCGACACGTCGCCCGCTTGGGTCTCAATGATGGGCAAAGCCGTCAAGGAACCTGTTTTGCCTTTGACTGCGCCTTTGGTGAAATCTTCAACGTATTTTTCGTTCACGCGGGCAGCGCGCTCGAGCAGGCGGCTGTGGAGATAAAACACGTCGCCGGGGTAGGCTTCGCGCCCTGGTGGGCGACGCAGCAGCAGCGACACTTGGCGGTAGGCAACCGCTTGTTTGGACAGGTCGTCATACACAATCAAGGCGTCTTGTCCGCGGTCGCGGAAGTATTCTCCCATGGTGCAGCCAGAGTAGGCGCTCACATACTGCATGGCGGCTGATTCAGAAGCCGTTGCCGCAACGACGGTTGTGTAAGCCATAGCACCTGCTGCCTCAAGCGAACGTACGACGTTTTTGACTGAGGAGGCTTTTTGACCAATCGCCACGTAGATGCAGGTCATGTTCTGACCCTTTTGATTGATGATGGCGTCAATCGCAACAGCCGTTTTACCGGTCTGGCGGTCGCCAATGATCAATTCGCGCTGACCACGGCCCACAGGTACCATCGCGTCAATCGATTTCAAGCCGGTTTGCATGGGCTGGTCAACCGACTTTCGGGCAATCACTCCGGGCGCGACTTTTTCAATCACGTCCGTCATTTTGGCGTTGATAGGGCCCTTGCCGTCGATCGGCTGACCCAAGGCGTTGACCACGCGACCCAACAATTCTGGACCGACGGGGACTTCCAAAATGCGGCCCGTGCACTTCACGATGTCGCCTTCTGAAATGTGCTCGTACTCGCCCAAAATCACGGAGCCGACGGAGTCCCGCTCCAAGTTCAACGCCAAACCGTAGGTGGGCAGGCCATCGCTGCCCGCCGGGAATTCGAGCATTTCGCCAGCCATCACGTCAGACAGGCCATGAATGCGGCAAATGCCGTCAGTCACGGACACAACGGTGCCTTGGTTGCGAATGTTGCTGCTAGAGGTCAGACCCTCAATGCGGCTTTTGATCAGTTCAGAAATTTCTGCGGGATTGAGTTGCATGACTCGGATCCTTCTATAAGATTAATTGGGCCAATGGCCAAGGCAGAGCAAGCGGCGAATGCCTCAAGCCGAGAGGGCCACTTTCATTTGTTCTAGACGGGCTTTGACCGACGTGTCGAGCACTTCGTCGCCTACCACCACCCGAATTCCGCCGATTAGCTCGGGCTCTAATTCGACAGTGACATTGAGCTTGCGGCCAAAACGTTTTTCGAGTGAGGCGCCCACATCTGCCAAAGCCTTGGCGTCAATTGGGAAAGCACTGTAGACAACAGCGTCTGAGGAACCGCTTTGCGCGTTTTTCAGGGCACGAAACTGCAAGGCGATTTCTGGCAAAGCGTTCAGGCGACCATTTTCAACAACAGTGCGCAGGAAGTTTTTGGCCATCTCTGGCAAGCTGGCCTTGGCAATGCCAGTGATCAGGCCTAACACCTGATCTGACGTGACCTTGGGGTTGTCAGAAAAGGCCAGTAACTGCGGATTGCCCGCGATTGCGGCCAACTCGTCGACCCAGACTGACGCACCCGATGTGTCGCCGCCTGGACTTGCCTTAGCCGCCTTGTACAAAGCCTCTGCGTAAGGGCGGGCAATGGTTGCAATTTCAGCCATATCGCGCTCTTACAGTTCAGTCTTCAGGCGGGAAAGCAAGTCAGCGTGAACGCCGGCATTGACTTCCTTGCGCAGAATTTGCTCTGCACCCTTCACAGCCAATGCGGCAACCTGCTCACGCAGAGTTTCGCGGGCCTTGACTGTTTGTTGGTCGGCTTCGGCCTTGGCAGCAGCGATGATTTTATTGGCTTCGCTGGTTGCTTTGGATTTGGCTTCTTCCACGATAGCCTGACCGCGGCGCTCGGCGTCTGCCAGGCGGACTGCGGTCTCGGTGCGTGACTTGGCCAGCTCGTCTTCAACCTTTTTATTCGCGTTGGAGAGCTCGGCTTTGGCCTTGTCAGCGGCAGCCAGGCCAGCGGCGATTTTCGATGCGCGTTCATCCAAAGAGGCTGCAATCGGAGGCCACACGAATTTCATCGTGAACCACACCAAGATTGCAAAAACAATGGCTTGAACGAACAGGGTTGCGTTGATACTCACAGCAACACCCTTTCAGTCAGTTGGTGATTGCGAATGCTTACTTCAACACGAACGGGTTGGCAAAGGCGAACATCATCGCGATACCGACACCGATCAGGAAGGACGCGTCGATCAAACCTGCCAAAACGAACATTTTGCCTTGCAGTTCGTTCATCAATTCAGGTTGACGAGCAGCTGCTTCGAGGTACTTGCTGCCCATGATGCCGATTCCGATGCAAGCGCCGACAGCGCCTAAACCAATGATCAAACCAGCGGCGAGTGCAACAAAGCCTAGTACGTGTTCCATTTATAGCTCCTGAGAATAAAAAAAAAGGTTAAGGGAAAAGGGAAACTGAAAAATAGCGCGAAAAATCAATGGGCATCATGGGCTTGGCCCACATACACCAGCGTCAACATCATGAACACAAAGGCCTGAAGCGCCACGATCAAGATGTGAAAGATCGACCAGACGGTGCCTGCCAAAATCTGGCCAATACCCAGCAGAAAGCCTGAGCCGGTCATTGTAAAGAAAGACCCGCCCATCAAGGCAATCAGCATGAAAAGCAGTTCGCCCGCATACATGTTGCCAAAAAGTCGCATGCCATGGGACACCGTTTTGGCGACGAACTCAATCATCTGGAACAGGAAGTTGATGGGGCCGAGCTTGGCACCGAAGGGCGCGGTGAACAGTTCGTGAATCCAGTGGCCAAAGCCCTTGATTTTGATGTTGTAAAAAATGCAAACCAGTAAGACTGAAACGCTTAAACCCAAGGTGGTTGAAAGATCAGCGGTGGGAACGACACGCATGTAAGCGTGGTGTGGGTCTCCGCCGCCAACGCCTACGATGGTTTCCCAAATTTTAGGAATCAGGTCAACCGGCAAAAAGTCCATCGAATTCATCAGGAAAATCCAGACAAACACGGTCAAGGCCAGCGGAGCCACCAGTTTGCGGCTGTTGGCGTTGTGCACGATGCCTTTGGCCTGCGCGTCTACAAATTCAACCAGAAATTCAACCGCAGCTTGAAAACGGCCAGGGACACCCGATGTAGCAGACTTAGCCGCTCTCCAAAGGAAGTAGCTGCCCAACACACCCAACAGGACAGACCAGATGATCGAGTCGTAATTGACAACTGAAAAGTCAATCACACCCTTCATAGGGTGGTTTTGCCAGTGCGTCAGGTGATGCGCAATGTATTCGCCTGCTGTGGGGCCTTGTCCGGAAGCCATAAATTGTTACCCGTTCAATTCGCTCGCCTTGCGGCTTGCTGATTAATTCCCTAGACTTTTAGGGCGCATCAAAAGCGACACCCAAACAGCCTTCATCGTGATGACCAGCCCCACTAGCAAGGCTGGCCAGCTTAAATCTGACACTACCTTTGGCGCAGCAACCAACATTGCCACCGCCAAGGCGATTTTCACGGCTTCCCAAAAAAAGAAGCCCAACATGGCCGTGCCCGCATTGACCGAGGTAAGTCGGCTGGTCAGTCCACGGGCAAAAACCGCCCCCGGTATCAACACTGCCAACGCACCGTAACCAGCCGACCAGCCTGCGCTGGCTTTTCCTGCAATAACCCATGTTGCCAACGCAACAACGACACCCGCCAAAGCCTGTATGACCAAGACTCGCCAGGGCGATGTCGATGGCTGCTTTTCTCTCAGCGCCTGCGCTTGCGCAGCCGTAAGCGCTACAAAAGCCTTGTCATCAGTCCCATCATCAACGCTAGCGTCGCTGTCTCGCTCAAAGTCACCTCTGTAGCGACGTTTGCCCGAGCCCAAAGGCTGGTGACCGGACTGGCCTGCGCCGTTTTCAGTGGCACTCACAATGTTCGCTCACAATTTTCGACTGCTCACATTACACGGGGCTGGTGCCTTGGTCATGACCGATCCCGTTGCTAATTATCACAAAGCCTCTGATTATACGTAGAAACCCGCGCCAATTTGAAAATCGGCGCACGGCTATTTTTAGGAGTGTCTTTTTGGGGCTAAGTCTGTGGCTTGAAGGGGCCAATGCACGACCTTGGTCACAATAGAACATCAAACTTTAAGTGCTGGAGGAAACTGAATGGCTGAACTTGTCAAACTGGCCCACCTTGTGGCAGCCATTGTCTGGATGGGCGGCATGACTTGCCTGCTTTTTGCATTGCGACCTGCCGCTTTGGCCACGTTAGTGCCGCAACCGAGGGCGCGTTTGATGTTGCAGGTTTGGCGGCGTTTTTTTGCCCTGGTGATCGCGGCAATTCTGGTGCTTCTTGTCACAGGCACCAGTCTTTACACCGCCTTGTTCAAAGCCACCCGGCTGGCAACGGGTGCAGGTGCTGTGCCGCTAGGCTGGCAAGTCATGCTGGTTTTGGGTATTGCGATGATGCTGATTTTTGGGCACATCTACTTTGGTGGCTTCAAAAAGTACCAACGGGCTTTGGCCGCGTCCGAATGGCCCGCAGCGGCTGCAGCAGCGGCGCAGATTCACAAATTGGTGATCGTTAATTTTGTTTTGGGTTGGGTCGCCATAGCCGCAGTGCGCCTGGTTCATTGAGGCCATTTGCCCAACTTTTTCGCCTCAAGTTCTGTTTGGATTTTGTTGATTTTTCGCTGATGTACAGCCCCAATCTGTCAGGCCGTCAGGCAACCCGTCGCACACCATCCGTCTTGGCACACTTGCTGTTGGTTTGCGCCTTGGCGGGCTGCGCCAACGCCAACCCGCACTTCAACCCCGCCAAGTCGCACCATACGGCGGACGGTTTTGTCAACAATGACGGTCGCGCCGTGGTCGAGCCTTTCAGTGCGCTGGTGAAGTGGCAGTGGGAAGCGTTTCGACAAAACCTGCCGCCTTTGCCCAAGGTGCCTACGTCTGCGCAAGCGCCCGACATCAGCTGGATTCACGCCAACGCGCGTGCTGGGGCCATCATGCAACCGGCAGTCACCTGGATTGGCCATGCCAGCACCTTGGTGCAGGCCAGCGGTTTCAATGTGCTGACTGACCCCATGTTCAGTGACCGCGCATTTCCAGTGCAGTTTGCTGGCCCTAAGCGCTCGCAGCCGCCGGGCTTGGCATTGGCGGACTTGCCGCCAATCGACCTGGTGGTGATTTCTCACAACCACTACGACCATCTGGATCGAAACAGTGTGTTTGCGCTCAATCAAAAAGCGAACGGTGCTACGCTCTTTTTGGTTCCGCTTGGGCTGAAGAGCTGGATGGCCGACATCGGCATTCGCAATGTGATTGAGCTGGACTGGTGGGACAGCGTCAAAATTTACCGTCAACCTGACGGCAAACCTGGGGTGACAGCGCCTGCGGATGCCTCGACTTTGGCGCAGCTGGTGCAAGTCTTCCTGACTCCGGTTCAACACTGGTCAGCGCGTGCATTGGGCGACCGCAGCAAAACCTTGTGGGGCGGATGGGCCGTGTTTGGTGCAGGTTTCAACTGGTACTTTAGTGGCGACGCAGGGTATTCCAAAGACTTTGCCGATACCTTCAAACACTTTGTCGACAAACGCCCGGTGGGTCAGAACGGTAAACTGTTTGACCTGGCGCTCATTCCCGTGGGCGCGTACGAGCCGCGATGGTTCATGAAGGTGCAGCACATCAACCCGACCGAGGCTGTGCAGGTTCACCAAGACTTGGGTTCGATGCGCAGCCTGGGCATTCACTGGGGCACATTCAATTTGACCGACGAAGCGCTGGACCAGCCGCCCATCGACCTGAAGGCGGCCAGGCAAGCGCAGGGCCTCTCCCCAGAGGATTTCTTTGTGTTGAAGGTCGGCGAAACCCGCAAGCTGCCGGGCCGCTGACCCCTTGCCCCGAGTCCTTTCGCCCCCAAACAGGGCAATTGAACCGTGCCAATTGACGGGCTTTGCGATCAGGCGCTCAGGTGCTTGCCCACAATGCCGGCCAACTCAAACATCGTGACCTGCGCTTTGCCAAAAACCGGCAACAGCTTGGCATCGGCATTCACATTGCGTTTGTTGGCAGCGTCTTGCAGGCCGTTGGCCTTGATGTAGTCCCATAGCTTTTTGATGACTTGCGGGCGTGACACCGGTTCTGCCCCAATGACGCCAGCCAAAGCGGCGCTTGGCCGCAAACCTGCGGCTGGCGCAGATTTGGCCTTCGTTGAGGCTTTGCGAGGTGCCGCAACTTTGGTTTTGGCAGGTGCCGATTTTTTGGCTGCCGTTTTAGTGGCAGTCTTGGTTGCCGTTTTAGCTGAGGTTTTAGCCGTAGTTTTTCCAGCTGCAGGCGCTCTGCCTGCCGCACCCGCGGCCGTCTTGCGTGGCGGAAACTTGGAGGGGGCAAACTCAAAATTGACCTTGCCCGCCTCGCCGTCCCAGGCCAGCATGGCCTTGAAGCCCCGGCGCGTGCGCATCGAGACGAATTTGTCGAGCAGGTCGGTCTTACCGGTTTCCAGCAATTTGCTCATCTGCTCGCGCACGATAGGTTGCTGCAAAATGATTTGCCCGCTTTTGAAGTCGCAACTCGGAATAGCTTGTGCCATGGTGGGCACCGATTTTTCGCAGACATAATTTTTACCATGCTCAAACACGGCACCACCACACTTGCGGCAGGCCCCCAGGGACTGCTGGGCCGAAAAGTCAATAATTTCACCTGACTCTTCGCCCTTTTTGTCGTCACCAAAATCAAACTCCAGCTTGTAGTTTTTGGTGTCTTCGTCAAACTTGATGACCATCTCAGCGGTGAACGGCCAGCCCGCTTTGGAGCGAAAGCCGTCCAGTGGCCCGATTTTTTTGTCGCGCAAAAACTGCTCGACTTCGGCCACCTCAAAGGTGCGGCCAGCAGGTGTTTTGCCGAAGGAGAAGCCGCAACCCTCTTCGGTGCCCGACTTGCCCGTGCAGGTGTAGCGGCGGTAGTTTTCTTTGACGATGCCACCGCAATTGGGGCAAGGGCTGGTCAAGGTGGCGTAGTCGCCCGGAATGGTGTCGCGGTCGTATTCTTTGGCTTTTTTCACCATGCGCTCGGTCATGGCGGCAATTTCGGCCATGAAGGACTCGCGGGTCAGCTTGCCGTGCTCCATTTGCGACAGCTTGTATTCCCACTCGCCGGTCAGCTCGGCTTTGGACAGCTCTTCCACACCCAAGCCGCGCAGCAAGGTCATTAACTGAAAAGCCTTGGCAGTGGGAATCAGCTCACGGCCCTCGCGCAGCATGTACTTTTCGGCAATGAGCCCTTCAATGATGGACGAGCGCGTGGCGGGCGTACCCAAGCCCTTTTCTTGCATGGCTTCGCGGTGTTCGTCGTCTTCCACCGTTTTGCCTGCGTTTTCCATGGCACCGAGCAAAGTCGCTTCTGAATAGCGGGCGGGTGGGCGCGTGGCCAAGCCCTTGGGGTCTACCGTTTCGGTTTTGACCTTTTCTCCAGGCGCAACAGGCACCAGGCTTTGGCCTTTGTCGCCGTCTTTGGCGTCGGCGACCTCTTCGGCGGCTTCTTTGCCGTAAATCGCCAACCAACCCGGCTTGACCAAAACCTTGCCTTCGGTTTTGAAATTGTGGTCTGCGCCCAAGACGTTGACAGTGCTGATGCGCGTTGTCACCTCGTATTCCGCACTAGGGAAAAACACCGCCATGAAGCGCCGCGTGACCAAGTCATACACCTTTTGCTCGGCCTCAGACAAGCCGCTGGGCGATTGCAGGGTTGGGATGATGGCAAAGTGGTCACTCACTTTGGCATTGTCAAAAATGCGTTTGGACGGCTTGACGTAGTTGCCCTTGATGGCGGTGGCCGCAAACGGTGCCAGGTGTTTCATGCCGCTGGCAGCCAGCATGGTGAAGGTGTCTTTGACGACGGACACATAGTCTTCAGGCAAGGCGCGTGAATCGGTTCGCGGGTAGGTCAGCGCTTTGTGGCGCTCGTACAGACTTTGCGCAATCGACAAAGTGGTTTTGGCTGAAAAGCCAAATTTGCCGTTGGCCTCGCGTTGCAACGACGTCAAATCAAACAGCAAAGGCGAGGCTTGCGTGGTTGGTTTGCTCTCTTCGGTCACGCTGGCGGGTTTGCCACGCGTGGCGTCGGCAATGGCTTGCGCGTCTTTTTGGCTCCAGACGCGGTCGGCCTTTTTCTCGGCGTCGTCGGCGTCTTTTTTCCATTTCGGGTCAAACCATTTGGCTGGGTAATCTCCCGCAACGGCTTTGAATGAGGCGTGAATTTCCCAATAATCGCGGCTGATGAATTTGCGAATTTGCTCTTCACGCTCCACCACCACCGACAGCGTGGGCGTTTGCACCCGCCCCACCGTGGTTAAAAAGAAGCCGCCGTCGCGCGAGTTGAACGCCGTCATGGCGCGGGTACCGTTAATGCCGACCAGCCAATCGGCCTCAGAGCGGCAACGGGCGGCGTCGGCCAGCGGCAGCATTTGCTTGTCGGTACGCAGCGCGGCAAAGCCGTCGCGAATGGCCTGGGGCGTCATGGACTGCAGCCACAGGCGGCTCACGGGCAGCTTCACCTTGCTGTACTGCTGAATCAGCCGAAAAATCAGCTCGCCCTCGCGCCCAGCGTCGCAAGCGTTGATAAACGCGCCCACGTCTTTGCGTTTGGCTTGCTTGACGATGGCGTTGAGCCGCGTCTTGGTTTTGTCCATCGGGTGCAAATCGAAATGCGGCGGAATGACCGGCAGGTTGGCAAAGCTCCATTTGCCGCGCTTGACGTCAAATTCTTCGGGCGCTTGAATCTCAACCAAATGGCCGACCGCGCTGGTCACCACA
>JANNCN010000188.1:0-27129 GCA_031386665.1 Rhodoferax sp. | reverse complement strand
AAATATTTGTCGTTTCTGGGGGGGCATCCGGTCGTTGGCGTGCTCAGCTCCGCGGCTGTCCCCCGGCCTTCGGCCTCCTCCTTAATGCCGCTGCGCTGAGCACGCCATCGACCTGATCCGAACGTCGCGGGATTTGTATTTTGGGCTCTTAACACCCGGACCCACCCTCAACCCACAAAGTCAAACACCGCAATGCTTTCCACATGCGCCGTGTGCGGAAACATGTTGACCACACCCGCTTTGGCGCATCGGTAACCGGCTTGGTGCACCAGTACGTCGGCGTCGCGGGCCAAGGTGGCTGGGTTGCAGCTGACGTAAACGATGCGTTTGGGGGGCGTCCAGCCGTCTGTCGGGGGCGATTCGTGCAGTTCTGCCAGGGCTTTGACCAAGGCAAACGCGCCTTCGCGCGGCGGATCGACCAGCCATTTGTCGGCCGCACCATCCTTGTGCAGCATCTCCCGGGTCATCTCAAACAGGTTGCGGGCGACAAACTCAGTGGCGGCCAGGGGCGCGTTGGTCGACGCCTGCGACTGGTTCAGTGCGTAGTTGTCGCGCGATCGGACAATCAGCGACTCGGCGCCCTCCACGCCCAGCACTTTGCCAGCCAGAGTGGCCAGCGGCAGCGTGAAATTGCCCAAACCGCAAAACCAGTCAATCACGCGTTCGTGTTTTTGCACATCCAGCAGGCGCAGCGCGCGCGACACCAGCACGCGGTTGATCCACGGGTTCACTTGCGTGAAGTCGGTTGGCCTGAACGGCATGGTGATGCCGAATTCGGGCAGGGCATAAGACAGTTCACTGCTTGCCCCCGGCGCGTTCGGCTCATCCAGCAACTTGACAGTTTCCGGCCCTTTGGACTGCAGCCACCATTGCACACCGACATGCTTTGCGGCAAATTCGCGCAAGCGGGCCAGGTCGCCGTCAGACAGCGGCTCCAGGTGGCGCAGCACCAGCGCGGTGATGGTGTCGCCGCAGGCCAGTTCGATTTGCGGCAGGGTTTCTATGGCGTCCATCGACCCGATCAGGGCGCGCAAAGGCATCAACAGGTCGCTGACAAAAGGCGGCAGCACGTGGCACACCTGCATATCGGCCACGTAGCGGCTCTTGCGCTCATGAAAACCAATCAGCACTGCGCCTTTTTTGTGAACATGCCGCACCGACAGCCGCGCCCGGTAGCGGTAACCCCAGGCGGGGCCTTCAATAGGCCGCAAAATGTTGTCCGATTTGACCTTGCCCAGGTGCCACAAATTGTCTTCCAGCACCCGCTGCTTCACCGCGACTTGCGCGCCCACGTGCAGGTGTTGCATCTTGCAGCCGCCGCAGGCACCCGCGTGCAAGCCAAAGTGCGGGCAGCCGGGCTTCACGCGCTGCGAGGACTCACGGTGAATTTGCGTGACGGTGCCTTGCTCAAAGCTGTTCTTTTTGCGGTGCACGTCAGCCGTGACGATTTCGGTCGTCAATGCGCCCTCCACAAAGACCACTTTGCCATCCAATTTGTGCGCAATGCCCTGCGCTTCAATGTCCAAAGACTCAATCGTCAGGCGTTCCGGTGGCTCGTAAACGCGGTTGGGGTCAAAGGGCTTTTTAGCGGGCTTACTGGACGGCTTTGAGGTGGGCTTTGAGTTGGACTTTGCGGGGGTTTGTTCTAGCGACATGCCCAGATTGTCTCAGGTGCCAGGGTTGTCTTGTCCTAAAGGAGGGCTTGGCTTGCGATTCCCCGCTCAGCCAAATGGCGTTTGAGCTTTTTCAGCGCTTCGTTTTGAATTTGTCGAACCCGTTCGCGGGTTAGTTTCAGGCTGACGCTAAGCTCATCCAGGGTTTTGAGCTCCAGGTCATGCAGGCCAAAACGCCCTTCCAACACGGCCTTTTCGCGCGCTGACAAAGTGGCCATCCAGTTTTCAAGCAAACGCTCAACTTCATGGGTTTGCAGCTTGCCGCTGGGGTCTTGGTTGGCGTCAACCAAGGCGTTGCCGACCGTTTGGCCGCGCGAACTGGTGGAGATTTCGGCATCCAGCGAGGTGCTGGGTTCAGCCAACACCAGCAAATCGGACACATCGCCCGGGTCGCGCCCAAGCAAAGCGGCAATGTCCTCCACTCGCACACCGTCCGGGCGCAGGGCGGCCAAACTGGCATCGCTTTCAAGCACGCGCTTGGCACGCAACACCAGTTGCAATTCTCTGACCACGTTGACCGGCAACCGCACAGTGCGACCCTGGTAGATCAAAGCGCGGTCGATGGCTTGGCGAATCCACCAGGTTGCATAAGTCGAAAACCTGAAGCCGCGTTCGGGCTCGAACTTGTCAATGGCGTGCATCAGGCCCAGGTTGCCTTCTTCAATCAAATCCGACAGGGGCACACTGCGACCCATGTAGCCTTTGGCAATGCTGATCACCAGCCGCAGGTTGTGTTCAATCATGCTTTGGCGGGCGGCAAAATCACCCGCCCTCACGCGCATGGCAACTTCAAATTCTTCAGCGGCGCTAAACAGCTCGGTGCGGCGCACACCTGCCAGGTAAACCGAGAGGGAATCCGGGGCGTAGCCTGACTCGGTGCAGTCAGTTGAGGTCGGTTCGCGGTTGTCGGCGTCTTGGTCTGGGGCCGAACCAACTGCAAAACTGTCGGGGGAGCGGGTGGTTTTGGAAGATTTAGTTGTTTTGGCCGTCTTGGTCAGCTTGGTCGTGAATATCAGCTGAGGCGCTTTAGCCGCCTTAGCCAATTTTGCCGGTTTGCCTGCCGGCGCTACCTCACCCTTGGCGACGCCGTGGGGTGGTGAGTTGCGCGGTGGCATAAAGCAACACTAAAGCACACTAACGAGCTGGCAAGTACCTGGCCGGATCGACCGGTTTGCCTTGGCGGCGCACTTCAAAGTGCAATTTCACTCGGTCGGCATCGCTACTGCCCATTTCAGCAATTTTTTGACCCTTGCGCACCGATTGGTCTTCTTTGACCAGCAAAGACTGGTTGTGCGCGTAAGCCGTGAGGTAAGTGTTGTTGTGCTTCAGGATAATCAAGTTGCCGTAGCCTCGCAAGCCTGCGCCCACGTAGACCACGCGGCCATCAGCAGCCGCCACCACACTGGCACCCAAAGCGCCTGAAATGTCCAAGCCTTTGTTTTTGACCTCGTCAAAACCGGCTAAAACTGCGCCACCTGTAGGCCAAATCCAGCTGATTTCGTCATCGCCCGCCGCGCCAACTGCGCCTGGCAAGGCCGACGCACTGGCTGGCGCTGGCACGCCCTTGGGTGCACTGGCGGTGGTCCCCGGGGCCGAAGCTGCGCCTACGGGCGGTACGGCGCTGCCTGTTGCGGTTGAAGAAGTCACGGGTTTGGTGGCTGCTGCGCCCGGTGCAATCGCCGCCACCACAGGCCCGGCGACAGGCGGCAAAACTCTGAGCACTTGGCCCACTTCGATCAGATTGGGGTTTTCAATGGCGTTCCACCGGACAATATCGCGCAAACTTTGGCCTGTGTCCAAGCCAATGCGAATCAGCGTGTCGCCCGCCTTGACGGTGTAGTAACCTGGCTGGCCCGCGTTTTCAGCACCAAGCGGCAGCTTGGTGGCGGCTGGGTCCAGTTTAGGATCCACCTTGGCGTCAACTGCTGTGGGGGCGGCGCTGGGCCGTCCGCTGCTGCGGTCTTCAATTGGCGCGCGATTGACCGAGGTTGACCCGCAAGCCACTAGCAAAACGGCGCAGCCTGCAGCAGCCATCCAGCGAACCGCCTGACTGGCGCCTGCAAACAGCTCAAAAGCAAATTTGTCGGGCCATTTGAAGTCAAAGTTACCTGGCATTGTTTTGAATCCCTTTATGCAATCCCTGATTTTAAAGGGACGAAGTGCACAGCCTCCAAAATACTGTGCTTAACCCCGGTTAGTGTTTTGTCAACCACCATCAAAGCCTGTTGGCCCGCCGCTCCGCCAGCCACTGCCACGGGGGCCACCAAGCGCCCACCCACAGCCAATTGGTCGATCCAGGCTTGGGGCAAGGCTTCGCCGCCCGCCGCCGCAATGATGCCGGCATAGGGCGCGCCTTTGGCATAGCCCGCCATGCCGTCGCCCAGCATCAAATGCAAATTGGACAAGGCCAGAAAGCGCAGATTGTCTCTGGCTTTGTCATGCAATCCGCGCAAGCGCTCAATGCTGTAGACCTCGCGGGCCAGCACGCTCAACACGGCTGCCTGGTAGCCGCAGCCTGTGCCGATTTCAAGCACCCGCCCCAATTTGCCGGGGTGACCCTGGCGCAGCAGCTCCAGCATGCGCGACACCACGCCGGGTTTTGAAATGGTTTGCCCCAAGCCAATCGGCAAACTGGTGTCCTCATAGGCTTGGTTGACCAACGCACTGTCTACAAAGCGGTGGCGCTCAACCTGGCCCATGGCCTGCAAGACATGGGGGTCTGTGATGCCCTGGCCGCGCAATTTGACCACCATGTTGGCTCGCACCGCGCCGGAATCCAGCCCGAATCCGCGCGGAACCGCTGCCGGGGCAGCGTGTGAGGCCGCTGCGGCCCGGGGTTTGACAACGCCCGCCTCAAACCCCAATCGGGCCGGAAACGACGGTCTTGGCTTCATCGCGCGACCGTCACGGTCTGCTCGGTCGAAAGAATCGCCATCTTGCCCGGAATCTGACTTGTCAAAGGTTCACGCCCTTTGGTCAGCTGAGCGACGGTCTGAGCCCAATAACTCAAGTGCTCATGCTGCGTCAAATCGGTTTTAAGGGGCGTCAAAGCCATGTGGCCTTGCTGTGTGGCATGGAAATCTGTGCCATCTGCCTCGTCTTTCACAGGCCCCGCCCCGCCAATCCAGTACATGGTGTCGCCCCGAGGGTTCACTTGGGTGATGACCGCTTCTGCCGCATGGCGTTTGCCCAAACGGCAAACTTTGGGTGGTTTGATGTCGGCAAAGGGCAAGTTGGGAATATTCACGTTGAGCAACCACGGCGCTGCCGAGTGCAGGCTTTGGTGCAACATTTGCTGAACCAGCTCACGTGCTTTTTGTGCGGCGGCGTCGATATGCCCCCAACCTTTGTCCACTTGCGAAAATGCGATCGCCGGGATACCGAACAAATACGCCTCCATGGCGGCACCCACCGTGCCTGAATAAATGGTGTCGTCGCCCATGTTGGCACCATTGTTGATGCCAGACACCACCAAATCTGGCCGATACCCCAACAGGCCAGTCAGGGCAATGTGGACGCAATCTGCCGGGGTGCCGTTGATAAAGCGAAACCCATTGCCAGCCCGGGTGACGTGCAAGGGCGAATGCAAGGTCAAGGCATTGGACTTGGCGCTGTTGTTCTGCTCGGGTGCCACCACTTCAACATCGCCCAGGTCTTTCAAGGCTTCATAAAGCGCCACAATTCCGGGCGCTTGGTAGCCGTCGTCATTGGAGATAAGTATTTTCATGGAACGTAGGTGACTCTCGAAGAAGGCAGATGACTTGAGTGTTTGATTTTGATTGTAGGTTGGCTCTATGATTCGGTTTTTTAGAATTGCTAACAGAACTTCAACCTTAAGGAAATCAGATGCACGCCTGGCTTTGTGAAAACCCCATTGGTATTGACGCACTGAGTTGGAAGGAGCTGCCCACGCCTGCGCCCAAAGCGGGCGAAGTGCTGATTGAAATCAAAGCTGCCAGTCTGAATTTCCCGGACATTTTGATTGTCCAAAACAAGTACCAGATGAAGCCCTCCCTGCCCTTTGTGCCGGGTTCAGAGTACGCGGGAATTGTTGTGGCACTGGGCGAAGGCGTCACCCATCTCAAAGTGGGCCAAAGTGTGGCCTGCCTGTCGGGTACCGGTGGTTTTGGAACCCATACCATCGCTCCGGCTGACCGTTGCATGCCGTTGCCCCCTAGCTTTTCGTTTGTGGACGCTGCGGCGTTCATCATGATTTATGCCACATCCCATCACGCCCTGATTGACCGCGCCCAGTTGAAGGCAGGCGAAACCGTGCTGGTTTTGGGCGCTGCAGGTGGCGTGGGCACCGCAGCCATCCAGATCGCCAAAGCCATCGGTGCCAAGGTGATCGCGGCAGCGTCCAGCGACGAGAAGTGTGCGCTTTGCAAGTCCATTGGTGCCGACGAAACCATCAATTATCAATCTGAGAATTTGCGCGAGCGCCTCAAAGCGTTAACCAATGGCCTTGGGCCTGATGTGATTTACGACCCGGTGGGCGGTGACTTTGCCGAACCCGCGTTTCGCTCCATCGCCTGGCGCGGCCGCTATTTGGTGGTCGGATTTGCGGCAGGGCCTATCCCCGCCCTGCCCTTTAACTTGGCATTGCTCAAGGGTGCGTCCATCGTTGGTGTTTTTTGGGGTGACTTTTCGCGGCGCGAACCCAAGGCCAACGCCGCCATGATGGCCGAGCTAGCCCAATGGTACGGCCAAGGCAAAATTAAACCGGTGATTGACGCAACCATGCCCATGGCTGACCTGAAGGCGGCTTACGCACACATGGGTTCGCGCGGGGTCAAAGGCAAGCTGGTGATGGTGAATTGATTTGAAGTTTGGGATTGATCGTCTAAAATAGGACACCAAAACAGGATTGTGTCTAAGCCATGTCCACCCAAAAACCCGTTGGTTTTCCTCCACTAAACTACCTTGAAGAAGATGTAGCCACCCGTCCCATGGGTCTGCACGAAATGCCGCGTCAGGCGCGAATTGACCGTGAAATGGCCATCATCAGGCAGTACCACGAGCGAATTGCCAAAGCCATCGACACCTTTTGGGGCCACAGCGATTGCGTCGAATACCTCCAAAAACTGATTCTGAGCGGTGGCGACGGTGCAGAAAAAGCCCGCGTCGGCTTTCGCCCGCCCGTTTTGGCGGCTTTGATCAACTTGAGCGAATTGCACGTTGTTGATCATCGGTAAACGGCGATTTCAGTTGCGTACAAAAAAAGCCGCTTTGACAAGCGGCTTTTTTTGTACAACCCTGGGCATTGTGCTCGGTTATTGCGCGCAAAAATCTGATTTTTAGGGGTGGGGTACACCGCAAAGGCGCATGACAATGTCGTCGCAACGCTCCGGCAGAGCATCGCCTCGCCAAACTACATGGGTATCGTTTCTAACAATCAACAGCGGGTGCTTGTAGGACTGTGGCCAGCTATCGCGCGGCGTAGCATCCAGCAGTTGTAAAGGCATGCCTTGCCGGTTAGCAGCGCCAACCAATTCAGCGACGTCCACCGCGCCATCACGACGCAGCAGCGTGTAGCCCGAACCCAGAGCGTCGAAGACCGAACGGCCATCGGCAAGCCAAAAATGTGGCATGCGGCAGCCTGGCACCGTTGACGGCGTGAAGCTGCCCATGGAGTATGCGGGTGGCTTTTCGTCTTCGCCGATGATCAGGGTCGAGTCGCTGTAGTAGTAGCCAAAATTGAGCCCGGCACAGCAGTACTGCTGCACATTGAGCTCATAGGCTTCAAGACCAACCCGAGCACGTTGTGCCGCGCCAGCCTCGTCGTCCGCCTCGATGTTCGGGGGCACCGCGCTGCGGGCTTTTATCATCTTGGCGGCATGATCCATGGCAAAGTTCGACACCTGCTGTGTGATCGGCTGCCGCTCAGCCTCGTAAGCATCGAGGATGCGTTCATCGGCCCAGCCCTGCACGCGCGCGGCCAGCAGCCACGCGAGGTGCGTTGCGTCCGCCAGGCCCGCGTTCATACCGTAGCCGGCGTAGGGAACCCAAAGGTGCGCTGCATCTCCCGCGATGAAAACGCGACCATTGCGAAAGTGATCGGCCACCAAGCGCCGACCAACCCAGTCTTCCTTGGTGATCACCTCATATTGAAAGTCGGGCCCCACGCCGAGTATCTGACGAATGGACAAATCTCGGTCTACTGAATCGAATTCCGGTTCACTTGGGTCGAGATGGTTGTGCACCAGCCAAGTCTCTATTCCGTCAATGGCAAACACCGTCCCACAGCGACGCGGGTTGACGCTGTACGCGCACCACGCTTGCCCCCCTTGAATCAAGCCAGCCAGCCCAGGCGCCCGAATGTGCGTCGACTGTACGCGCTGGATCACCGGTGTGCCTTCGAATTTTGAGCCCATTTGCTTGCGCACCAAGGAGCCGCCACCATCGCACCCAATTACATAGCGGGCACGCACGGCGCGAGTACTGCCATTTTCGAGGTCGAGCAATTGCACGTTTACTCCATTGTCGTCCTGCTCAAAATTGGCAAGCTTGGTTCTGTTGTGCAGGGTTACGCCTGGCAGCGCAGCAGCGTGGCGCAGCAAGATGGGTTCGAGGTAAATTTGGTTAATGCGGTGCGGTGGCTCAGGCGTTGGCCACCAGCCGTCAGGGCCGGTGGTGTCGCTGTAGCGGTCACGCCGACAGGGAATCGGAATGCGCGTCAGCTCGGTCCCCGTGACACTGGTACGGAACACGACGTCATTTGGGTAATCGGCTGGCAACCCGGCTTCGCGCAGTGCTGGCGCAAGGCCCAGGCGGCGGAATATCTCCATGCTGCGGGCGCTGACATGGTTGCATTTGACATTGGGCGGCTCGGCAAAAAGACGCGGCTCGGCCAGCATGACAGTCAGGCCGCGGGCGCTGAGGTCCATGGCCAAAGTCAAACCTACCGGGCCTGCGCCGGCAATGAAAACATCGGTGTCGTGATTCATGATTCTGTGTCGATACTCAGGCATCTTCGGGCCAAGCCGAGGGCTGTGCTATTCCAGTTTGATATTGGCGGCCCGAATGACCTTGGCCCACTTGGCAGTCTCGGAAGCAATGTAGGCGCCAAAAGCCTCGGCGGTACTGGGTGCGGGCTCTACACCTTGGGCGCGCATGTTTGAGCGGATCGATTCGTCATTGAGCGCCGCGCTGAACTCTGCATTCAGGCGATTGACAATGGCCTGCGGTGTGCCAGTGGGGACAACCAAACCGAACCAACCGGTGGAGTCGTAACCCGCCAAGCCGCCCTCAGCTACCGTCGGAACGTCAGGCAGCTGGGCAAGACGCTGTGGGCTTGTCACTGCAATAGCGATTAACTTTCCAGCGCGTATGTGTTGCAGTGCCGAAGGCAAGTCCACCATCCCCAAAGGCACCTGGCCGGCCAGGACGTCCAAGGCGGCTGGGCCGCTACCCTTGTACGGAATTTCGGTAATTTTCACGTCTGCCATCTGCGCGAACAGTTGCGCGGACAGATGCATCGCGGTGCCATTCCCACCGTGTGCGATTGCCAAACGTTCCGGCTGCGAACGAGCTTGCGCGATCACCTCGCGCTGGGTGCGTAGCCCTGTAGACGGGTTGGCCACAACGACGAAAGGGATAGCAGCCAGCATCGTGACGGGCTTGAAGTCTTTGGGCACATCAAAGGGCATTTGGGCGTACAAGCTGGCGTTGGCTGCCAATGCACCCGCAGCACCCAGCCCAATGGTGTAACCGTCAGGCAATGCTTTAGCGACCTGAGCCAGGCCGATATTGCCACCAGCACCAGGGCGGTTGTCCACCACGATTTGCTGACCAAGCTTTTCATTGAGGCGCGGGGTGAGCATGCGCACCACGACATCGGTGCTCCCACCCGGTGGGAAGGTCACCACCAGCCGAATCGGTTTTTTTGGATAGTCGTTCTGGGCAAGCGCGGCTGGCGTCGCCATGAACAGCGCCAACGCGCTCATCAGCGCAAGGATGAAACGGAACAGCATGGTGATGTCTTTCATTCTTAGTGAACTCTGATTAGACTCAGCCCAAATTCATTCGTAAAATGAAATATTTCGAATGACCTATCGCATAAATTCATGAATCAGGCGCTTTTGTCCCTAGTCCGTCCACCGACGCTTAAGCAACTGCGAGCGTTTGCAGCGGTTTATGAACTGCGCAAAGTCACCGCAGCCGCTGAACGCCTTTCGATCACGCAATCTGCTGTCAGTGTGTTGATACGCCAACTAGAGGAAGTTCTGGGTGCACGTTTGTTTGATCGCACCACGCGATCGCTTCGGCCAACGCGAGCTGCAGACGAGGCGATTGGATTGGCCCTGCGGATACTTCGCGATTTAGACTCACTAGGGACAGGCTTGAAGGATTTGACAGCGCTGCGCCGCGGGCGGGTCAGCCTGGCGGTAACACCCACATTGGCCGAGATTGCTTTGCCAGCGGCATTGCAACAGTTTGCGCGTCTGCACCCGGACATCCATATCGCCGTGGACGATTGCGCGCCTGACCAATTCATCGCGCGAGTGGTAGGGGAGCACGTCGATTTCGGCATTGGTTCGCCAGAGCAGGCCGCTGCAGATGTGGACACACGCACGTTGCGCCGAGACTACTTGGCGGTGGTGGTGCCGCGAGGGCATCCGCTGGGTGCACTTCGCCAAGTCCGCTGGTCACAGCTCGCCCACCACGCCATCATCACCGTGCGACCGGGTTACGGCATTCGTCCTCTGATCGACGCCACAGCAACGCGAGCTGGCGTGTCACTGAACGTGGCCCATGAGGTCGCGTTTTTGTCCACCGCACTGTGGATGGCTGACTGTGGATTGGGTGCTGCCATCATGCCATCGGCCTATGCCGTGCGCGCCTCGTTGGTGGAGCGTGTGGTGTTGCCACTGGTAGCGCCCAAAGTGTTCCGAGACATCACCCTGGTGACCAAGCGTGGCCGCTCGCTGTCTTCTGCCGCGCAGCGTTTGGCAGATGTGCTGGCGGAGACGCTCAAGGGCTGATTCTCGCTACCGGTTTAAATCTGTTCGTTGAGTTCAGGCGAAATAACCAAAGCAACACTGGCGCCGCCCCTTGCAAGTTTGAGAATTTTGCAAGCTTCATCAACGGCGACTTGCGTTTCACCGGCTGACCAAGTGATAAATTGATCAGGCCTGACCAAAATCAGCTTGGCCTTGTAACGCGCCGCTTCACAGTCGGCTTGATCCACCACAATAGTCAAGGTCAAGTTCAGCTGGGCTGCGGCCTCTTGGAACGCTTGGACTGACTCAGGATGCGCCCCAAGCGCTAACAAGGTAAACCCAGGGCCAAGCACCTCGAACACATTGACACCCGAATCCAGCACAGCGGGCGCGAGATGATGCCCGGCTCTCGCTTCAAAGCGGTGCGACCCCTTCGCGCTGCAGACGCCGCGTTCGCCTTCTTGGCGGGCTACGACGGGCGAGCCTTCGTAATTGGGCTCAAAGGCATGCACCTCCCCGACCGCGCCATTGGCCCGCTCTCGCAAGGCCAGCTCGAAAGCTACAAGGTCACGCTCTGGGCTGCAGGCTTCAAGAAAGTCGCGGTCTGTCTCGATTGACTTGGCGATGAAGTCGTCGATAGTCGACCTGAACACCGGGCGGCGCTCAGCGTCGTAAGAATCGAGCAGCTTCGCATCGCCCCAGCCCTGCAACACAGCGGCCAGCTTCCACCCTAGATTGCGAGCGTCTTCCAGGCCAGAGTTCACGCCGTAGCCGCCGTAAGGCGGGTGGCTGTGCGCCGCGTCACCCGCAATGAAGATTCGGCCGACACGGTAAGCGTCGGCAAGGGCAAATCGCAGATCCCAAAAACCAATGTAGTCGAATTCGACTTCGAACTCGGCACCGACAGACTCATGAAGATAGGCGCGAAAGTCGAAGTTGTCCGCCGTGGTGCCAGGCGGTACGGGGGCATGGAAGAACCAGGTGTTGCCCAGGTCGACCCGGCCAAAGAACTTCCAATAGCCTTTGAGTGCGGGTTCAAGGACGTTGTAGAACGACTTGCCGGGGTAACGCTTGAGTAACTCGTGCAGTTGCGTGGAGCGAAACACCAGCAGCACCATCACGCGGTCGTGCGCGGTGAGGGTCTGCGTCAAGCCCGCCTGCTCTCGCACGCGCGAATTGCTGCCGTCACAACCCACGGCAAAGGCAGCGCGAATGACGCGTCTTTCACTGCCCGCACCGCCGTCGCTGCCAGCGCGCGCCGATACTGTCACGGTCACGCCCAGGTCGTCTTGCGTGACAGACACAGCACCCCATCCATACAGCGTTTGGATCGATGGCAGTTGCTCGGCCCGATGGCGCAACACGCCTTCCGTCGCATATTGCGGCAGGCGCTCATTCGCGGTGTAGTAGTACGGCTTGACCAAGTCGCGCTGCAACCAATCATGAGAGTGTGGGCTTAGCAGCGTGCCATACGCTGTAAGGCCACCAATGCCATACCCAGCCGGGATAGTGCGCGCGGCGCGCAGCTCTTTCTCGGCACCCCAGAAATGGAAATGCTCCATCGTGCGCTGTGTCAGGTTTTGGCCCTTGGGAATCAGCTGGGGCTTGGCATAGCGTTCGATAACCATGCAGCGCACGCCGCGCTGCCCCAGCTCGATGGCCAAGCCCATGCCAACCGGCCCGCCGCCGATGATTAGGACATCTGTATCGGCATCTGTATCGACTTTTGCCAAAGCCTCCGGCTTTTTGGTCGTGCTGCTGTGGCTCATGAATTGTTTTGTTTGCCGGTCATTCAGCCTCGATGCCTTGCGCTTTGATCAGGTCAGCCCACCGAGCGGCATCGGCGACCATTATTTGGCGGAATGCTTGGGGCGTGCTGTGTTCCGGCGTCATGCCCTGCGTCTCGAAGGCGCTTGCCACAGCGGGAAGGGCAAGGATGTCGCGAAGCTCGGCATTCAGCCGTTCAATTTCAGGCACAGGCATGCCCGCCGGGGCCAACACGCCGTACCACATGTCAACATTCAGATTGCCAAGATTGAGGATGCTGAGCGGTGGCACCTGGGGCAGCAGCGGGTTTGGCTTGTCGGAGCTGATCGCCAGCGCAAGCAACTTGCCAGCTTTCACATGCTGCAGTGCCACGTGAATGGGCAAAAACATCACATCGATCTGCCCCCCCAACAAATCGGTGAGTGCAGGGGCGGTGCCCCGATAACCAATGTGTGTCAACGACACCTTGGCACGGCTTTTAAGAAGCTCCATGGCAAGGTGGTGCGGCGTGCCAATACCCGGAGAGCCATAATTCAGCGCACCGGACCTTACCCGTGCCCGCGCAAGCAGCCCTTGTAGCGAATCGATCTTGGTCGCGGCTCCGACCACCAGCAACAATTGCCCTCGGCTGGTGATACTGACGGGTGTCAGATCTATCAACGGGTTGAACCCGGCTTTGGGGTACAGCTCTGGGTTCATGACCAGGGTGTTGACGCTGACCAACAGCGTGCTGCCATCAGGCGCTGATCGAACCACATCAAGCGTGCCGATATTTCCGGACGCACCGGGCTTGTTTTCAACAAAAACAGGGCGCTTCAAACGCTCAGCAAGCGGCGCAGCGATCTGCCTGGCAATCAGGTCAATGCCCGTGCCGGGGGTGAAAGGCACCACCAGGCGAATGGGGGTCTGCTTTGCCGGGCTCTGGGCCCAAGTCGATTGCAAAGATGCGGCACTTAGCAAGGTGCCCAGCACAAGCTTGCGACGGCCGATTGACGAAGAAGGTACGAAGTTAGGCATGATCGCGTAGGTCTCCATGGTGAAGGCTTGAATTGAAGCATGGTATCTTTGGTCAATCAAACGGAATATGTTGATGAATTCATCAGACAAATTGATTAATCTAAACAGTCGGCAACTCTTGGCGTTTCTGGAGATCTGCCGGCTCAATAGTTTTGCCAGGGCTGCCGAAAGCGTTCACATCTCACCCTCGGGGCTCAGCATGCTGGTGAAAGAACTGGAAAAACAAGTCGGCGCACGGCTTTTCGACCGAAGCACGCGCTCGATTGCCTTGACCGATGCAGGCAACCGCCTGCGTCCTGCGGCAGAGAGAATCGTTGCCGAACTGCATGTGCTGGGAGTCACAATTGCAGGCTCCGAGGCGCAAGTGAGCGCACGTCTGGACATCGCCGCGACGCCCATGATGTCGGCCACCCTGCTCCCTCGTGTGTTGAAAGATTTCGCATTGGCGCATCCAGACATCCGAGTTCAGCTGTCCGATGTGGATGTCGACACCGTGCGCAGCCGAGTGCTCGGCGGCCAAGCTGACATTGGGCTTGGCTTTTTCGTGAAACCTGCCGTGGGGCTGGTTAGGCAGCCACTTTGCAGCTTTCAGTTGATGCGAATCAGCCCGCCGCTTGCACTGCGAAAAAGCATGGTTGACAGCAAGCCTTGGTCCAGCTTGGCAACGTTGACTCTGCCGTTAATGAGCTTGCCAGCAGACAACCCGATCCAGATCTTGATCGAAACGCATCTGGCCCCGCATGAACGGAACCACGAAGAGCGCCCCAGGGCCAACCTGCTTGGAACCTTGGTCGGAATGGTTGAGGCCGGGCTCGGACAAGCGGTGATTCCATCGTTCGCCCTCGCAGAATGCCAGCGCCGTGGCTTGAGCATTGCCATGCTTGTTGAGCCCGCCGTTCACCTTGACCTGTATTTAGTGTCGCGCCGTGGAAAGCGCCAAAAGCCGATCGCGCTTGAATTTGCTGCGGTTCTGAAGCAAGTTGCCTCGCGCTTACCCGCCTGAGCGGGCTCAAATCTTGAACGGTAACGACGGCATTGAGCCAGGCGCCAAGATGGATTGTGGCCCTAACTTGACAAGAATTAGGTATTTTAGGACTAAACATACCCATATTGGGTATTTAAGTCGATTTTTCATCAGTTTTTGCCAAATTATTAATAAAATTGGCCTCTAGCTCTCTAAATATATACATAGTTTGCTATGCATATTATAGCAAATAATCAACTTGGACAATTCATTGAACCGATTGCATGGGGTTCAAGGCCTTGGCCTTTCGGCCGCCTCGAAGCAACAGAAAACCAAAAAAAAGCCCCCAAGAGCAAACAGCGCTTGGGGGTTTTAGAGAATGCTCTAAAGCAATTCTGGCGGAAACGGAGAGATTCGAACTCTCGAGGAGGTTTAACGCCCCCTACTCCCTTAGCAGGGGAGCACCTTCGGCCACTCGGTCACGTTTCCTGAAATAAATGGCAACCATAATTATCTCACGAGTTGCCGAAGAATTCAGCGGGCCGGCACCTGCTCCAAATCAAAAGACTTGTGCAAGGCGCGAACCGCCAATTCCATGTACTTTTCATCAATCACAACAGAGGTTTTGATTTCACTGGTGGAGATCATTTGAATGTTGATGCCCTCTTCGCTCAGGCAACCAAACATTTTGCTGGCGATGCCAACGTGGCTGCGCATGCCAATGCCCACAATGGACACCTTGCAGATTTTGGCATCGCCTACCACCTCTTGCGCCCCCAATACAGGCAACACTGTGCCTTTGAGCAAGTCCATGGTTTTGGCGAAGTCATTGCGATGCACCGTGAAGCTGAAGTCAGTCCGCCCATCTTTGCTGATGTTTTGAATGATCATGTCCACTTCGATGTTGGCATTGGCGACCGCGCCCAAAATTTGGAAGGCGATGCCCGGTTTGTCTGGGACGCCCAGTACCGATATTTTGGCTTCATCGCGGTTGAATGCGATGCCGGACACAATAGCTTGTTCCATGTTTTCGTCTTCCTCAAAAGAAATCAGGGTGCCAGATGCGGCTTCTTCGTTGATGTCGATGTCCCATGGCGTGAAGCTGCTCAAAACGCGCAAAGGAACTTTGTATTTGCCGGCAAACTCGACAGAACGAATTTGCAGGACTTTGGAGCCCATGGAAGCCATCTCCAGCATTTCTTCAAAGCTGACCGTCTTCAAGCGGCGGGCTTCAGGTACAACCCTAGGGTCGGTGGTGTAAACGCCGTCCACGTCGGTGTAAATCAGGCATTCTTGCGCCTTCAGGGCCGCGGCGACGGCAACGGCAGAGGTGTCAGACCCACCTCGACCTAGGGTCGTGATGTGACCCAAACTATCGACCCCCTGAAAGCCGGTGACGATGACCACTTGCCCCGCCGCCAGCTTGGCGCGAATTTTGGTGTCGTCAATCGACTCAATTCTGGCCTTGGTGTAAGCGCTGTTGGTTTTGATAGCCACCTGCCATCCGGCGTAGCTCACGGACTCAACACCCTCAGCCTGCAACGCTATGGCCAAAAGCGCGCTGGACGCCTGCTCTCCGGTTGCCGCCAGCATGTCCAATTCGCGCGAATAGGAGTCTGTGCCTCTGGAAGGGGCGAGTTCTTTGGCCAAACCCAGCAACCGGTTAGTTTCGCCGCTCATGGCACTGGGCACCACCACCATTTGGTGGCCTGCGCGTGCCCATTTGGCGACGCGTTTGGCAACATTGCGAATGCGCTCTGTCGAGCCCATCGACGTGCCGCCATATTTGTGAACGATCAAAGCCATTTGAGTGTCAAAAAAACCTCGGATTGTACCAAGCCAAAACTTGAGCTTCGCGAATCACAAAACCATGGCCCACTTTGATTTGTATGTGGTGCCCGCGCGTCGTGCAGGCCGCAATTTGCTGTGTCAATTCGTCAAGCTGGGCTGCGCTGGGGACGGTGTTGGCTGCCGTTTTAAGCCAATGCCGAAGCACATTGGCCTGGCGCGCTCGGCTCAAACTTTGCAGGCTCGAAATCACTGGGGCCAAATCACCCTGCCTTGCGACCAGAGCCAAATCCTGCGCTGCCACCTCGGCCAAAATCTCGACCGCTTGGGCCGCATGCCTCGCCGAACGCGCGAACGTGCTTCGAAAGTGTGGAAAAGTTTGCTGCAAAGCGGGCAAGATGAGGGCGCGAATCCGGTTGCGGGTGAAGCGTTGGTCGGTGTTGCTTAGGTCGTCAATGAAACCCTGCCCTTCTGCTGCCAACCAAGCGCGAATGTCAGCCGCAGCGACGCCCAAAAATGGTCGATGAAAATGGACGCCCTGCCGAAGCCAGTGCCGTGGCATTGCCGCCAAGCCCGCCAACCCAGCACCGCGACTCAAAGCCAGAATAAGGGTTTCAGCCTGATCATCAGCGTGCTGGGCAAGCAAAACGCTTTTGATTTTTGCCCCTTGGATGGTCTCATTCGATGGATCCCGAGATTTCTCTGGTGTCAGATCCGGCCACTCATCCAAGGCGGACTCATCCAACGCCGTGTAGCGCGCGTTTCGAGCGGCCTCTTCAGGGCTTTGACCCGGCGCATGGCCCGCCTGCACCCGACGAACCACCAAGGGCACTTTCAAACGCTCGCAAACCGTTTGGCAATGGCGTTCAAAGTCATGGGCTGCAGCTTGCAAGCCGTGGTTAACGTGGATCGCCCCCACCTGCCCTGGCCACTTTTGAACACAGTTGAGTAGCAGCGCTGTTGAATCCGCGCCACCGCTGAAGGCCACGGCCAACGGCAAAGCGACTGGGACTTGGGCCAAGGCGCCAAGCAATGGCTGGCCCATTCAAACAGCTCCTATTTGCTGCTGGTGCGGGGCTCGGCTCGGCGCTCGATTTTGGGCTCGAGCTTGGTGTCGGTGTAGCGCCCATAGCTTTGCAGGCGGTCATAGCGACGGTCCAGCAATTCCCGAAGTTTCAAATCGCTGACCTGACGGTATGCGTCATTCAAGGCACGCTTCAAAAATGCTGCCATCTGTTTGTGGTCGCGGTGCGCGCCACCCACGGGCTCATTCACTATTTTGTCGATCAAACCCAGGGCCTTCAATCGGTGTGCCGTGATACCCAGCGCATCGGCCGCCTCTTTCGCCTTGTCAGATGTTTTCCAGAGGATGGACGCGCAACCTTCCGGGCTGATGACGGAGTAAACAGAATATTGCAGCATCAGCACCTGGTCGCCCACCGAGATGGCCAATGCGCCCCCTGAGCCGCCTTCACCAATGATGGTGGTGATGATGGGAACCTCAAGCTGCGCCATTTCAAAAATGCTGCGGCCAATGGCTTCGGATTGGCAACGCTCTTCGGCGTCAATGCCAGGGTAAGCGCCGGGGGTGTCAACAAATGTGAAGACTGGCAGGCCAAATTTTTCAGCAGTCTTCATCAGCCGCAACGCTTTTCGGTAGCCCTCGGGCTTGCTCATGCCAAAGTTGCGCGTGCCGCGCTCTTTGGTGTCGCGCCCTTTTTGTTGACCCAACACCATGCAAGGCGTGCCGTTGAACCGGGCCAACCCCCCCACTATGCTCAAGTCGTCCGCAAAGTGGCGGTCCCCGTGCAACTCCACAAAATGGCTGAAGATTTCGTTGATGTAGTCCAGGCTGTAAGGACGCTCGGCGTGACGGGCAATTTTGGTGATTTGCCAGGGCGTCAAGTCACTGTAAATGTCCTTGGTCAGTTGTTGGCTTTTTTTGGCCAGCTGATCGATTTCTGTCGAAATGTCCACTGCGGATTCAGTTTGCACATAACGCAGTTCTTCGATCTTGTTTTCAAGATCTGCAATCGGTTGCTCGAAATCCAAAAATGTTTTTTTAGCCAACGTTTAACTCCTCATTTTCGCTTAAAGCTAATACTCAACGGGTTCGGGGTCCAGCGAGCGCCAAATATACCAAGTTGCCACGCTGCAATAAGGCGCCCAAGCAGCGGCGACCTCGCGCGCATCACTTCGGCTGACGGCTTCACCTGAAAAATAATTCTTGCTGATGCCGTTGATCAAGCCAATGTCGTCCAAGGGCAAAATGTTGGGGCGCATCATGTGAAAGATCAAAAACATTTCGGCGGTCCATCGGCCAATGCCCCGAATGGTGATCAGCTCGGCGATGATTTCTTCGTCTTCCATTTGCTGCCAGTTTTTGACGTGCAAGGCACCGCTGTCAAAATGCAAAGCCAGGTCAACCAGGTACTCGACCTTTCGCGCGCTCAAACCGGCCGCGCGCATGTCGTCCACTTTGAGTTTCAGCACATTGGCGGCTGACAATTTGCGAGGCAAAACGGCAAAACGGTCCCAGACGGTCTGGGCGGCTTTGACTGAAATCTGCTGGCCCACAATGCTGCGCGCCAGAGTAATGAAGGCGTCCCCACGGGTTTGCAAACGCACGTCGCCGCACTGCGGAATCAGGCGCTTCATCACCCGGTCTTTTTTGACTAGGTGCTTGCATGCGTCTTCCCAATAACCGGGGGCAAGTTCCAGCGCCTTGGCTTCAGGCACCACAATTTTGGAGGCAACCATGGGCTCAATACTGCGATTTCAAGGCGCTTGGAATCATATTTTGGGTGGCGACCATCGGCTTCATTTCACCTCCCAAGTGGTGCCCGTGGGCGAATCCTTCAGCACAATGCCTTGGGCCAGCAATTGTTGCCGGATTTTGTCGGCTTGGGCAAAGTCTTTTGCCAGTTTGGCCTGATTGCGCTGAAGCACCCACGCGTTGATGCTCTCGGCCGAGCTGCGAGATGCGCCGTCTGCTGCTTGGTCGGCCCGCTGCTGCAAAAAAACGATGGCATCCTGTTGCAGCAACCCCAGGCAGGCTCCCAATTTTTTGAGCATGCATGCAGACGCAGGCGATTGCGTCTTGTTCACCTCGGCCGCCAGGTCAAACAAAACAGCGACGGCACCTGGCGTTCCAAAATCGTCGTCCATGGCGGCCTTAAACCGCGCGGCAAACGGGTCACTCCAGTCGATGGGGTCGCCGAGCCCTACCTCTGGCGCGGCTTGGGCTGCAATGCCCCCATTTGCCAAACTCAAGGACGTGTACAGCCGCTTCAAGGAGTTCTCAGCGTCGTCTAAATGCACATTGCTGTAGTTCAAGTCACTGCGGTAATGCGCGCGCACCAGAAAAAATCGCACGGTCTCAGGCTTGTATTGGCTTAAAACTTCGCGAATGGTGAAAAAATTGCCCAAGCTTTTGGACATTTTTTCATTGTCCAACTGAACCATGCCGTTGTGCATCCAGACATTGGCCAGCGGTTTGCCAGAGACGCCCTCGCTTTGGGCAATTTCGTTTTCATGGTGCGGAAACTGCAAATCGACACCACCACCGTGGATATCAAAGGTCTCGCCCAGGGTTACGCTGCACATGGCAGAGCATTCAATGTGCCAGCCGGGGCGCCCCAGGCCGTAGTCCCGAGCGCTCTGTGATGGGCTGTTGGCATAGGGTGCCACCGCGCCGCTCCATTTGGCGTCTGCCGGTTCGGTTGGCTTGGACGCCTTCCACAACACAAAATCCAGCGGGTCGGCTTTGTCGTCTTGCACGGCCACGCGCTGACCAGCCCGCAGGTCATCCAGTGATTTGCCAGACAGCTTGCCGTAACCCGGCAATTTGCGAACCGCAAAATTAACGTCGCCGTTGAGCGCCTGGTAGGCCAAACCTTTGTCTTGCAGGCGGCTGATCAACTTGAGCATTTGAGGCACGTATTCAGTGGCACGCGGTTCTATATCGGGCGGCTCAATGCCCAAACGTCCAATGTCAGTGCGCATGACGCCAATCATCTCATCGGTCAATGCGCGAATGGTGATGTTGCGCTCAAGCGCCCGTTTGATGATTTTGTCGTCAATGTCGGTGACATTGCGCACATACGTGACGCGGTAGCCACTGTGTTTAAGCCAGCGCTGCACCACATCAAAGGCCATGGCCATTCGGGCATGACCGATGTGGCACAGGTCATAAATTGTCATGCCGCACACGTACATGCGGACGTGGCCCGGCTCAATCGGAGAAAACTCTTGCAAACCGCGCGAAAGCGTGTTGTAAATGCGCAGGCTCATGGGTCAAAAAAACAAAGATTCGGTCTTGAAAAAAAAGGGCTGCCGCAGAGGAAACATCCAGTCACACCTGCAAGCGGTCTTGGCACGCGGCCCCAAGCTGTCGGCTACAATCGCCGCCAGTATATAGCTCTCATGTCCGGGGCTTTGTCGCTGAAGACGCCCCACGCTCACATGTTGTTTCAACTCCCCCGTTTTCAAAGCTTTTTTGGCGCCCTCCACCTTGGCAGGACGGTCTGGTCGTTGGCATTGGCAGCAACTATTTTTTTGGCGCTTTCATTCGCGTCACTGTCGTCTCATGCAGACGAGTACACCGATGTGAGCCAGTTGATGCGCTCGGGCAAAATGGCCCAGGCCTTGGTGCTGGTTGATCGCCACTTGGCCAAAAAACCGACCGATCCGCAAATGCGCTTCTTCAAAGGCTTGATCCAGCGCGATGCCAATCAAACCGACGCGGCGATTGCGACTTTTCTGGCCCTGACCAACGATTTCCCTGAACTGCCCGAGCCGCACAACAACTTGGCGGTCTTGTACGCGACGCAAAACGAGTTCGAAAAGGCCCGCGTGGCCCTGGAAATGGCCATTCGCAACAACCCCAATTACGCCACCGCCCATGAAAACCTGGGCGACGTGCATGCCAGGCTGGCGAGCCTGGCCTACCAAAAAGCCGGACAATTGGACGCCAGCAACCGGACTGTAGGGCCTAAATTGACGGCCGTTCTGGAGTTGCTCAGCCTGTCGGCGAAAGCGCGACCTGCGGCGTTTTGAGACTTCCCAAACCTTTCCGATCAAACGATTTTTAGGATTGAAAACTATGAGCTGTGTTCCCAATTTTGTCCGATCTCCTGGGCGCAACGGTGCGGCCACGCTAATTCGAACCCTGGCTGCCTTGACCCTGACAGCGGGCGTTGCTCTGGCCCAGGCACAGGCTGCCGCCGCACCACAAGTCAAATTCGCGACGTCCGCAGGCGACTTTGTGGTCGAGGTTTACCCCGACAAAGCCCCCAAAACGGTCGAAAACTTTTTGCAATACGTCAAAGACAAACACTACGACGGCACCATCTTTCACCGCGTGATTGAAAGCTTCATGGTGCAAGGCGGCGGCTACGACGCCAAATTTGCCGAGAAAAAAGGCCGTGCGCCCATCCTCCACGAAGGCCGCGAAGCGATTGAAAAAGGCGGCCCACGCAACACCGTGGGCACCCTGGCCATGGCCCGCACCGGCGACCCACATTCAGCAACAGCGCAGTTTTTCATCAATGTGGTGGACAACAACCGCCTGGACCCCACGGTGATTCCCCCGGGCGACCCGGTGCCCAAATTTGAATTTCAGGGCAAAGTGTTTGAAAACACCCCGCGCGCCAACTTGGTGAATGCGCCCCAGCTTTTTGGTTACACCGTCTTTGGCAAAGTCATCAGCGGCATGGACGTGGTGACCAAAATCAGAACCACGCCCACCGGCGCTGGCGGGCCGTTTCCGACCGACGTCCCCAAAACAACCATCCTTATCAACTCTGCAACCCTGGTGAAATAATCATGAGCAACCCTAAAGTCGAACTCCACATTGCCCAGCATGGCGTCATCACGCTCGAGCTGGACGCCGACAAGGCACCCAAAACAGTCGCCAATTTCTTGAGCTACGTCGCCAAAGGCCATTACAACAACACGATTTTTCACCGTGTTATTCCTGGTTTCATGGTGCAAGGCGGCGGCATGGAGCCGGGCATGAAGGAAAAACGCGGCGACACGCCCATCAACAACGAAGCCAACAACGGCCTCAAAAACAACAAATACACCGTGGCCATGGCACGCACGGGCGACCCGCATTCAGCCACCGCGCAGTTTTTCATCAACGCATCAGACAACGGCTTTTTGAACCACACCGCCATTTCAGCCCAGGGCTGGGGTTACGCCGTGTTTGGCAAAGTGGTGTCGGGTGCCGACGTGGTGGATAAAATTGAAGGCGTGAAAACTGGGCGCAAAGGCCACCACGACGACGTGCCCAATGTCGATGTGGTGATTGAAAAGGCTGTCGCACTCTAATTGCGTCAGCCGGTTGAAGCGACGCGGGCCACCGGCGTGCAGGGATTTCAAGAATTCAAGATCCCTGCGTCCTGGCAGGTAATTGATTTCATATCGGACCTGCATTTACAAAGCGGGGAGCCTGCCACCTTCAAAGCCTGGCATAACTACCTGCAAACCACGAAGGCAGACGCCGTGTTCATGCTGGGCGACTTGTTTGAAGTCTGGGTGGGCGATGACGTGGCCGCCCCTCCTGCCCTCACCCCGCCGCTCACTTCGACGGGCGCGCCCCCAGGAGATTTTGAACGCGAGTGTGCCGACGTGCTGCGAGCCGCCTCAAAGCACACCGAGCTATTTTTCATGCACGGCAACCGCGACTTTTTGGTGGGCGAGGCGTTTTTAGCGCAATGTGGCATCCAACCGCTGGCCGACCCGACTGTGCTGGACTTTGGTAACCAGCGCTGGCTTTTAAGCCACGGCGACGCCTTGTGTCTGGCCGACACCGATTACCAAAAGTTTCGCGCGATGGTGCGAAGCCAGGGCTGGCAGCGAGACTTTTTAAGTCAACCGCTGCAACAGCGCCTTGACCTGGCGCGTGGTTTGCGTGCCCAAAGTGAAGCCCGCAAAACCACCAGCACTGATTTTTTTGACGTAGATTCGGACGCTGCCGCCGCCTGGCTCGCCCAAGCCCGCGCGGCAACTCTGATTCACGGCCACACCCACCGACCTGCGGAACATCTGATTCCCAGACCCGAGGCGCCGGGCACTGCCCATCAGAATTTGCGCCGTATAGTGTTGAGCGATTGGGACGCTTCAGCCACCCCACCGCGGCTGGAGGTTTTGCGCCTTGATCTGAGCCAAGCCGGTCTTGTGAGCCGGGTGGATTTGACCGTTAGCGAGTGACTTAGCGACAGTGTGAGCGAGTAAGCCAGACAGCAAATGCTATTATTTATATAGCAAACTTTCTTTATTATTCGAGAGCTAGAGGCCTATTTTGTTCACAATTTTCACCAAAACCCGATTTTAGGCAATATTTACCACAATTGTGGTAAATTTGACTGGTTTTGAGAGATTTCGGCAGTTTTGGCCAATAGGCCCCTAAACCACCACCTCGTCAATCTGAGACGCATCCAAAAACTGCTCGGCATAGGCCTTGTAAACGCCTTTTTTGACGAACACGTCAAACAAATCCGGGTCAATGTGCCCATTGTTTTTGAATTTTTCCATGATGCCCATCGCCTGCGACAGTTTCATGCCCGGCTTGTAAGGGCGGTCGCTGGCGGTCAAGGCCTCAAAAATATCGGCAATGCCCATGGATCGGGCCTGCACGGACATTTGGTCGCGGGTTAAACCTTTCGGGTAGCCCTTGCCGTCCATGCGCTCATGGTGGCCGCCTGCGTACTCGGGCACGCGCTTAAGGTGCTTGGGCCAGGGCAATTGCTCCAACATTTTGATGGTGGCCACAATGTGGTGGTTGATGATGTTGCGCTCGGCAGACGTCAAGGTGCCGGCGCGAATGGTCAGATTTTCCAGCTCGTTGGCGTTCAAAAACTCGGTTTTCACGCCATCGCCATTGCGCCAGGTCAGGTTGTGGCCAATGTCACGAATCCGGGCGATCGAAGCCTCGGGCATGGCTTCGCTGCCCTTGTTGGCGGCGCGCAGAAACTCGCGGTCGGCCGTCAGCGCGTCGATTTTTTTACGCGATTCTTTGGCAATGCGGGCCTCAGCAGGCGCGTCCAGCTGCGTGCGCAGTGCCAGTTGCTGGCGCAGCGCTTCGATTTCGCGGTCGCGTTTCAGCACTTCAAACCGCGTGTCCAGCAGTTCGATGCGGTCAAACAGGGTTTGCAGTTTGGTGGCTTTGTCCACCACATGCACAGGGGTGGTGATCTTGCCGCAATCGTGCAGCAAACCGGCAATTTTGAGCTCGTAACGGTCGCGGTCGCTCAAGCTGAACGATGCCAAAGGGCCGTCGGTCGTGCTGTTGACGGCCTCCGCCAGCATCATCGTCAAGGCCGGAACCCGCTGGCAATGGCCTCCCGTATAATGCGACTTTTCGTCGATGGCCAGGTTGATCAGGTTGATGAAGGACTCAAACAACTCCTCCAGCTGGGTCATCAGCAGTCGATTGGTCAACGCAATGGCGGCTTGCGAGGCCATGGATTCAGCCAGGCTTTGGTCTGCCAATGAAAACGCCATGACAGCGCCCGTGACCGGGTGCTTGGCGTTGATCAGCTGCAACACGCCAATCACCTCGCCTTCATGGTCTTTCATGGGCACCGACAGGAAGGACTGCGAGCGATAACCCGTGCGCTCGTCAAACCGCCGCGTGCCTGAAAAATCGAAATTCGCCTCGGTGTAGGCGTCTTTGATGTTGACGGTCTGGTTGTGAATGGCCGAATAAGCCGCAACCAGCGAGTCATTGGGTGCGCCTGCGTCATTTTTGAGTGGCAGATTCGGAAATTTGATCGGCACGCCCGATGTGCCACCCATGGCGATGTTCAGCGAATCGGTGCGCAAAATCTCGAACCGAAGCTCCGCGCCGTCTTCGGTGGTGCGGTACAGGGTGCCGCCGTCCGCGTTGGTGATGGTTTTGGCGGCCAACAAGATGGTTTCAAGCAGGCGGGTGATGTCACGTTCTTTCGACAGTGACACCCCGATGCCGTTGAGGCGCTCCAGGCGCTTAAGCAGGTCTTCGACCGAGTCCATGCAGTTCTCCAAAACTACATTTCATCACGTTTGCACGCGATCTGTAACGGGAAATTTACGGCTTGAGCAGCACTTTCAGGGCGTTCTGCACACGCCGGGCATGGTCTGCATTGAAGCCGCTTGCCAAAATGGCCGTGGTGTCGACCGCCCAGGTTTCAGCTGGGGGCGGGTCATTGCGCCGCGTGAGCAACTGCAATTGCAAGGCCCGCCGGGCGCTAATGTGCTCTGCCGGGGTGGGCACTTCAGCGGCCATTTCCAGGCGCAGCAACGAGGTTGAGGCATCGCCCTCGGGTGCGCGGGCCAAGGCTTGCGCCCAGGCGCTTCGAGCGGCTGCGTTCACGCGGTTGCCCAAGTCTTGGGCGCTGGGCGCTTGCGCGGCGTCGCGGTGCTCCCAAGCGGTGAGCAATTGAACCAAGGCCTCGCCATGCGCGCGGGAAGCGAGCTTTTTCAGGGCAAACTGGGCATTTTCAAGCGCTTCGCGCTGGGCACGAAATGCGGCATCGCCCAGGCGGGGGGCGTCTGGACGGGTATCTCTTGAGCCACCGTCTCGACCAAAATCACGTCCACCAGCTTGGCCAGGGGCGCCAGGACGGCCACGGTCAGACCCTGGGCGGTCGCCACGGTCACCGCGATCAGGCCTTGGACCGTCTTTGCGATCGCCAAATTTTCCACCTCGCGCGGGGGGCGCGGGCTCAGACTTGCGCATGCCAGGGCGGTCGTCTCCGCGCACTGCCACCACGGGTTTGCGTGGCACGGGGGTGGCAGCCGGTGCCGCTTCACCCGCGCTGTCTTGTGCGGCTTCAGGCGAAGACGCATCGGATGACTGCGGCGCGGAATCCGGATTGGCAACGGTTGTATCGGCTGCAGCGCTCGCTGCCGATGGGTCGGCCAAGTCAGATGACTCAGCCAATGCGGCAGGCGCCAAGGCGTCAAATCCAACCGCCTTGTTTGCAGCCGAGCCAAGTTTTTCAGATTGCGCGGCCTGCGAGGCCACCACTTGGGCTTGCGCCTGGCCGCTTAGGGCTGCGTCCAGCGCAGTCATGGCAGCCCGAATGGCTTGGGCGTCGCCTGCGGCGTTGGCGGCTTCCAGCGCGCGCGCAGCCTCCAGCACGCCACGGTCGCGTGCGCCCAGAGCGGCGTCGGCTTTTTCTCGTTCCAGGGTTTTGCGGTTGAAGGCATCGTCAATCGGCTTGCGAAACGCATCCCACAGCTTTTGCTCAAAACGGCGATCCAGCGGCACCGCATGGGCTTCAGCCTGCCAGCGCTGTTGCAGGTGTTTTACGCCATCAATGTGCAAAACCGGCGCTGCACCGAGCAGTTTGGCCTCTTCAATCATGGCGTGGCGCTGTTCCACACTGAGTTTTTGCAGGGCCTCCAACGGCGCGGCGGCTTGGCCAATGGCGGCCAGCCACAGCGGCTGCATTTCGGCCATGGTTTTTTCGCTCATGTGGCCGGATTCGCGCCAACGGTCGCCGAACTGGTGCAGGATGCGGTTAAAGCCCTTCCAGTCGTCGTCCAGTGCGGTGGTGTTGGCCACGGCCCAGGCTTTGACTTCTTCCAACAGCGCCAAACGCTGGGTTTTGGTCTCTGCCGCCTCCAGTTTGATTTTTTCAAGCCAGGCTTCGACCACTTTGTAAGCTTGGTTGCAGGCTTCGTCAAAGCGCTTCCACAAACCGTGGTTGGGCACGCCACCTTGGTCGGTTTGCTTCCATTGCTCGCGCAAATTGCGCAAGTTGTCCTGCATTTTGCGGCCACCGAGCTCTTGCCCAGCCTCGCGTTTGAGCAAACCCTCGGCTTTGTTGACCAACTCTTCGCGCAACTGGTCGGCACGCCAGCGCTGCCAGCCTTCAAGTTCGCCTGCGGCATTCAGCGCGGCGTGGGCCTGGTTTTCCAGCTTGTCGCCAATGACGCGGCCAAACTCTTTCAGGGCGTTGCGCAGCGCATTGGCAGCGCCCGCACT
>JANNCN010000150.1:0-9058 GCA_031386665.1 Rhodoferax sp. | reverse complement strand
GGGTTTTCACCAGACTTCATATCACCGGTGATATGACTTTGAATAAATTCAGCGTTCAGCCAAGTAATGTTGCGTGGTGACGGCGACACCTTCTAATTGCAAAGCCCGCACATGGTCTTCCAGCTCTTGGTCGGCCAAAGTAGCGCGAGAGCGCTGGTGCAAATAGGCCGCCCAGGAGTTGACGATAAAGCGCTCCATGAACCGGGACGGGTCTGACATGTCACTGTAAATTCGCCAAAGGGCGGCACCGTCGCGCCTGCGGGGGGCGCGCATGTGGCTGATGGTTTCTAAAAACAGCGCGGTATCTTCAATTTTGATGCGGTAGGCGATTTCAACGGCAATCGGCCCTGCCTCAGGCGACGGCTCATTGGTGATGAACAGTTCATCGCCCGGAATGGCCTGGGTCACGTCTTGCATTTCACCCATGCGCAACGGGAATTTTTTGGACAACAACATCCCCGACAGCATGGCAAGCGAGGCCAAGCTCAACGCAAACGGCAACCCCACCAAATCCGACACAGCACCCCACACTGCTGAGCCCAAAGCCAAAGACCCCAGGGCGCTGAGTGTGTGCATGGCCACTGCCCGCGCCCGCACCCAAGGCGGCACACTGGTTTGCGTGGCGGTGTTGAAAGTGGACATCACCGAACTCCAGGCTGCGCCGCCGAAAAACAAGGCCACATAAACTGGAAGAGCCCAACGTGAGAAGGCGGCAATCAACATCACCGCCGCGAATACAAGGCAGCAGCAAGCCACCAGCCGCTCCAAGCCAATCCTCGCCCGAATGCGGGTGATCACCAACCCCGCAGCCACGGCACCTGCGCCCAGGCAACCCATCAACAAACCAAACCCGGCGGCTCCCAGCCCCAGTTGGCGTTGCCCAATGACCGGCAGCAGCGCCCAAAGCGCAGAACCCGCCAAAGCAAAGGCCATGGTGCGCACCAGTTGCGCCAACACTGTGTGCGAATGCCAGGCAAACTGCAGGGCACTGAGCATGCCGCCCCACAATCGCTCAGGCGGCAAACGCGATGGCGGATGGGCCTTGGGTGGGAACAGCCGGATGGTTTGGATCATCACCAAGGTACTGACCACGGCAAAGGCAAAATTCCAGGACCCACCGACGGCGGCGTACACCAAGCCGGCCAAAGTGGGTCCCAAGGCGCGCGCTGCGTTGTAGGCAATTGACACGATGGTGATGGCCTGGGGCAGCTCATCGCGCGGGATCGAATCGCTGACAGTGGAGTTCCAGGCGGGCGACAGCAGCGCGGTGCAACAGCCCGATACAAAGATCAAAAACAGCAATGTCGCCGGGCCCGCAACACCCAGCAAGAGCAAGGCAGTCAGCAGCGTTCCCACGGCGACCTGCACGCTCAGCGCGATCAAAATCAGGCGACGCCTGTCGGTGATGTCAGCCCACACCCCAGCGGGCAAAGAAAGCAAAAACATGGGCAGAAACACAGCGGTTTGCACCAGCGCCGCCAAGAATGACGAACCGGTCAACTCCACCACCATCCAGGCGGCTGCCATGGCCTGCATGGCGTTGCCAACAAAATAAACGCCGCCACTGATCCACAGCGCCCGAAACTGGCGGTGGCGCAGCGAACTCCAAATGGAAGGCGTTACTTGAGCCATTTCTGCATGAGCTGTGCCTGCCCCGCAGTCGAACCCAACTGGTAGCCCGCAAAACCGAATCTCGCATAGGCCCGAATGGCCCCGGTATTGCCCTCCAGCACCTCCAGCGTCATTTTGCAGGCCTCGCGGTCACGGGCGATGGCTTCGCAAAGTGCGAGCATTTTGTCAGCGATGCCCTGGCCTCGGTAATCCGGCAAAACAGCCACGTCATGCACGTTGATCAAGGCACGGCAAGAAAAGGTTGAAAAGCCTTCGAGGCAATTGACCAAACCGACGGGTTTGTCAGCGTCGTAGGCCAAAACGCTGAACGCACCGGGTCGGGCGGATAACTCCGGCACCAGCCGTGCTTTGGCAAAGTCAGTCAAGCCTTCGCCTCCGCCCATGGGATCGTGCGCGTAGGCGTCCAGCATGTCGACCAAGGCCTTGGCATGCGCCGATTTGGCAAAATCGACACGGATGACCGTGATGGCGAGATTTTGGAGCATACGAGGGTTGGACAAGGGTGAACTCCACTTAAATTGAAATTGAGATCGAAACAAACAAAGCGCCTAAAGCACTCGGCCCAGCCGCGCAAAGTCAGGGTCTGAGGCAGTTGGCAATGCGTTCTGCACAGGCACGGGCTTGCGCGGCGTCAAGCGCTTCGACCATTACCCGAACCATGGGTTCGGTGCCGCTGGCACGAATCAAAACGCGTCCTGTGTCACCCAACTCGGCTTCGACAGCGCTCGTTTCAATCGCCATTTGGGCATTGGCTTTCCAGTCTTGCCCAGGCGTCAAACGCACATTGATCAAAATCTGGGGGAACAAAGTCACGTCCGACAACAATTCGGCCAAGGTCTCACCGCTGCGAATACACGCCTGCAGCACTTGCAGGGCTGACACCATGCCATCGCCCGTGGTGTGTTTGTCCAGCGCCAGCAAATGGCCCGAGCTTTCGCCGCCAAGCAACCAGTTGCGTTTTTCAAGCTCTTCGAGCACATAGCGGTCGCCCACTTTGGCGCGCACCATCTCGATGTTTTTGGCCTTCAGCGCCAGTTCAACCGCCATGTTGGTCATCAGCGTGCCGACCACGCCGGGGACGGCACCTGCAGAGCCACCAGGCGCGTTTCTGGACAAACGCTCTTTGACCATCAGGTACAAAATTTCATCGCCGTTGAACAATCGACCTGCAGCGTCAACCACCTGCAAGCGGTCAGCGTCGCCGTCCAGCGCAATGCCAAAGTGAGCGTGGTGCTGCTTGACAGCAGCCACCAGGGCTTCTGGGTGGGTGGCCCCCACACCGAGATTGATGTTCAAGCCATCAGGCGCACAGCCAATCGAGATCACCTCGGCACCCAATTCATGAAACACTTTGGGCGCTATTTGATAAGCTGCCCCATTCGCCCCATCCACCACGATTTTGACTCCCTTGAGCGTGAGGCTGTTGTCAAACGTGCTTTTGCAAAACTCAATGTAGCGCCCTGACGCATCATCGAGCCGCTTGGTGCGCCCCAGGGTGGCTGAATCTGCCCACACAGGCGCTTCGTCCATGGCGGCCTCAACCGCTTGCTCCCACGCGTCGGGCAACTTGGTGCCTTGCGCGCTGAAAAATTTGATGCCGTTATCTTCAAATGGGTTGTGGCTGGCACTGATCACCACGCCCAGCGACGCACGTTGCGCGCGCGTCAGGTAGGCGACGCCTGGCGTAGGCAGTGGCCCCAGCAAGACCACATCCACACCTGCCGAATTGAAACCACTTTCCAGAGCACTTTCAAGCATGTAGCCCGAAATTCGGGTGTCTTTGCCAATCAGCACAGTGGGACGCGATTCGGTCTTTTTGAGCACTCGGCCCACGGCATGAGCCAGACGCAAAACGAAGTCAGGCGTGATGGGCGCTTGCCCGACTGTGCCGCGAATGCCGTCGGTGCCAAAGTGTTTTCTTGTCATCGTGTGGTTTTTGAACTCAGGGAAAACGCCCAGTTTACAGGCTGACTGAATCACGCCTGAATCCCGCTTGAATCACGTTTCAAGCGAGACTGAAAATGCAGTCAGTGTGCACCCGCGGGCTACGTCAGGCCGGTACTTCTGCCTGCGTCACCCAGTCCAAAACAGTCAGTGCCTGCACCGTTTCGCGCACGTCATGCACCCGCACGATGCTGGCCCCGCGCTGCACCGCCAGAACCGCTGCGGTCACGCTGGGCACCAGCCTGCCCCGAACATCCAGCGTGGCAATGGTTGACAGCGATGGGCTGGTGGCCCCGGCCAACGACGATTTTCTGGACCAACCCAGCAGCAGCGGAAAACCGCAGGCCACTAATTCGCGCTGTCGCGCCAGCAGTTCAAAGTTCTGCTGCGCCGTCTTGCCAAACCCAATGCCAGGGTCGACCACCACGCGGGACGCTGCAATCCCCAAATCCGCAAATTGTTCGGTCACGTGCGACCAAAATGCCATGATTTGGGGCACCACGTCGCCCGTCATGGGCTGGATTTGCATGGTTTGGGGGTCGCGGTGCATGTGCATGACGCACACACCGCACGCCGCATGCCGACTGATCACCTGCAGCGCCGTTGGGCTGGAGGGGTCAACGTCAGCGTCTGTATTGGCCTGCAAGGCACGAATGTCGTTGATGATGTCGGCCCCCAGATCCAGCACGGCCTGCATGACTTGGGGCTTGTAGGTGTCCACAGAAATGGGAATGCCGAGCTTGACTGCCTCGGTCACCACTGGCAGCACACGCGCCAGCTCTTCTTCCAACGACAGCGGCGTCGCCCCCGGCCTGGACGATTCGCCGCCAATGTCCAAAATGTGCGCCCCCGCCTTCAGCAAGGTTTCGCAATGCTGAACCGCAGCTTGGGTCGATTTGTACTGCCCTCCGTCGGAAAATGAATCTGGCGTGACGTTGACAATGCCCATGACCCGAGGCTGGCTCAAGTCGATAGAAAAGCGGGTGGTTTGCCAATTCATAGGAAATGTCCTCCAGATCGCATTGTCTACCCAACGCTGGGCAACGCCAGGCACCGCTAAGCAACGCAAGTCACCACCATTCACCATAGGGACTTCATTTTCAACGCTGCAAAGCAAAAGGGGCAAAAAGCCCCTTTTGTGTTTGAAATGACTTGCGGATCAATCGACCCAACAGGCTAGGTGTACTGGCCTTAAGCCGTCGTAGGTGCCGGGTCTACTGAGACCACTGGCGCACCACCCCCAGACGGGCCACTGCCCGATGCGGGTGGCACCCGAGGCGTCCAGTCTTTGGGGGGACGCGGCTCTTTGCCCGCCATGATGTCGTCAATTTGCTCGCTGTCAATGGTTTCCCACTCCAGCAGCGCCTTGGCCATGGCATGCATTTTGTCTTTGTTGTCTTCAATCAGCTTGCGCGCCTGCGCGTACTGCTGGTCGATGATGCGGCGCACTTCAGAGTCAACCTTTTGCATGGTCTGCTCGCTCATATTGGTGGTTTTGGTAACCGAGCGGCCCAAAAATACTTCGCCTTCGTTGTCCGCGTAAACCATGGGGCCCAGGGCCTCCGTCATGCCGTACCGGGTCACCATGTCGCGGGCGATTTGGGTGGCCCGTTCAAAGTCGTTGCTGGCACCGGTGGTCATTTGGTCCATGAAGACCTCTTCAGCAATGCGGCCTCCAAACAGCATGCTGATTTGGCTCAACATGAATTCACTGTCGTAGCTGTAGCGGTCTTGCGCAGGCAAGCTCATGGTGACGCCCAAGGCACGTCCCCGAGGAATGACGGTCACTTTGTGCACCGGGTCGCACTTGGGCAACAACTTACCTATCAGGGCGTGGCCCGACTCGTGGTAAGCCGTGTTGCGCCGCTCCGTCTCAGGCATGACCATACTTTTGCGCTCTGGGCCCATCAAGATTTTGTCTTTGGCCTTTTCAAAGTCTTGCATCTCCACCACGCGGGCACTGCGCCGTGCAGCCATCAAAGCGGCTTCGTTGCACAGGTTGGCCAAATCAGCACCGGACATGCCTGGCGTACCGCGTGCAATCACGCCCGGATTGACGTCTTGGCCCAACGGCACTTTGCGCATGTGCACGTTCAAAATCTGCTCACGGCCCCGAATGTCGGGCAGCGTGACATACACCTGGCGGTCAAATCGGCCTGGGCGCAAAAGCGCAGCGTCCAAAATGTCAGGGCGATTGGTGGCGGCCACCACGATCACGCCAACATTGGTCTCGAAGCCATCCATTTCAACCAACATCTGGTTCAAAGTTTGTTCGCGTTCGTCGTTACCCCCACCCAGGCCTGCGCCGCGTTGGCGACCCACAGCGTCGATCTCGTCGATAAAAATAATGCAAGGCGCGTTCTTTTTAGCGTTGTCAAACATGTCGCGCACGCGGGCTGCACCCACGCCGACAAACATTTCAACAAAGTCCGACCCGGAAATTGAGAAGAACGGCACCTTGGCCTCACCAGCAATGCCTTTGGCCAGCAAGGTTTTGCCAGTGCCGGGGGGGCCGACCAACAGCAGGCCCCGCGGAATACGGCCACCGAGCTTTTGAAACTTGGCGGGGTCTTTCAAGAAATCGACAACTTCTTTGACTTCTTCCTTGGCTTCATCGCAACCCGCGACATCGGCAAAGGTGATTTGGTTGGTGTTTTCGTCCAGCATGCGGGCTTTACTTTTGCCAAAGCTGAAAGCCCCGCCTTTGCCGCCGCCTTGCATTTGCCGCATGAAGTAAACCCAAACGCCAATCAGCAATAACATGGGGCCCCAGCTGACCAGCAGGGTCATGAGCAAGGAACCTTCTTCGCGGGCTTTGACGTCAAATTTCACGCCGTTGGCGATCAGGTCATTGACAAGGCCACGGTCAAGTGAGGTCGCGGTCGTCCGGATTTTTCTGTCGTCGTTGGTGACGGCCAAGATTTCTCCACCATAGGTTCCCTCAGGAATCACAGCGCTCTTGATTCGCTTGCTGCGCACTTCCTCCAGAAAATCGGAGTAGCCGACAAAACCAGCACCGGCAGCGTTGCGAGTGTCAAATTGTTTGAAAACCGTGAAGAGCACAAGCGCAATCACGAGCCAGACGGCAATTTTAGAAAACCACTGATTGTTCAATCGGAGCTCCAGTGCGGGCGCAATAATGAGAGAGAAAGGCGGCGACGATGGGATGAAAGTCGAAGAAATTAATACCTGCGGCTTATTTTAGGCGTTTCAAGTCGGAACGATGACAATAATCACTATATCCACAAGCGCTGTCGTATTAAAACTTGGGCGTTTTAAAGGTCCATTTCGGCCACCCTTTGGCGTACTTCCAAGCATTTAGGCGCTTTGAACACCTTTTAGGCCAATCCCGACCAAAAAGGTTTCAGTCGATTTGTCCCTTGATGCCTTGGGCTTGACCGGTTTGACGACCAAAAACGCCTTTTTAAACAGTTTGACCAAGTCGTCATAACCACTGCCATGAAACACCTTGGCCACCAGCGCGCCCTGGGGTTTCATGTGGCTCACGGTGAAGTCAATGGCCAGTTCAATCAAGTGTTCGACCCGGGCAGCGTCTGCCGAATGAATGCCCGACAGGTTGGGCGCCATGTCCGACACCACCACATCGGCCAAGCGCCCGCCCATCAACCCGACCAGTTGGTTCAACACCCCGGTTTCCCGGATATCACCCTGCAAAAAAACCACGCCTTCAATCGGGTCCATCGGCAAAATGTCCATGGCGATGATGGTGCCGTTTTGCTCGCCCGCTGGCCCCGCAACGCTGGCCCCCGGTTTGACCACCAATTTACGGCGCAAATACTGGCTCCAGGCACCGGGGGTTGAGCCCAAATCGACCACCAACTGGCCCGGTTTGATGAGCTTGAAGGACTCGTCAATCTCTTTCAATTTGTAGGCGGCGCGGGCGCGGTAGCCCTCATTTTTGGCCAGCTTGACATACGGGTCGTTGACGTGGTCGTTGATCCAAGCACGGTTCACCTTGCTGCCCTTGCCGTCGCTTCGGGTGCCGGTCTTGCTGGCGGGTTTATTCAGCGCCTTCAATGACAAGTTTTGGGCGTTTTTGCCCGCGGCTTGCAAGGCGCCCGCGCCCAAGCCTTTGTCTTTGGTGTTGGTTTTCACGTCTTTGTTTGCCATTCAGACCGATAATAAGGCCATGCCCCTGATACAACTTACCCCCGCCCAGCGCAAAGAACATCGCGCTGATGCCCACCACCTTGACCCGGTCGTCATGATCGGCGGTGACGGCCTGACCGATGCGGTCAAAAAAGAGGCCGAAATGGCCCTGAACGCCCACGGTTTGATCAAAATCCGCGTTTTTTCAGACGACCGCGTCGCCCGCGAAGCCATGTTTCAGACCCTGGCCAATGATCTCAATGCTGCGCCCATTCAGCACATTGGCAAATTGCTGGTGCTGTGGCGCGCCAAACCCGAAAAAGAACGCGCCGCGCCTGATGAAGACCGCATGCCAGGGCCGCGTGACTTCAAGGTTTTGAAGTACAGCAAACGCGGCGGTCAGCGCCCTGAAGTCAAAACCTTGCGTGTTTTGGGCAACCAGCGGCTCACCCAAGGTGGCGAAATCAAGCGCGCCAAGCCCAAGCAGATCAGCATCAAAAAGCGCAGCCAGACTTGAGGGGAACCGGGCCTGAGGGAACCGGACCTGAAGCCCCTTGCCGCTTGGCTTAGCTTTGAATTTCGCTCTGAATTTTGCGGGTCAAACGTAGCTGACCGCCCTGACTTCGTAATGTTTGATGCCGCCCGGTGCTTGCACTTCGGCTGTGTCGCCGACAGATTTGCCAATCAGCGCGCGCGCAATAGGCGAGCCGATGTTGATCAAACCCAGCTTCAGGTCAGCTTCGTCTTCACCTACGATTTGGTACTTCACCTGGGCACCTGAATCTTCATCTTCCAGTTCGACTGTCGCGCCAAAGACCACGCGGCCTTCCGCATGCAAGTCGGCGGGGTCGATGATCTGGCAGGCGGACAGCTTGCCTTCGACTTCCTGAATTCGCCCCTCGATAAAGCCCTGACGGTCTTTGGCAGCTTCGTATTCGGCGTTTTCGCTCAGGTCACCCTGGGCTCGCGCCTCGGCAATGGCACCAATCACCCAAGGGCGTTCGACGGTTTTGAGCTTGTGCAGCTCAGCTTTGAGCTTTTCAGAGCCGCGTTTGGTGATGGGAATGGTGGCCATAAAAGTTCAAAATCCGAGTTCAAATTCTGGGTTCAGAGTTAAAAAGGACAGAGCAGCGTGCGCGCTGGTCTGTCCCGGGTGCGGGCTAGATTATCCGGGATATTTGGCTTTGGGCGGCACTGAAGCGGGCGAAGTGGATAAGTTTGTGGTGAAAGTCACGATACTTGCGGCGGCGAAGCGTGCTGGCCATTTTGCGGCCTCCGTATGCGGGCGTCTGCACCAGGAACTGCGCGCTTGTCTGCGTCCTTGTTCACACCAATATGCTATTTTAAATATAGCAAACTAATCATATTATTA
>JANNCN010000148.1:0-32806 GCA_031386665.1 Rhodoferax sp. | reverse complement strand
GGTCATGCCAGGCGACAACGTGTCGATCACCGTCAAGCTGATCAACCCGATTGCCATGGAAGAAGGCCTGCGTTTTGCGATCCGCGAAGGCGGCAAGACCGTGGGCGCCGGTGTGGTTGCCAAGATCATTGCTTAAGCTGTTTAAACGTCGCAAACTAAATCGTCGCATACAGGGGTATAGCTCAATTGGCAGAGCGTCGGTCTCCAAAACCGAAGGTTGTAGGTTCGATTCCTACTGCCCCTGCCACCTGAATCATTCAACCAGGTGGCTCGTGGGCTCACTGCAAAAACAGTGAGCCTTGGTACCTTAAGGACACCGAAAGTCCAAGTTTCAGCGAGCAATTGAGTCAAAGAAGATGGCTACACCACAAGTACAAACAGTAAGTTCCTCTGGCGACAAGGCCCGGCTTGCCGTTTCGGTTCTTTTAATTATTGGTGCGCTGGCTGCGTTTTACTTGCTGCCAAAGCAAGGACAGATTGCGCAGTGGGGTGCGCTGATTTTTGGCTTGGGGGCAGCAGCAGTCGTCTTCTTCACGTCCGAGCCAGGCAAAGAGCTCCTGGCCTTTGGGCGGGACGCTTGGCGCGAGGTTAAAAAAGTTGTTTGGCCTGCCCGCAAGGAAGCCATGCAAATGACCGCTTACGTGTTTGCGTTTGTCTTTGTGATGGCACTTTTTTTGTGGCTGACCGACAAAACGCTTGAGTGGATATTTTACGACCTGATTCTGGGATGGAAAAAGTAATGACTGACACTGTCGATATGCCATTCTCAGATAGCGTGGAAAGCTTAACTGTCACGCCAGTCGTGGTAGCAGCACCAGTGGTCAACCCGGATCTGCGTTGGTATGTCGTTCACGCCTATTCAGGTATGGAAAAGGCAGTTGAACGCAACATCCTCGAGCGCATCGCCCGTGCGGGCATGCAAGACAAGTTTGGGCGAATTCTGGTGCCCATGGAGGAAGTGGTTGAAATAAAGAACGGCCAAAAGAAAACCACGGAACGGAAGTTTTTCCCCGGGTATGTTCTGGTCGAAATGATCATGGACGATGACACCTGGCATTTGGTCAAACACACTAACAAGGTCACCGGCTTTGTGGGTGGCGCAAAAAATCGCCCATCGCCTATCTCAGAGGCTGAGGTGATGAAGATCGTCAACCAGATGCAAGAAGGCACAGAAAAGCCGCGTCACAAGGTCGAATTCATTGTTGGAGAATTCGTCCGGGTCAAAGACGGTCCTTTCACAGACTTCAATGGTTCTGTCGAAGACGTTAATTACGAAAAAAGCAAAGTCCGTGTTTCGGTCACTATTTTTGGCCGCGCTACGCCAGTTGAACTTGAGTTTTCTCAGATTGAAAAGACTTGAACAGGCCTTTGAAGTCTAGATAGCTGATGCGAATGTGACGGATCCAAAAATCCTGTCAATATGAAAAATCTCACACCTTCCGACTCGGTGTGTTTGTTTGAAATGAGTCGTTCACCCCGGGAAGCTCGGGTCCGCAAGTGGTTGCGGTTCCTGGGCGTTATGACCCGTAAGGAGTAAGTTATGGCGAAAAAAATCGTCGGTTTTGTCAAGCTGCAAGTCCCAGCTGGTAAGGCCAACCCGTCCCCCCCCATCGGCCCAGCTTTGGGTCAACGCGGCTTGAACATCATGGAGTTCTGCAAAGCATTCAATGCGCAGACCCAAGGTATCGAGCCCGGTTTGCCATTGCCGGTCGTGATTACCGCATTTGCTGACAAGAGCTTCACCTTTATCATCAAATCGCCGCCATCGTCGATTCTGATCAAGAAAGCTGCAAAAATTGACAAAGGCTCGCCTCGTCCACACCAAGACAAAGTGGGCAAAGTGACACGCGCACAATTGGAAGAAATTGCCAAGGCCAAAATGAAAGACCTGACCGCTGCTGATCTGGACGCTGCCGTGCGGACGATTGCCGGCTCAGCCCGCTCAATGGGCGTGAATGTGGAGGGTGTCTGACATGACGCAACTCAGTAAAAAACAAAAGTCCTTTGCTGGCAAGGTTGACACCAACAAGCTTTATGCACTGGTTGACGCCTTAGGGATCGTCAAAGAATGCGCAACTGCCAAATTCGATGAATCCATCGATGTTGCAGTGCAACTTGGAGTTGACGCCAAGAAATCAGACCAAGTGGTTCGTGGAGCCGTTGTCTTGCCTAATGGCACGGGCAAAACCAAACGCGTCGCGGTTTTTGCGCAAGGCGCCAAAGCCGAAGAAGCACGGGTCGCTGGTGCCGACATTGTCGGTATGGACGATCTGGCAGCCATGGTCAAAGCCGGCGACATGCCCTTTGACATCGTCATTGCTGCGCCAGACGCGATGCGGGTCGTTGGAACATTGGGACAAATTCTCGGGCCCCGTGGCTTGATGCCCAACCCCAAAGTTGGCACTGTGACGCCAGACGTGGCCACCGCCGTGAAAAATGCCAAGGCAGGACAAGTCCAGTTTCGTGTTGACAAAGCCGGTATCGTGCACAGCACCATTGGCCGTCGCTCGTTCGACACTGACAAACTCAAAGGCAATTTGGCAACCCTCATTGAGGCCTTGGTGAAAGCAAAACCTGCTGCCAGCAAGGGCGTCTATTTGCGAAAAGTGGCGGTTTCTAGCACGATGGGTGTGGGTGTTCGCGTGGACACGCAAACTATCGCTGCCTGAATTTGGCTGCCTGAATTTGAAGAAAATTTGGTCAACCGAAAGGTTGGCTAGGTGCGGTGGGCTGTTTCAAGCGAATGCTTGAACAGGCCATCCAAGACCGTTGGTGCCCGGACATTCCATGGAGTGACGTGGGCTTAATTGTCAGGTAGCGGATTAAACCGCTGCTCAAACCAACGCAGATGGCGATCCCGCTGCCAAAGAATGCGAATTCTTGAAACAGTTGATCGCTGCAATGTAGCGTGTTCAAAGGTTGCCAGTTGAAGAATTGAGCCAATGGACATATTTAAAAGGAGTAGACCTTGAGTCTTAATCGCAGTGAGAAAGAAGCGGTCATCAACGATGTGACTGGCCTCGCCGCAAAAGCTCAAACGCTCGTGATAGCGGAGTACCGTGGTATCACGGTCGCTGACATGACTAAATTGCGCTCTACAGCGCGCAGCAATGGCGTGACCTTGAGTGTGTTGAAAAACACACTCGCACGTCGCGCAGTTGCCGCCAGTGGATTTGCAGTCGTGTCCGACCTGATGACGGGTCCGTTGATCTACAGTTTTTCTGTTGACGCAGTAGCCGCCGCGAAAGTGGTGGCAGAGTTCGCGAAAACTAACGATAAGTTGGTTATTCGCGGTGGCGCCTACGGTGGAAAAGCTTTGGACGCGAACGGCGTTAAGCAGTTGGCAAGCATCCCCTCCAAGGAAATTTTGCTTGCTCAGTTGCTGGGCTTGATGCAGTCGCCAATTTCCCGTACAGCTCGGGTTTTGGCCGCAATCGCCGAGAAAAAAGGTGCAGCGATGGCGCAGCCACCTGTTGAAGAAGCCGTTGCAGCCATCGCTGTTGACGCATCAGCAGACGCCGCCCCAGAAGCAGCCCAAGCCTGATCAACAGATCGCACTTTTTAATCAATATTTTTAGGAAATCAAAATGGCATTCGATAAAGACGCATTTTTGACCGCACTGGACAGCATGACGGTCATGGAACTCAACGATCTGGTGAAAGCCATCGAAGAGAAATTTGGTGTAAGCGCTGCAGCGATGTCGGCGCCTGCCGCTGGCGGCAGCGGTGCAGCTGCTGCAGTGGAAGAGAAGACTGAATTCAATGTGGTGCTGCTTGAGGCTGGCGCAAATAAGGTTCAGGTCATCAAGGCAGTCCGTGAAATCACAGGCCTGGGCCTGAAGGAAGCCAAAGACCTCGTTGACGGCGCTCCAAAGAACGTCAAAGAAGGCATTGCCAAAGCTGACGCTGAAGCCGCCATGAAGAAATTGGTTGACGCTGGCGCCAAGGTTGAACTCAAGTAAGTGAGGTTAGTCCGAAGGCTGGAGGTCTTAAAGGGCCTCCAGCCTTTGGTGCTTCAGGAGACAGACGGATTCTGTGGCGGATACCGCCCCAATGACGATCCAACTGAATAGAACTTACTGAAAAGTGATCCCTCAGATCACTTTTCAGTGTCTTCTTATCCCGACTGTAGAAGATGCCTTGGTTCGGGCCGTACGCAATGTACAGCCGTCCGCCAATGATTGGTAGTGGCCAATCACCAAGAAGTACCGAAAAAACTTAAGTCTTTGCCCGGAGAACTCATGGCCTACACCTACACCGAACGCAAACGCATTCGCAAAAATTTTGGCAATCGCGACAGCGTGCTCGAAATTCCCTACCTGCTCCAGATGCAAAAAGATGCCTACACGGCTTTTTTGCAGGCAGACGTGTCATCGAAAAAGCGAACAGTCGAAGGCCTGCAGGCGGCCTTTGAGGCTGCGTTTCCAATCGTTTCGCACAACGGATTTGTGGAAATGAAGTACTTGGAGTACAACCTTGCAAAGCCAGCGTTCGACGTGCGCGAATGTCAAACCCGGGGTCTGACTTTTGCATCGGCCGTACGCGCCAAAGTTCAGTTGATCATTTATGACCGCGAGTCTTCCACCTCGCAAAACAAGGTGGTCAAGGAAGTCAAAGAGCAAGAAGTTTACATGGGCGAAGTGCCGCTCATGACAACCAAAGGCTCCTTCATCATCAACGGTACAGAGCGGGTTATCGTCTCCCAGTTGCACCGGTCACCTGGCGTGTTTTTTGAACATGACAAGGGCAAAACACACAGCTCCGGCAAGTTGCTTTTTTCCGCCCGCATTATTCCGTACCGCGGCTCCTGGCTTGATTTTGAGTTCGATCCCAAAGACATCCTGTACTTCAGGGTGGACCGCCGCCGCAAAATGCCAGTCACGATTCTGCTCAAGGCAATCGGCCTGAATCACGAGTCGATCCTGGCCAACTTTTTCGTCAACGACAACTTCCGCTTGATGGACAGCGGCGCCCAAATGGAATTTGTCGCCGAACGACTTCGCGGTGAAGTGGCTCGCTTTGACATCACTGACAAAAGCGGCAAGGTCGTTATTGCGAAAGACAAGCGTGTGACCGCCCGCCACACTCGCGAACTCGAGCAGACCCAAACAACCCACATCAGCGTCCCTGAAGACTTTTTGATTGGTCGCGTCGTAGCCCGCAATATTGTGGATGCCGATACCGGCGAGATCATCGCCAAGGCCAATGAGGAGCTGACTGAGGCATTGCTTAAAAAGCTGCGTGTCGCTGGGGTTCAAGAGCTCGCAAGCATTTACACCAACGAGCTTGACCAAGGCGCTTACATTTCTCAGACATTGCGCAGTGATGAAACCGTCGATGAGTTCGCTGCACGTGTTGCCATCTACCGAATGATGCGTCCCGGAGAGCCGCCAACCGAAGATGCGGTGCAGGCGCTTTTCCAGCGACTCTTCTACAACCCGGACACGTACGACCTTTCACGCGTCGGACGCATGAAGTTCAACGCCAAAATGGGTCGTGCAGAGTCGACAGGCCCTATGGTTCTGGCCAATGAGGACATTCTGTCAGTCGTGAAGATTCTGGTCGATCTGCGAAATGGTCGTGGCGAAGTAGATGATATCGACCACTTGGGCAATCGCCGGGTTCGATGCGTGGGCGAGTTGGCTGAAAACCAATACCGCACCGGCTTGGCGCGTATTGAAAAGGCCGTCAAAGAGCGCTTGGGTCAGGCAGAGCAAGAACCACTGATGCCTCATGACCTGATCAACAGCAAGCCCATTTCGGCTGCTTTGAAAGAATTTTTCGGCGCTTCTCAGCTGTCGCAGTTCATGGATCAGACCAATCCGCTGTCCGAGATCACCCACAAACGACGCGTTTCCGCTCTCGGGCCTGGCGGTTTAACCCGCGAACGCGCTGGTTTCGAAGTGCGCGACGTGCACGTCACCCACTATGGCCGTGTGTGTCCAATCGAAACGCCAGAAGGACCGAACATCGGGTTGATCAACTCGTTGGCGCTTTATGCCCGATTGAACGAGTATGGTTTCATTGAAACGCCGTACCGCCGTGTTGCAGACAGCAAAGTCACCAATCAAATTGACTATCTGTCTGCTATCGAGGAAGGCAAGTATGTCATTGCCCAGGCCAACGCCACTTTGGACAAGGACCACAAATTAACAGGCGATTTGGTATCTGCCCGTGAAAAGGGTGAGTCCATTTTGGTCGGGGCTGAGCGCGTGCAATACATGGACGTTTCGCCAGCGCAAATTGTTTCAGTGGCCGCGTCTTTGGTGCCTTTCCTGGAGCATGACGATGCAAACCGCGCTTTGATGGGCGCCAACATGCAGCGTCAGGCGGTTCCCGTGCTGCGCCCCGAAAAAGCCTTCGTTGGCACTGGCATCGAGCGGGTGTCTGCCGTTGACTCTGGCACGGTGGTTACCGCAACGCGTGGCGGCTTGGTTGACTATGTCGATGCAACCCGCGTGGTGATTCGTGTGAACGACGCTGAAGCGCAGGCTGGCGAAGTCGGCGTTGACATTTACAACTTGATTAAATACCAGCGTTCCAACCAAAACACCAACATTCACCAACGGCCAATTGTCAAAAAGGGCGATCGTTTGGCAAAAGGCGATGTCATTGCTGACGGAGCGTCAACCGACTTGGGCGAATTGGCTTTAGGTCAAAACATGCTGGTGGCGTTCATGCCATGGAATGGCTACAACTTCGAAGATTCAATCTTGATCAGCGAGCGAGTTGTCGCTGAAGACCGCTACACATCAATCCACATTGAAGAGCTTGTGGTGATGGCCCGCGACACCAAACTGGGCTCAGAAGAGATCACCCGAGACATTCCAAACCTGAGCGAACAGCAGCTCAACCGTCTGGACGAATCTGGAATTATCTATGTTGGTGCTGAAGTCCAACCTGGCGACACTTTGGTCGGGAAAGTCACCCCTAAAGGCGAAACCACGCTCACCCCCGAAGAGAAATTGCTGCGCGCGATCTTTGGTGAAAAGGCTAGCGATGTCAAAGATACCTCGCTTCGGGTTGACCAAGGCTCTCAAGGCACCGTCATTGACGTGCAAGTGTTCACCCGCGAAGGCATCACACGGGACCGCCGTGCGCAGCAGATCATTGACGATGAGCTCAAGCGCTTCCGTCTCGATTTGAATGACCAGCTTCGCATTGTTGAGGCCGACGCATTCGACCGAATTGAAAAACTGCTAGGGGGCAAAGTTGCCAATGGGGGCCCCAATAAGTTGCCTAAAGGCACAAAAATTGACAAAGCCTACTTAGCTTCGGTCGAGAAGTTCCACTGGTTTGACATTCGCCCAGCGGAAGATGAGGTCGCCTCGCAACTGGAAAGCATCAAGAACTCACTTGAGCAGACCCGCCACAGTTTTGACCTCGCGTTTGAAGAAAAACGGAAAAAACTTACGCAAGGCGACGAGTTACCAGCGGGCGTTTTGAAAATGGTCAAGGTCTACCTGGCGGTCAAACGCCGCCTGCAACCCGGCGACAAGATGGCGGGCCGCCATGGCAACAAAGGGGTCGTCTCCAAAATCGTTCCCGTCGAAGACATGCCTTACATGGCTGACGGCACACCCTGCGACATTGTGCTCAACCCCTTAGGCGTGCCATCGCGAATGAACGTGGGCCAGGTGCTTGAAGTTCACTTGGGATGGGCCGCTAAAGGTATTGGCATGCGAATCGGCGACATGTTGCAGGCCGAAACCAAATTGGCTGAACTGCGCAAATTTCTTGATTCCCTGTACAACGGATCTGGACGCAAGGAAGACCTCGCCAAGCTGAGCGACGATGAGGTGCTGGAAATGGCTGGAAACCTGTCAAAAGGCGCAACTTTTGCAACGCCAGTTTTTGACGGTGCAACCGAAGAAGAGATTCGCGGAATGCTCAAGCTCGCCTACCCCGATGACATTGTCAAAGCCAAGGGGCTGACGGCGGCACGCACTCAAGCCAATTTGTTTGATGGCCGTAGCGGTGATGCGTTTGAGCGTCCTACCACCATCGGCTACATGCACGTACTGAAACTGCATCATTTGGTGGATGACAAAATGCACGCTCGCTCCACTGGGCCGTACAGCCTGGTTACGCAGCAGCCACTGGGCGGAAAAGCCCAATTCGGTGGACAGCGATTCGGCGAGATGGAAGTCTGGGCATTGGAAGCCTATGGCGCGGCGTACACATTGCAAGAAATGCTGACAGTCAAGTCAGATGACGTGCAGGGCCGCACCAAAGTCTACGAAAACATCGTCAAGGGCGAGCACGCGATCGAAGCCGGCATGCCGGAGTCTTTCAACGTGCTGGTCAAAGAGATCCGTTCACTCGGTATTGACATCGAGCTAGAGCGCGGTTAATCGGTTAAGGACAGAAAAGGATTTATCAAATGAAATCATTACTCGACCTGTTCAAGCAGTTCACGCCAGATGAGCATTTCAATGCCATCAAAATTGGCATGGCCTCCCCCGAGAAGATCCGTTCGTGGTCTTTTGGCGAAGTCAAAAAGCCCGAAACCATCAACTACCGCACGTTCAAACCCGAGCGGGATGGACTTTTTTGCGCCAAGATTTTTGGCCCTATCAAAGACTATGAATGCCTCTGCGGAAAGTACAAACGCCTCAAGCATCGCGGCGTCATTTGCGAGAAGTGTGGCGTTGAAGTTACCCAAACCAAAGTTCGCCGTGACCGCATGGGTCACATTGATTTGGCTGCACCGTGCGCCCACATCTGGTTCCTGAAGTCATTGCCAAGCCGTTTGGGCTTGGTGCTGGACATGACCTTGCGTGACATCGAACGCGTGTTGTACTTTGAAGCTTATGTGGTGACGGATCCGGGCATGACGCCGCTGAAGAAGTACAGCATCATGACCGAGGACGACTTTGATGCCAAATTTAAAGAGTATGGCGATGAGTTTCAAGCCAAAATGGGCGCTGAAGGCATCAAGGATTTGCTGCAAAGCATTGACATTGATGGCTCGATCGAGAAGCTGCGCAATGACTTGACCGGCTCCGAGCTGAAGATCAAGAAAAACGCCAAGCGACTGAAAGTGCTTGAAGCATTCAAAAAATCCGGCATCAAACCTGATTGGATGGTACTTGAAGTATTGCCAGTGCTGCCTCCTGACCTGCGTCCGCTGGTTCCGTTGGATGGCGGCCGTTTCGCCACGTCCGATTTGAACGACTTGTACCGTCGCGTGATCAACCGCAACAGCCGCTTGCGCCGTTTGCTGGAATTGAAGGCGCCCGAAATCATCGCCCGCAACGAGAAGCGCATGCTGCAAGAGGCCGTTGATTCGCTCCTGGACAATGGCCGTCGCGGCAAAGCCATGACGGGTGCCAACAAGCGCGCGCTCAAGTCACTTGCCGACATGATTAAAGGCAAGAGTGGTCGTTTCCGCCAAAACTTGCTCGGCAAGCGGGTGGACTATTCAGGTCGCTCGGTCATTGTGGTGGGGCCAACTCTCAAACTCCATCAGTGTGGCTTGCCCAAGCTGATGGCGCTTGAATTGTTCAAGCCCTTCATTTTCTCGCGCATGGAAGCCATGGGCATTGCGACCACAATCAAGGCCGCCAAGAAAGAAGTCGAATCCGGCACGCCCGTAGTTTGGGATATTCTTGAAGAGGTGATCAAAGAGCATCCAGTGATGCTGAACCGCGCGCCAACTCTGCACCGCTTGGGCATTCAGGCGTTCGAACCGATCCTGATTGAAGGCAAGGCCATCCAGCTGCATCCTTTGGTTTGCGCCGCTTTTAACGCCGACTTCGACGGCGACCAGATGGCCGTTCACGTGCCATTGTCTGTGGAAGCGCAAATGGAGTGCCGCACCTTGATGCTGGCTTCCAACAACGTGCTATTCCCTTCCAATGGAGAGCCGTCCATCGTTCCATCTCAAGACGTGGTGCTGGGCCTGTACTACACCACCCGCGAGCGAATCAATGGCAAAGGCGAAGGCCTGATTTTTTCCGACACGGGAGAAGTGCAGCGCGCTTTTGATGCCGACGAGGTCGGCTTGAACTCTCGCATCAACGTGCGTTTGACCGAGTACACGAAAGACAAGGAAACCGGTGAGTTCGTGCCGTCAACCAAGCTTTGGGAAACCACTGCGGGCCGTGCTCTACTGTCCGAAATTCTGCCCAAAGGCCTGCCGTTCTCCAACCTGAACAAGGCGCTGAAAAAGAAAGAAATTTCCAAGCTGATCAACGTGTCATTTCGCAAATGCGGTTTGAAAGAAACCGTGGTTTTCGCTGACAAGTTGCTCCAGGCCGGTTTCCGTTTGGCAACTAAGGCCGGCATCTCAATTTGCATTGACGACATGCTGGTGCCCCAAGAGAAGCACGGCATCATTGCCCGGGCTCAAAAAGAGGTCAAGGAGATCGAACAACAGTATGTTTCTGGCCTGGTCACGGCTGGCGAGCGCTACAACAAAGTGGTGGACATCTGGGGCAAATCTGGCGATGAAGTCTCTAAAGTCATGATGGCCGGTCTGTCCAAGGAAATGGTCGAAGACCGCCATGGCAAGCAGGTTCAGCAAGAGTCGTTTAACTCCATCTACATGATGGCGGATTCTGGCGCCCGCGGCTCAGCCGCACAGATTCGCCAGGTCGCGGGTATGCGCGGCTTAATGGCAAAGCCTGACGGCTCCATCATTGAAACGCCCATCACTGCCAACTTCCGCGAAGGCTTGAACGTGTTGGAGTACTTCATCTCCACACACGGTGCACGCAAAGGTTTGGCTGACACGGCGCTCAAAACAGCCAATTCTGGCTATCTGACACGCCGTTTAGTTGACGTGACGCAAGACTTGGTGGTGACCGAGCAAGACTGCGGAACGCACCATGGCTACCACATGCGCGCCATCGTTGAAGGCGGTGAAGTGATCGAGTCGTTGCGCGACCGCATTTTGGGCCGCACAGCAGCCGACGACGTGCTTCACCCCGAAAGCCGAGCCGTCTTGGCGGTTGCGGGTTCGATGCTTGACGAAGACTTGATTGACGAGCTTGAGGTTCACGGCGTTGACGAGGTCAAAGTGCGCACTGCGCTGACCTGCGAAACCCGGTTTGGCATTTGCGCCAAATGCTACGGGCGGGATCTGGGTCGTGGCGGACTGGTCAACGGCGGCGAAGCAGTGGGCGTGATCGCTGCTCAGTCGATCGGCGAACCAGGCACTCAGCTCACGATGCGCACCTTCCACATTGGTGGCGCAGCGTCGCGCGCGGCAGTGGCGTCCAGTGTGGAGGCCAAGTCCAATGGCAACATTGGCTTCAATGCCACCATGCGCTATGTGACCAACAGCAAGAAAGAGTTGGTTGTGATTGCCCGTTCAGGCGAAATCGTCATTCATGATGAGCATGGTCGTGAGCGTGAGCGTCACAAGGTGCCTTACGGTGCTATTTTGGCTGTCAAGGCTGACCAAACCGTCAAAGCGGGCGCTGTTTTGGCAAATTGGGACCCATTGACTCGACCCATCATCACCGAATTTGCGGGCAAAGCCCAGTTCGAGAACGTCGAAGAAGGCTTGACGGTCGCCAAACAGGTCGACGACGTGACGGGACTGTCCACTTTGGTGGTGATTGACCCTAAACGCCGCGGTTCTGCCAAAGTCATTCGACCTCAGGTGAAATTGATCGACGCGTCAGGCAATGAGGTGAAGATTCCTGGCACCGATCACTCGGTGACCATTGGCTTCCAAATTGGTTCGCTGGTTCAAGTGCGCGACGGTCAGGATGTTGGCCCAGGCGAGGTATTGGCCCGTATCCCAGTCGAAGGTCAAAAAACCCGCGACATTACCGGTGGTCTGCCGCGTGTTGCCGAATTGTTCGAAGCCCGCTCACCCAAAGACAAAGGTGTATTGGCCGAAATGACCGGTACCGTGTCGTTCGGCAAAGAGACCAAAGGCAAGATCCGCATGCAAATTACCGACCCAGAAGGCTCGGTTTGGGAAGAGCTGGTTCCCAAAGAAAAGAATATCTTGGTGCATGAAGGACAGGTGGTCAACAAAGGTGAAAGTGTGGTTGACGGCCCGGCCGACCCTCAAGACATTTTGCGTTTGCTCGGCTCGGAAGAGCTGGCGCGTTACATTGTGGACGAGGTGCAAGACGTGTACCGCTTGCAAGGCGTGAAGATCAACGACAAGCACATTGAAGTGATTGTTCGCCAAATGCTGCGCCGGGTGGTTGTCGACAATGTCGGCGACTCCAGCTACATCTCGGGTGAGCAGGTCGAGCGCTCTGAAATGCTGAACAAGAACGATGCCCTGCGCGCTGAAGGCAAGATTCCTGTCACCTTCACCAACTTGTTGCTGGGTATCACCAAGGCTTCTTTGTCGACCGACAGCTTTATCAGTGCTGCGTCCTTCCAGGAAACCACGCGCGTGCTGACCGAAGCTGCCATCATGGGCAAGCGCGACGAGCTGCGTGGCTTGAAGGAAAACGTCATTGTGGGCCGCTTGATTCCTGCAGGTACGGGTCTGGCTTACCACGAAGCTCGCGAAGTCCGTGAAAACATGGACGACGCCGAGCGACGCGCGATTGCTGATGCCGAAGCCGCTGAATTGGCGGGCGACGCTGGCAATGCAGAAGCCACCGAAACCGCAGAGTCCAGTACAGGGATCGCCACAGAATAGTCAAACTTTCGTTTGCTATTATTTTAATAGCGCCTCACGCCCATTATTCGAGAGCGTGAGGCGTTTTTCGTTCATAAATCAAAAAATCTACCCATTAAATACTCATATTGGGTATTTAAATCACAAAAATCACTTGCATGCCCATTTCAGAGGCTCCCCGAGACAGCATTGCGCTGTGGCAGCAACTCCAAGCCACGGCCGCCGTCTTGGTGTCTGTGCGCGGCGGTACGGCCACCACAGCGGCGCTTGAAAGGACAACACCGGCGCTCAGGCCCGGCGTTCAGGCCCTGGTGTTTCAAGTGTTGCGTTCATTGGGCCGTGCGCAAGCTCTGCGTCACAAGCTGGCCCAACGCGCGCCGCCGCCCGCAAGTGACGCGTTGTTGTGCACCGCATTGGCGTTGGCTTGGCGCGATGCAGACGCCCCCTATGAAGCCTTCACGCTCGTCAACCAGGCCGTTGAAGCCGCCAAACGCACTGCCGAAACGCGTGCGCAAGCCAACTTCATCAACGCGTGCCTGCGGCGGTTTTTAAGAGAAAAGGCTGCGCTGGTCAAAGCCACGGATGATGATGCGTTGGCTCGCTGGAACCACCCGGGCTGGTGGGTGACCCGCCTCAAAAAAGATTACCCGGCAGACTGGCAAACAATTCTCACCAGCAACAGCCTTCAAGCCCCAATGACTTTGCGTGTGAACGCCTCGCAAGGCAACCAGGCTGATTTTTTGGCAACTTTGGCAACCAGTGAAATTTCCGCCAAAGCCGCAGGGCCCGTGGGCGTGACGCTTTCAAAGGCCATGGCCGTTCACCAAATACCCGGTTTCGCAACCGGGCGGGTGTCAGTTCAAGATGCCGCCGCCCAAATGGCGGCGCCCTTGCTGCTGGACGGGCTGCTGGCCACGCTGCCCAAAACCACAAAACTGCGCGTGTTGGATGCCTGCGCCGCACCGGGCGGCAAAACGGCACACCTGCTTGAATCTGGCCGGTGCGACGTTGTAGCTCTGGACATTGACAAGCAACGGTGCGAGCGCATTCACCAAACCCTGCAACGGCTTGGCTTGGCTGCCCATGTCGTGGTGGGCGACGCTGCACAGCCCGAAACCTGGTGGGACGGGCAGGCTTTTGACGCGATTTTGCTTGACGCGCCTTGCACAGCATCAGGCATCGTGCGCCGCCATCCCGACGTGCCCTGGCTGCGGCGTGAAAGCGATGTCGCCCACTTGGCGGCTATTCAGGCCAAACTGCTTCGCGTTTTGTGGCCCTTGCTCAAGCCGGGCGGGCGCTTGCTCTATTGCACCTGTTCGGTTTTCAAGGCCGAGGGCGCAGATCAGGTGCAAACGTTTCTTGTACACAACACCAATGCCACATTGCTAACATCGCCTGGTCATTTGATGCCCCATTTCGGGGCAAATCGGGAGGCCGTCCCGGACAATTCAGAGGATGACCATGATGGCTTTTATCTTGCACTTTTGGAGAAGAGCGCGCGTTGACCGTGCCGTTCTCCTATCTTGTGCTTGCTTGCTAAGCGCTTGGCTTCCTTCGGTCCAAGCGGCAGGGCCAGACCAAGCCAAGCCAGAGGTCACGCAACTGCGCTTCGAAAAAACAGCGGATGGGCTATTTGTCTCTGCCGCCGTCAAGTTTGACCTTCCGTCTGCGGTTGAAGATGCGCTGCTCAAGGGCATTCCCATGGTTTTTGTCGCAGAAATCGACATTTTCCGCGACCGGTGGTACTGGTATGACAAAAAGCTGATCTCGGCCGAGCGCCACATGCGCCTGGCTTACCACCCGCTCACACGGCGTTGGCGAGTGAACATCGCCTCCGGCCAGATCAACCCCAACAGTCTGGGCCTGGCTTTGAACCAAAGCTATGAATCACTGAACGACGCGCTGGCCGTCATACGCAGGCTATCCAACTGGAAAATCGCCGAAGCTTCAGAGCTTGAGCTGGACCCCAAAAACAGCGTTCAATTTCGCTTCCGGCTGGACATTTCGCAGCTCCCACGGCCCTTTCAAATTGGTGCGCTGGGGCAAACCGACTGGGATGTGTCGGTCAGTGTTGACCAGCGCTTTGTGTTTGAGGCAGCCCGGTGAAGCCCGTGGATTTAACAGGTCAGCAAGCCGGCGGCCGGGTGCCCCAAAGCTCGCGCGCGCTGCGCTGGACGATCGGCGTGGGCATATCTGCGATGGTCGCCTTGGGTTTGGTGCTGCTTTTTTTGCTGACCCAGGCCACTGACAACCGAGAAATGTACGAGCGCAACTATGCGCGACTGTTCACGCTCAATGTCGTCGTTGCAGGCTTGCTTTTGGCAGCCATCAGTTGGATCGCGTACCGGCTGCTGGCACGCTTGCGCAGGGGTCGTTTTGGCAGCCGCTTGCTGGTCAAATTGGCCGCTATTTTTGCCCTGGCTGGGTTGGCACCTGGGGTCTTGATTTATGTAGTGTCTTACCAGTTTGTCGCTCGATCCATCGAAAGCTGGTTTGATGTCAAAGTCGAAAGCGCATTGGACGCTGGCTTGAATTTGGGGCGAGTGACGCTGGAAACACTGTCCAGCGATCTGGCCGCCAAGACGCGATTGGCTGCAAGCCAGCTGATCGAAGCCCCGGACGCCACAGCAGGGCTGGTTCTGGAACGCATCCGCGATCAACTGGGTGCGTCTGACGTCGCTTTGTGGACGTCCGCTGGGCAACCCATCAGTTCCTCTGGACAGTCGCGATTTCAGATCAACCCCGAGCGACCCACCACGCAACAATTCCGAAACGCCCGCACACAAAAGTCTGTCACCTGGGTTGAAGGCCTAGAAGATGCATCCCCTGGCGCCGCCAACAGCGCCCGAATCAAGGTGTTGATGCCAATCTCGAGCGCGCGCTTCGAAATACAAGGTGAACTGCGGTTTTTGCTGGTGACCCAAGCCCTGCCGTCGTCGCTGGTGACCAATGCCATTGCGGTCACCGAAGCCAACCGCGAATACCAAGAGCGTGCGCTGGCCCGGGACGGACTGAAGCGCATGTATATCGGCACATTGACCCTCAGCCTATTTCTGGCGGTGTTTGGCGCGGTACTTTTGGCCGTGGTGTTAGGCAATCAAATCGCGCGCCCCTTGCTGTTGCTAGCGGACGGCGTGAGCCAAGTCGCAGCGGGTGATTTGACGCCCAAAGCACGCCTTCAAGGCAAAGATGAACTCGGTGGCTTGACGCGGGCTTTTGCCGACATGACCCAGCAACTGCTAGATGCCCGGTTGTCGGTTGAAACCAGCATGTCACAGGTGGACGCCGCGCGCGCCAACTTGCAGACGATTTTGGACAATCTCACGGCGGGCGTGATGGTGCTGGACCCGCAAGGCACGATCCTGTCATCGAACCCGGGCGCTACCCGCATCCTTCGCCTTCCCATGGCGGCTTTTGAAGGCCGAAAATTGTCTGAAATCGAAGGCCTGCACGACTTTGCCCAAAACATCCAAAACCAATTCAACCTGTTTCTGGGTGACCGCAAAGAGCATGGCCTGGACCATTGGCAGCAATCATTCGAGTTAGGCAGTCCCCAGTCGGGCCTGGTGGGCCATACATCCCAAGAGGTGATCACCGTGGTAGCCAGAGGCGCAGAGCTACCGGGACAGACCTGGCTACTTGTGTTTGATGACATCTCGGAAATTGTGTCAGCCCAGCGCTCTCAAGCCTGGGGCGAAGTCGCCCGCCGCCTGGCCCATGAAATCAAAAACCCACTCACGCCCATCCAACTGTCCGCTGAACGCCTGGAAATGAAATTGGCTGGCAAAGTCGATGCGCCCGAGCAGGCCATTTTGACCAAATCTGTCAAAACCATCGTCGACCAGGTTGACGCCATGAAGCGTCTGGTCAATGAGTTTCGGGATTTTGCCCGCCTGCCGGCAGCCGTGCTCAAACCCGTTGACCTGAACCTGCTGGTGACTGAAGTCATGAACCTTTATGGCAATGAAAACGCCGAAGTCGCCGTGCATCACGAACTCGACCCTCGCAACCCACTGATCTTGGGTGACGCCCAGCAATTGCGTCAAATTGTGCACAACCTTTTACAAAATGCGCAAGATGCCACGGCCTCTGCCCGGCCGGCGAATTCGGCAGTGACAAGTTTGGGCCAAGTTACTCTTAAAACCCAATGGAACGAGGCGTCTCGGCGCGTGCGTTTGAGTGTGATTGACCAGGGCGCTGGCTTCCCAGACAACATTCTGGCCAGGGCCTTCGAGCCCTATGTCACGACCAAGGCCAAAGGCACGGGGTTGGGGTTGGCCGTGGTCAAAAAAATTGCCGACGAACACGGTACGCGGGTCGATATCGCCAACCGCATGGTGGAGGGCAAAATTCAGGGCGCTCAAGTATCGTTATCATTCGCCATCGTGGCAAACGCGGCGTCTTAAGCGCGCACATCGATTTCCCAAGGGACTGCATTCAAATCATGGCAAACATATTGGTGGTTGACGACGAGCTGGGCATTCGAGACCTGCTATGGGAAATCCTCAACGATGAGGGCCACAGCGTCGAAGTCGCCGAGAACGCAGCCCAGGCTCGCGCGGCCCGCCTGCGTGAACGCCCTGACCTTGTGCTGCTCGACATTTGGATGCCTGACACCGATGGCGTGACCTTGCTCAAAGAATGGTCGTCTGCCGGTGCGCTCACCATGCCAGTGATCATGATGAGCGGCCACGCAACCATCGACACAGCCGTTGAGGCGACCAAAATTGGGGCCATGGCTTTCCTTGAAAAACCCATCACCCTGCAAAAACTTCTGAAGGCAGTTGAGCAAGGCCTGGCCCGTGGTGTGGCCCGCAAACCATTGGCGCCCGTGGTGTTACAGCCCCTGATTCAAACCGTCAGTGTGTTGCCGATTCTCGGGCAGCCCGTGGCCATCATCGCGCCAACGGGCTTGCAGTCGCAGCAAACATTCATTTTGGACAAACCGCTTCGCGAGTCACGCGACGAGTTTGAAAAAGCCTACTTTGAATACCACTTGGCCAAGGAAAACGGTTCCATGACACGGGTCGCCGAAAAAACCGGGCTGGAGCGCACCCACCTGTACCGCAAGCTCAAACAACTCGGCGTTGACTTAAGCCGTGGCAAACGCAACGCCGCCTGATCGGCACCCAAAACTTGCGGCGCGTAGCTGCTATAATATGCCCTCTTTGGCCCGGTAGCTCAGTCGGTAGAGCAGAGGATTGAAAATCCTTGTGTCGGTGGTTCGATTCCGCCCCAGGCCACCAGTTTTCATGCGCCCCAGCGCCCTTTCCGGGTTCTGGGGCGTTTTGTTTGGCGGGGTCAAAGTTGCTTGCCTCAAGGCAACCGAGACAAAGTCCAAGTCGCTAAGCGGCTTGATACACCGCTTGACACACCCCTCGATACACCGCTGATTTTTGCGCTTAATTTCGAGTGACTGGCTGATGAGTCACTGCAAGCAGTGAAGCGCAAACACTGAAACTTCCGTCAGGAAGGCTTCACTTGGGATTTGCAATCGAACTCAGACTTCATATCACCGATGATATGAACATTTCGAAAGAACTCTCCAACACCGAAATTTTGGATCAAAAAGGCCTCTAGCTCACGCAAAATGGCGATAGTTTGCTATATTATTTATAGCATTCGCTCGATCCCCATCCAGTGCCTGCCCTTAGGTTCAATCCGCTGTTTCAAGTCACGATTTGCCGCCGCCTGTGCGCTTGACCTCGTCTGCCAATTCGTCGCCACTTTTGTAGTGCGGAACCCGGTTCAGTAAAAAGCGTTTCACGCGCTGAACGAATGCGTTGGAACCTTTGACTTCTTCATTCCAGTATTTGTCTGCCAGGGCAATGTTGCGGGGCAAGTCCACATAAAAGCCATCGCGCGAGCCCTGTCCGCCAAAGTTGTAGAGCTTGCCGTTGATGATGCGCCAAGAGTCTGCGTCGCCACCCCAAGGTATGCCGTAAACAATGCCATTGGCGCAATAGCCGTTGTATTGCGGAATGTATTTGCTGGGCTCTTTGTCAAACAGCGCTTTGTGTTGCACGGTTGCAAAGCGAAAGGTCACGTTGTCGATCACGGTTTTGATGGCCGGATCGCCCTTGCGGTGCTTACTTTCAGTGAAATAAGCGACCACGTCATGGCCAAAAAGCATGAGATGCTTGTCCTCGCCCTCAGCGCTGGCATTCAAGGGGCGAATCGAGCCTTCAGGACTTTGGGTGGTGAGCGGCGCGCAGCCGACCACCAAACTCAAAGCTAAAACGGGTAGCAAAATCGAACGAAAACGGGTCATGGGCATGATCTCCAGGGTGGGCTAAGGGCCAAAAAGGGCGTTCAGCGAAATCGACCTGCAATAACTTCAAACGTCGCTTTTAAAATGACTTTCAGGCGAATCGTATGTCAAATGCTTGTTTCTGGCGCGCCACGCCAATTGTCAGCAAATTGACGGCTGAATCGCATTGAGTCCCGCAACCCAGTTAAAATATGTTCGATGGAAGCTTGGCCGAGCGGTTTAAGGCACCGGTCTTGAAAACCGGCGAGGGTTTATCCCCTCCGTGAGTTCGAATCTCACAGCTTCCGCCAAATCGCCCAGAGTCACTGCAAAAGCTAGTTTTGTAACAGCCCACGCTGGCGCTCTATCAATTCCTTCATTCACTCGCTAAACTGGTTCCCAGCGGCAAATCAATGCCAAGCAACTCGATGCGAGGTGACCGATGAACGAAGACAAGGAACTAGGTTTTCCAGACACTCAGGTGCTGCCAGACCGCAACGTCCAGGCTCAAAATCGACGCCAATCTATTGCAGCCGATTTTGACAAGGCCAGCCAACCTGGCGACTTGTGGCCCGAAGCGGCAGATGCCTTGTGCAGCGAACCGGCAGCCTTGTTTGCATCAACCCAACCCGGGTCATTAGGCATCGTTTAATCAAGCAGCGGCCACGCCAAACTTAGCTTTCGTCAAACTCAACTTCAGTCGAGTTTGGGTTTTGCAACTGGCAAAAACAGAGCTTGCAAGTCGTTTAAAAAGTCATACCCCCGCACGGTCGCCTTGACTCTGGACAAGTCTCGCTCAATCAAACCCTTTTGCTCGGCTTTTTGCAGTCCGTCCTGAATCGCAGTTAACCCCAGCCCCGTGCGTTGTGCAAACTGGTTCAAGGCAAAGCCATTTTTCAGGCGCAGCGCATTGAGCATGAATTCAAAGGGCAGATCGTTGCGGCTGACTTCAATGTCTTGCGCGACGCAATGGCCACTTAAGGCGCGTTCCATGTACGAAACGGGCTCCCTGAAGCGCACTTGGCGTTGTATGCGGTGGGCAAAACTCAATTTGCTGTGGGCTCCAGCCCCAATGCCCAGGTAGTCACCAAATTGCCAGTAATTCAGGTTGTGGCGGCATTTGTGGCTGTCCCGTGCATAGGCTGACACTTCGTAGCGATGTAAACCTGCGGCACCTGTCATGTCGGTGATCAAGTCCATCATGTCCGAGGCCGTGTCTTCGTCGGGCAGCGCGGGTGGAAATTTGGCAAAGTAGGTATTGGGTTCAACCGTCAGGTGGTAAATCGAAATATGGGGCGGGCTAAAGCCCAAGGCGGTTTTCACGTCTTGCGCCAGCGTTTCAAGTGTTTGCCCGGGCAAGGCGTACATCAAATCCAGATTGAAGGTGTCAAACGCAGCCGCTGCCTCATGCACCGCGGCCCGCGCCTGGGCCGCATCGTGCACGCGACCCAGAGCTTTCAAATTGGCATCGTTGAAGCTTTGCACCCCGATGGACAACCGGGTCACACCGGCACTGCGAAACGCACGAAAGCGGTCAGTCTCAAACGTGCCCGGATTCGCCTCTAAGGTGATTTCACAATCTGGTGCCAATTTAAGGCGGGCGCGAACGTCGCCCAACAAGCGGTCAATGGCCTGGGGCGAAAACAAGCTGGGTGTACCGCCCCCAATGAAGATGCTTTGAATGCTGCGCCCCCAAATCAGCGGTAAGGCCGCCTCCAAGTCAGCGACCAAGGCGTCCAGGTAGCGTTTTTCAGGCACCTCACCCACTGTCAAGGCGTGCGAATTGAAATCGCAATAGGGGCATTTTTTAATGCACCAAGGCAAGTGAATGTAAAGCGACAAGGGCGGCAATGCAGTGAGCTGCAAGGTGCCGGGGCGCAAATAATGCTGAATGTCGGGCAACGGCCCACCGACTTCAGACGAATTTTGGGATTGAATAGGAATCACTTTGGCATCCAGCGCTCGCGCATCAGCTCAAGCATGGCCTTTGCAGCGCGACCCCGGTGGCTGTTGGCGTTTTTGACCTCAGTCGGCAGCTGAGCGAACGTCTTGCCAAACTCGGCAATGCGCATCACCGGGTCAAACCCGAAGCCATTGTGTCCAATGGGTGCCTCGGTAATTTCGCCCTCTACCCGGCCCACAGAAATTAAAGGCTCTGGGTCATTTGGCGTGCGAACCGCCACCAAAACGCTGACCAATGCCGCGCGCCGATCTGCCACATGGCGCATTTGCTCAAGCAAAGCCACCACGTTGTTGTCGTCTCCCTTGGCATAGCCAAATTGGGTGGCGTAGAACGCGGTGTCCACGCCTGGCAATCCGCCGAAGGCGTTCACGCACAGGCCGGCATCATCTGCCAAACTGGGAAGCCCACTGTGCAAAGCCGCATGGCGGGCTTTGGACAAAGCGTTTTCCACAAAGGTTCGGTACGGCTCGGCGGCCTCTGAGACACCCAAGTCAGACTGTGACACCAGTTCCACACCCAATGGCGCAAACAGCGCATGCAGCTCTGCCAATTTGCCCCGGTTATTGGACGCGAGGACGATCTTCATGACTGCTCCAGAATTGGTAAATCACCGGGTCAATACTCGCAATTTTTCGTGCAGTCTGGCACACGGCGACACAGGGTGACAAAAGGCGACCAATAGCTAAGCCCGTTGCAACACCATCAGCTCGGCAATGCCTTTTTCCGCCAAATCGAGCAAAGCGTTCATTTCAGAGCGTGAGAAAGACACCCCTTCGGCGGTTCCCTGAACTTCGACAAAGTGACCAGCCGCAGTCATCACCACATTCATGTCGGTGTCGCAGGCCACGTCTTCGTCGTAGGCCAGATCCAGCAAAGGCGTGCCGTTGACGATGCCCACCGATATAGCCGCCACGCAGGCTGTGATGGGCGACTGGGTCAAGCGCCCGTCCTTGATCAACTTGGCCACAGCGTCGTTCGCTGCCACGAAAGCGCCGGTGATGGCTGCTGTGCGCGTGCCGCCATCTGCCTGAATCACATCACAGTCCAACTGAATGGTGCGTTCGCCGAGCAGCTTTAAATCAAACACGGCACGCAAAGATCGCCCAATCAACCGCTGGATTTCCTGCGTGCGCCCACTTTGCTTGCCACGCGCGGCTTCGCGGTCATTGCGGGTATGGGTTGCACGGGGCAACATGCCGTACTCGGCAGTGACCCACCCTTCACCCGAGCCACGCTTGTGGGGCGGCACTTTTTCTTCAACCGATGCTGTGCACAAGACCTTGGTATTGCCAAACTCGATCAAAACCGAGCCTTCGGCATGCACCGTGAAACCACGGGTGATGCGCACCGGGCGAAGCTGATCAGCGGCGCGGGCGTCGCGTCGAACGTAGACAGTCATGGTTTGATTGGCCCTTGGGGCTTTGAGAATTTCAACGCTTGCATCAACGCTTGCGAAGACTGTAAATTGCGAAGTGTCACCGCTTCAGGCGATTCACCGCTTGCGCGAGGCAGTGCGTTTGATCGCCTCGTTGATTTCGGCGATAGAGCGCTCGATGGCGGCATCGTCCATGTCGTCTTTCTCGCCTTTAGGGCCTTCAGGCGCCAAGGTGCTTCCACCGCCACTGGGCAGTTCTGCGTGCAAGGTGGACGCAAAACCCCCGTCGTCTATGTCATCGGTCGAAATGGTGACTTGGGTGGCCTCAAAGTCGGCCGGAGTTTCCCATTCCAGGGCAATCACAGTCACGTTGTCGCTTTTTTGGCCTGCGGTTTCAAGCGCCATCTCGACCAAATCAGGCACTGACTGGGCGACAGGCTTGCTGCTGAGCTGAAACACGATGTCTTCATCGGGCAAACTCCCCCACAAGCCATCCGAGCACAGCATGATTTTGTCGCCCTGCAACAAAGACACAGGCCCGGTCAAATCCAGCGTGGGCTTGGTCGGCGACCCAAGACAGGTGAAAAGAATGTTGCGATTGGCCTGGGCAGCGGTGACGGGGGCCGTGCTGGAACTGGGCCTGCGTTCCTGGTAGGAATGGTCGCGTGTGCGCGCCAGCAGTTCCCCTGCTCGAACCAGGTAGAGCCGTGAATCACCACAGTGAATCCAAGTGGCCATGCCGTTTTGCACAAAAACCGCCACGATCGTGGTGCGCGGTGTGTCGTTCATGCCCCGCTCCAGCGCATAACGCAGGATTTGCCGATGCGCCGCCATCACTGCATCTGACAAAAAATCGCTGGGGTCTTCGATGCCAAGGTCAGCCGCCTTTTGGTACATGGCTGAAATAGATTGCAAGGCAAGCTGGGCCGCGATTTCACCGTCAGGGTGTCCACCCATGCCGTCCGCCAGCAAGAACAGCCCAGACCCCCGCGTGTAGCTGTAACCCATGCGGTCTTCGTTTTTTTCTCGCCCGCCGCGGCGACTGACTTGAAAGACAGAAAACTTCATTTGGCTTTGTTGCCAAAGGCGCTGGCGCTTTTGGCAGATTTTTTGGTGTCGGTGACGATGGTGTCGAACTGCATGCGTACTTTTTCACCGACCGACAGCTTGGTGTAGCGGCGTTCGCCCTCCCGGCTTAACTCTTTTTGCAAGGCAAACACCGATTGGGGGCGCGACAGGGCGTCCAGCGCCATGCACCACTCCACAACCTCGATCAAATTGTCTGAGTAAACGCCCCGCAGCCGAGCCAACGCGGTCGCAATACGGTCTTTTTCAACCCGCTGCGGCGCTTCGTTCGGCGGGTAGCCCTGCATGCAGGCGTAAATGCAAGCGCCAATCGCGTAAATGTCAGTCCACGGGCCCATGGTGGCGTCGCGACGGTACATTTCTGGCGCTGCAAAACCGGGGGTGTACATGGGGCGGACAAAATTGCCCTCTTTGCTCAGCACTTCTCGCGCTGCACCAAAGTCGATCAGCACCGATTTGTTGTCGTCCGTGATGAAGATGTTGGCGGGTTTGATGTCCAAATGCAGCATTTTGTGCTGATGCACGATGCGAAGCCCGCGCAGTATTTCATCAAACAGCGAGCGAATGGTGGACTCGCGAAACACTTTTTGCTGTTTCAGGTCGCGCGCAGTGATGATGAAGTCTTGCAAGGCCGCGCCTTCCAGGTAATTCATCACCATGTAGACGGTTTCGTTCTCTCGGAAGAAATTCATCACGCTCACCACCGAGGGGTGGGAGATTTGCGCCAGTGAACGACCTTCTTCAAAGAAACTTTTCAGGCCCAACCGGTAAAGCGATAGTTTTTCTGGCTGCACCTGGGGGCTTAATTCCCCCGCAGCGCGCGACGCCAGCGACGAAGGCAAGTACTCTTTGACGGCTACCTGCTGGCCTTCAGAGTCAATGGCCAGGTAAACCACGCCAAAGCCACCGGCCGCAACTTTGCGAACCACGCGGTAGCCACCGATTATTGTGTCGGGGGGTAGCGGTGCAGGTTTAACCTTGGACATAAATCGTTAAATTGAGAGGTTTCTCGGTGCGCTCTGGCTTGAACAAGCAGCTTCAAGCCCGTGCCTTGCCAAATTTTGATGCCTCGCCATTTTTCGGGTTATTCTCACGCACTCATTCACAAACACAAGAAGTACGCCATGCCAGTTTACAGCATGACTGGCTATGCCAGCGCGCAACAAAGCACCGCCGGCCCCGACCCGGAGGCAGAGGCCAAACCCACGTCGGCAGGGCAATTGGGGCTTGAAATTCGCTCTGTCAACAGCCGTTTTCTGGATCTGTCGTTTCGATTGCCCGAGGATTTGCGGCAATTTGAGCCCGCATTGCGGGATTTGCTCGTGGGCAAGCTCAAGCGCGGCAAGGTCGAGGTCAGGGCTTTTGTGGAAACCAACGCGGCGCATGCCATTGCCGACCCCAAGCCCAAACTGCTGCAACGCTTGAACGCGGTTCAGGACAATGTCAGGGCTTGGCTTCCGAACGCCCAGCCCTTGAGTGTGGCCGACGTGATTCGACTGGCCAGCGCCGACCAGGCATCCAGCAACGATTGGTCTGACATCGTGGTGCCTTTGGCTGGCAAGGCGGTGAAAGAGCTTTTGGCCGCACGCCAGCGCGAAGGCGCCCGTCTGGCGGCCATGCTGCTGGAGCGCACCGGTCAACTTCGGGGTTTGGCTGCGCAGGCCACGCCGTTGGTTCCGCAACTGGTGGCACAGCAGCGCCAGCGCTTTTTAGAGCGCTGGACCGAGGCCTTGGGCCTGGGCGACAGCAAAATTGCCCCGGAAGCCGCGCAAGACCGGGCCCTGACAGAAGCCACGGCTTTTGCCATTCGAATTGACGTCGCCGAAGAGATCACTCGGGTGGATTCGCACTTGGACGAGATCGAACGGCTGATCAAGGCCGGTGGAGAAATTGGCAAGCGCCTGGACTTTTTGATTCAAGAGCTGCACCGAGAAGCCAACACCATGGGTTCCAAATCGGCGGCTTTGGAGCTAACGCACATTTCGGTGGACATGAAGGTGCTGATTGAACAAATGCGAGAGCAAGTGCAGAACATAGAATAACGCTCTTCGACCCTGCATCTGGCACCCGATTTATGGACTTTCCTGGCAATCTTTTTGTAGTGGCTGCGCCCAGCGGCGCGGGCAAATCGAGCCTGGTCAAGGCGCTGATGGAGCTGGATGCGCGGGTTCAACCGTCGGTCTCCCACACCACGCGAGCACCGCGCGGGCAAGAAAAGCATGGCCGCGAATACTATTTTGTGTCTGACGCCGAGTTCGACGCTATGGTTGCCGCCGACGCCTTTGTCGAGTGGGCAGAAGTCCACAGCAAACGCTACGGCACGTCACGCAAGGCGATTGAAGAGCGCATGGCGCAGGGCGCAGACGTGATTCTGGAAATCGACTTTCAGGGTGCAGTTCAAATCAAGCACCTGTTTGCCAACGCCATTGGCATTTTCATTCTGCCCCCAAGCTGGGAAGAGTTGCGTGCCCGCCTGGAGCGCCGCGCCGAAGACACCCCCGAGGTGATTGACAAGCGCCTGGTGAATGCCCAGCTTGAGGTCGCTCAGGTCGGTCAATTTGACTTCGTTATAATCAACGACTCGTTTGACCGTGCTTTGTTTGACCTGAAAGCGATCATTCACGCCCAACGACTCAAAATTGCGGCGCAACGGCGCGCCAAGGCCGATGTGTTCAAAGCGCTGAATATTGGTTGATTTCGATAGCTTTTGACTCAGCATCTGCCCGGGTTTTGACCCAAAGCGCGCTAAATTAATCGTTATTTCATGCACCGCGTTTTAAAAACGCCAAGTCCTTTTTGTCTGGAGATTTATGGCCCGCATCACTGTCGAAGATTGTCTCGCGCAGATTCCCAACCGTTTTCAACTGGTTTTGGCTGCGACCTACCGCGCTCGCATGCTCAGCCAGGGCCACACCGCCAAAATTGAGAGCAAAAACAAGCCTGGTGTGACCGCTTTGCGCGAAATCGCAGCCGGCAAAATCGGCATTGAGATGCTGAAAAAAGTGCCTTTGTAAAACGCTGACGCGCACCAAAAAAAGCACCGCTTGCGGTGCTTTTTTCATGGGGCAGCCCATTTCGAACCTGCCCATGCTGGCAAATTGCCCAAGCCAGTGGCAACGTTGTTGCCGAACAAGGCCCTTTTGGCCGAAAAACGCCTGCGACGCGCTATATTCAAGCCTATGGGTACCGCTTTTGAACCTCCTGTCACGCATGCCAAAGCCAAACCGGCCCGGGCGGGGGTGACGCTGCCCAGCGCTGCTGCAACTAACGCCGCCGCCGCCAGTTTTGCCGGACTGACCGCCAAGTTGGATTACCTGAGCGTCACCGACCTCAGCCAGGTTCGCCAGGCCTACAAATTTGCCGACGAAGCCCATTTGGGCCAAATTCGCAACAGTGGTGAGCCCTACATCACCCACCCGATTGCCGTGGCAGCCCAATGTGCCGACTGGAAGCTGGACGCCCAGGCGCTGATGGCGGCCTTGCTGCATGACGCGATTGAAGACTGCGGCGTGACCAAACCGGAATTGGTCGAAAAATTTGGCTCACCCGTGGCCGAACTGGTCGATGGCCTGACCAAGCTGGACAAGCTGCACTTCAACACCCGCGAAGAAAACCAGGCCGAGTCATTTCGCAAAATGCTGCTGGCCATGGCACGCGACGTTCGGGTGATTTTGATCAAGCTGGCGGATCGCTCGCACAACATGCGCACTTTGTCTGACGCGCCGCGCGACAAGTGGCATCGCATCTCGTCCGAAACGCTTGAGATTTACGCCCCCATTGCCCACCGTTTGGGGCTGAACACCACCTACCGAGAGCTGCAAGACCTGGCGTTTCGGCATATGCGGCCTTGGCGCTACGAGATTTTGGCCAAGGCCGTGGCCAAAGCCCGCGGGCGACGCCGCGACTTGGTGCAAAAAGTGCAGCGCGAGGTGGAAGCCACCTTTGCCAGCAGCGGCATGAAGGTCAAAATTTCAGGACGTGAAAAATCGCACTACTCGATTTACCGAAAAATGGCGCAAAAGCACCTGAGTTTTGCGCAAGTGACTGATATCTACGGCTTTCGGGTTCAGGTGCCCACCGTCGGCGACTGTTACACCGCTTTAGGCACCTTGCACCAGCTGTACAAACCGGTGCCAGGCAAGTTCAAAGACCACATTGCCATTGCCAAGCTCAACGGCTATCAATCGCTGCACACCACGCTGGTGGGGCCGTCTGGCGTGAACATTGAATTTCAGCTGCGCACCCAGGCCATGCACGTGGTGGCCGAATCCGGAGTGGCCGCGCACTGGCTTTACAAAGCCAATAACCTGGATGGCGCGGCGGCGGACCGGCTGGGCACGCAGTGGCTGCAGTCGCTGCTGGACATTCAGGACGAAACCCGGGACGCGGCCGAATTTTGGGACCACGTCAAGGTGGATCTGTTTCCGGATGCGGTGTATGTGTTCACCCCGAAAAGCCAGATTTTGGCCTTGCCGCGTGGTGCCACCGTGGTCGATTTTGCCTACGCGATTCACAGCAACGTGGGGGATCACACCTCGTCGGCCAAGATCAACGGCGAGCATGTGCCGCTGCGAACCGAGCTGAAAAACGGCGACGTGGTGGAAGTGGTGACGGGCGCCAGCACGGTGCCCAACCCGGCTTGGCTCAGTTTTGTACGCACCGCGCGGGCCCGCTCCAAAATTCGGCACCACCTGAAAACTATGGCCCATGCCGAATCGGAAAACCTGGGCGAGCGGCTGCTGTCGCAGGCGCTGCGCTCGGAAGGGATTGAAAAATTCCCGGATGACGACCCCGCTTACCAGGCGCTTTGGGAAAAGCTGTTGCGCTTCACTGGCAACCGCACCCGCGCCGAACTGATGACCGACGTGGGCTTGGGCAAACGCATTGCGACGATTGTGGCCAAGCGCATGGTCAGTCTGCTGGCTGAAACCGGCCAGCGGCCCGATGCCATTTTGTTGACCCGCGAGCGGTTTGCGGCGCAAACCACGCCGTCGCTGGGCGTGCTGGCGCTGGACGGTGGCGAGAACGCATCAGTCAAATTTGCCACCTGTTGCCGACCCATACCCGGCGACCCGGTGGTGGGCTACCTGGGGCGGGGCGAGGGCTTGGTGGTGCATGTCACCCAATGCGCCATTGCCAAAAAGCTTCTGAGCAAAGACGCCGACCGCTTCATTGAAGTGGAATGGTCAGACGAGCCCAAACGCCCGTTTGAAACCGAGATTTTGGTCACCGTGACCAACGGCAAGGGCGTTTTGGCCCGGGTGGCAGCCACGTTGGCCAATGCCGAAGCCGACATTGCCCATGTGGTGATGGACGAAAGTGGCGCGCAAGATGTCACAGACATGCGGTTCTTGGTGGCGGTACGTGATGTCACCCACCTGGCCACGGCCCTCAGAAACCTGAAGCGCACGCCGTCGGTGTTGGGCGTTCGGCGCATTGAGGCGTCCAACGGGGTAGCGAGTGGGCTGGGCGGCGGATCAAACGCAGGTTCGGGTGGCGGTTTGGGCGGCGGTTTGGGTGAATCAGGCGGCTCTGAACCCAGTGCGGCACCTTTGCGATAGAGCAGCGCGAATTTAGGCCTTGCGGCCCAACTGCGCCAAATCGGTCGGTTTGGGGTAGCTCAGGGCAATCACTTCGATTTCTTCAACGCCCGCCGGGGTAGGCAGTTTGAGCACATCGCCCACCCGAGACTTCAGTAAAGTTCGGGCAATGGGCGACACCCAACTGACCTGGTTTTGGGTGCTATCGGCCTCGTCGATGCCCAAAATGGTGATGCTTCGCTCGTGCCCCTGTGCGTTGGCATAGGTCACCGTCGCGCCAAAAAACACCTGGTCGCCGCCAAAATGCACGCTGGGGTTGGAAATCTCGGCGATTTCCAGGCGCTGAGTCAAAAAGCGAATGCGCCGGTCAATTTCGCGCAAACGCCGTTTGCCGTAAATGTAGTCCCCGTTTTCAGAGCGGTCGCCGTTGCTGGCCGCCCAATGCACCACGTCGACAATTTTGGGGCGTTCGGTGTCGATCAGCTCGAACAGCTCGGCCCGCATGCGCGCATAGCCTTCGGGCGTCATGTAGTTTTTGCCACCGCCGGGCAGGGCCACCACAGGCGCACCGTCGTCGTTGTCGCCGTCAGAATCTGACTCTTTGGTGAAGGCCTTGCTCATAGCGTGATTTTGCGGGATCTGAACTGTGCTGGTTTGACTTGACTTGGCGCGGAGTCGGGATGATCAGGCCTCAGTTGGCGGGCTGCCCCGGTCTCAGGACTCGATTGGGGTGGTTTGACGTAGTTTTCAAATTGCTATCAAATAAATAGCAATAAACTTATATTATTCGGGAGCTAGAGGCCTATTTGGTTGATATTTTGGCACTTTTGAGCCCCAAAATCAAAAAAAGAACCTGCAGGTTCTTTTTTACTTTTCGAGGCTCTTTTTACGTCTTTTCGACCTATCCAGCCAAGCGCTGCGCCAAGAGCCAATGAAGGTCAGTGAATCACGACCGGGTTTTGCGCCAGCTCGGCGTACTGCTCCAGGGTGTCTTCAACTTCTTCCTGCGTCGGAGTTTTGAGCTGCCAGGCGGAAATGTGCTGCTGAAACAGCTCGGCCCATGAACCGTCCAGGTACACCTCTTTGCCGCTGCGTTTGTCGACAATTTCAAAGCCGTGGCGCAGCAATTGCTGAACCGGTTCGGCGGGGGGCGTGGGCACGGCCCGATCCGCGCCGCCATCCACCACCATGGCGTTCGCCAGCATGTGGGTGACCGAGTAGGTTTCTGAGTCGTAGAGCGTGTGCATTGAGATGATTCTGACAGGGTTGGTCGCGCCGGACGGCTTAATCTGACGCCGTTACACAACAAATAGCCGCAAGTGTGACAAATTCAAGGCATCAGCCCCAGTTAATTGGGGTCTGACCCCAATTAATTTGACCGACCCGGTTGGTCCATTTTTCAAGGCGCTTCGGTACCGCGCCACAGTTGGTCGACAAAATCGCCGTTTTTCTCGGTCAGCTTGATGCGCACAGGCAGGTAGCCCAAGGCGGGGGCCAGCCAGAGTTCGGCGGTTTGGTCGTAATCGCGGCGCGGTTTGCGGGTTAATTTTCGGGTGGCTTGCTCGCCACCAGGCAGGTTCAGGGTTTCGTCGCTTTCGACTGTCAAAACCCAGGTTTCGGGGGATCGGGGGCCGATGGTCTCGAACGTGATGACCGTGCCCGTGGGGTATTTGGCCGGTGCGGCAGCCAGCATGCCGGCCAGTTGCATGAACACGCTCAACTGGTCTTGCATGCCTGCCAACAGCGGCACCTGCGGCGTGTTGGCGCTGAAAGTCACCACATTTTTGTCGCGTTCAAAATGCGCGGCCAATTCGGTGCGAAATTTGTCGCTAAAGCGCGTGGGGGCCAAGCCTTCGGGCGTGAGGCGGCCGGTGCTGGTTTGCACCCGGGTGAAGACCAAAAACGCGGCCACTTCAAGCCGCGCGTTGTAGCTGCTGCCGTCTTGCTGCCATAACAATTCGGCCCGCGCGTCAAAGCCAAGCCCGTCTTTGGTGGCTTTCACGTTGTACTTGAGCCGGGTGGAGCCGGGCAAGGTGTAGGCGACTTTGGGCGCTGGAATGGCGCTGGGCGCGGCGGGGTCGGATTTGGGCAACACTGTGGGGTTGGCAGGTGCATTGGCCAGACTGGGTGGCGCTTTGCTGGCTTCAACGCGTGCGGCAGACGGCACTCCAGGGGCTGTGATCGCCACCGCCTGGGTTGGGTTGCCCGCTGTTCTGGATGGCGTGGCAACGCTGGCAGGAGGGATCTGCGGGTTGGCCGGGGTGGCCACGTCAGGGCTGGAATCCGGCTCGGGCAGGACCCGGAAAGGCTCCGAAGGGCCGCCCACTGCGCCAGGCGACTGCGGTGGTGAAATGGGCCCGGTTACAAAGGTATCTGGCAAGCCTGCCACCGCTTGCTGTGCCGCTGGTTGGGCAGAAGCGGTGACCGCCTTGGCGATCGCTGGGGTGGCCTTAGGCGCTGGGGTGGGCCGCACAGGCGGGGGCACCGCCGGGGCTATCGGGGCGAGTCGGGCGGGTGCTACGGCGGGTTGCGGCGCGGGGGAATCCACCGCAACCGGGGCCAGCGCCACGCTGCGGGTTGAAAACGGTTTGGCCAACGACCGCTCGCTGGCTTGCAGGCTGCTGGGGCGGCTTTGCAAAATCACCAAGTGCGCCAGCAGGACCACTGCGGTCAACCCCGCCAGCACTTTGACGGGCGCGCCAAAGCTGCTCATGCCGGCCAGCCCAAATCGCGGGACAACTGGCCGCTGGCTTGGCGCAGCCGGGTGGCCACTGCGCCGTCCCAGGCGGCGTCGAACATGGGGGCAGACCCCAGCGCCACGATGCCCAGCGCAATGTGGCCATCGGAATCAAACACCGGCGCACAAAACCCAATGACACCGGGCAGCAAGGTGTCAATCACCCGCGCCACGCCTTGCTGGCGAACTTCGTCCAGCACGGTTTGCAAAGCGTTTGACGTCAGCGGCAAATCGAGGCGATTTTGCTGGCGCGCGCGCAGCAATTCCTCTTTCAGCAGTGGTTCGATCGCCTCGCTGGACACGTGGGCGGCAAAACAGCGCCCGGTGGCACTGGTTAGCAGCGGCATCACATCGCCCAAACGCAGGTTCACGGTGACGGCTTGTGGCGACTCTTCCCAATGCACGATGGTCGGCCCCCGGTTGCCCCACACGGCCAGCGCCAAGGTGTGGCCAATCTCGCGCATGAGCGGGGTGATGCGCTCGCGGGCCAGCTTAACGGCATCAATACGCGCCAGCGAAGCAAGCCCTAACTTAAGAGCGGCTGGACCCAAATCGTACAAGGTCGAGGACGGGTCTTGCACCACCAGCGCCAGACGCTGAAAACTCACCAAATAGCGGTGCGCCTTGGCCGCCGTCATGTCGGCCAAAGCTGCCAAATCTCGCAGCATGAGCGGGCCGTCGGCGCGGGCCAGCGCGTCGAGCAGGGCAAAGCCCACTTCGACGGATTGAATACCGGCTTGGGTTCTGGTCAGTGGCTGAGGGTCCCGAATCATGCAGCCCAATTTTGCCAGTTTCACTTCGTAGAATCGGCAAACCGGGTGCTTTGCCCTTTTTGCCCCCTTCTACCCATTCGACGCGCAGCATAAAGCTCACCTCAAGCACACAAAAAACCATGAAACTTGCCACCTACAAAGACGGTTCGCGCGATGGCCAGTTGGTCGTCGCGTCCCGCGACCTGAAACTGGCCCACTACGCCAGCGGCATCGCCCAGCACCTGCAACAGGTGCTGGACGACTGGAACTTCATCTCGCCGCAGCTGCAAGACCTGTCGGACAACTTGAACCAAGGGCGCGCCTTGCACCCTTTCCCGTTCGATGCGGCCATGTGCATGGCGCCGCTGCCACGCGCTTACCAATGGGCTGATGGCTCGGCCTACATCAACCATGTGGAGCTAGTGCGCTTGGCCCGCCATGCTGAAGTGCCCGCCAACTACTACACCGAACCCCTGATGTACCAAGGCGGCAGCGACGACTTTTT
>JANNCN010000143.1:0-2108 GCA_031386665.1 Rhodoferax sp. | reverse complement strand
CTCCAGGCTGAGTGCGCTGAAAACCTATGTGCGGCAAATCAATGGTGACGCCGTGCTTGCCAGTCAACTCGCTTTGCCAGCCGACTACCGTTTTGAAGGGCTGCACCTGTCTGCCAGCGGCAGTCAAATCGCGCTGGTGGGGCAAAACCAGGCGATTGGCTTGGCTTTTCCCCCTGATGCCTTCACCGTGACCACGTTTGCGCCCAACACCTATGCGCCGCCTCAAACCATCATTCAACAGGTCAGCGCCGTGGCAGGCCTGCCCCTGGCCACAAGCCGCACTTTGGTGATTGAAGGCCAGCTGATTGACACCCGCACCATTGACAACACCCTGTACGTGGTGACCAGTTGGTTTCCGCGTTTTGACACCATTTACCCATCGGCGGGCGCGACTGTTGCCGAGCGCAGAGACGCCATCGCCCGCGTGTCATTGGCGCAAGTGCTGCCCAGTATCTCGGTCACCGCGGTTACTGCGGGAGCAAGCACGCCGCCCGTCAAGCAAGCGCTTTTGGCCGATACCGACTGCCATGTGCAGGCCGCCAATGCATCCAGCGCGGTGCAACTGACGACGGTGACCGTCATCAATTTGGCGTCTCCCACGCTCGAACGCAGTAGCCGCTGCCTGCTGGGCGGTGTCAATTCAATCTACATGTCTGCCAAAAACCTCTACCTGGCCACCAGCCGCTACAGCGTGTTGACTGCGGGGTCGGGCCAAAGCACCAGTTTGGTCTACCCCGGTCTGCCCATCACGGACATTCACAAATTTGCGGTGAATGCCATGACCGTCAGCTACCGGGGTTCGGGCGAAGTGGCGGGGCATTTGGGCTGGGACGCCAGCAAAACCGCCTACCGAATGAGCGAATACCAAAACGACTTGCGGGTGGTGACCTACGCCAACAACCTGGGTTGGTGGGGCGAGCCCAACCGGGTGACCAAAGGCAGCATCGCATCGCCCGCGCTGCTGACCGTGCTGCGCGAAGACACCACGACGGGGCAGCTTAAAACCCTGGCGACCCTGCCCAATGCCAGTCGGCCAGCGCCCATTGGTCTGGCTGGCGAGCAAATTTACGCCGTGCGTTTTGTCGCGGACCGGGCCTATGTGGTGACTTTTCGCCGGATAGACCCCCTGTACGTGCTGGACTTGGCCAACCCCGCCGACCCCAAGCAAGTGGGCGAGCTCAAAACCAATGGCTATTCAGACTTTTTGCTGCCCGTGGGGGCTTCAGGTTCGGGTTTGCTGCTGGGCGTGGGCAAAGACGCCACCGATGCGGGTTTGGTGCAAGGCGTGAAGATGTCGCTGTTTGACGTGTCCAACCCAGCCACCCCCACAGAATTGGCCAGCCGCGTGTTGGGCAAAGCAGGCAGTCTGAGTGGCCTGGACTACAGCCGCCATGGCGTCAATGTGTTCAGCGTGGGCAACGTCACCCGCGTGGCGCTGCCTGTTCGCCTGAGCGACACCGTGGTCACATCGGTATTGGGCAGTGGGTTTTACCGCCCCAGTGCGCACAATTTGGCGCGGTTTGAGGTCGATACCGTCCTCAAAACCTTGACCGACAAACCCAGCCTGCCGGGCCAGAGCTTCGCCACCGAGAACGCGGCCTACCAAGCTTCGTCGCTTGGGTTTGAACGATCGGTGCAAGTTGGCACGCAGATTTATTACCTGGGAAGTCAGGGGTCTTTGACTGCGAGCGGCTGGTAGCCGTTTTCGAGTGACATATCACTGGTAGCAAATAGTTGATAGCTGATCAGCCTTTGCCCTTCTGGTAATTCCCAATTGTCACTTGCGCGACATTGTTTCAAACTGTGTCTTTCTGCGTCCCAACAGGGCGCAGCCCACTTTTTGAGGCAAGCATGCACCACATCAAACGTCGGTCAGTTTTATCAAGTTTTGGCGGCATCAGCGCCGCCATCGGAATGGCTGGGGTTGCAGGGCTGGCTGGCCTGGCGCAGCCCGCCTGGGCGCAAAGTGGCAAGGTCAAACCGCTCGCCCCCAAATTGCGAATCGTCATTCCGGCCGCCACCCGCACCAACCTGGACGACGCCAGCCGCTCATTGGGCGACGCGCTGTTGGGGCTTGGATTTTGCGACGAGCTGGAATACGAAAACCA
>JANNCN010000140.1:0-17811 GCA_031386665.1 Rhodoferax sp. | reverse complement strand
GCCATTGGCAGTGCCAAAACCAGTGACGAAACTCAAAACCACCGTCGTGAAAAAAGCCGTGACCAAAGCTGCATCCCAAGCAAAATCGTCAACCAGCGCCGCTGCAAAGAGCCGCCGATACGACGTGGTTCTCTACGGCGCATCCGGTTTCGTGGGCCGCCAAACGGCTGCATACTTTGCGCAATGGGTCGAAAGCCACTCCCGTGCCAGCAAAACAGGTGGCAAACCGCTGCGCTTTGCCTTGGCGGGCCGCAGTGCTGACAAACTCGAAGCCGTTAAAGCCGCCTGCGGCGTGGGTGCTAAAAACGCTGGCATTATCGTGGCCGATGCGCATGACAAGGCCGCGCTGGACGCGCTGGCGCGCGATTGCAAGGTTGTTCTCAGCACGGCTGGCCCTTTTGCGCTGTATGGCAGTGACCTGGTGGCCGCCTGTGTGAAACACGGCACCCATTACGTGGACATCACAGGCGAAACGCCTTGGGTTCACGGCCTGATTGCAAAGCACCATGACCAAGCCGCGCGGGACGGCACGCGAATCATCCCTTTCTGCGGTTTTGATTCTGTGCCATCAGATTTAGGGGCGTGGCTGGTCGCCCAAACCATGCAAGAAAAATATGGCGAAGCCTGTGACAGCGTGAAAGCCAGCTTCACTCTGCGCGGTGGCGTGAACGGAGGCACGTTGGCGTCCATGTTCAACTTCATGGGCACGGGCCAGGCCGCTTTGCTGGCCAAGCCGTTTTTGCTGAACCCACCGACTGCCAAAGTACCGGCTGCGGGCGCGCATCTGGATCCGGTTGCTCCGGTTTATGACGAGGACTTCAAAGCCTGGTTGGGGCCGTTTTTCATGGGCCCAATCAATACCCGGGTGGTGCGTCGCAGTGCAGCCTTGCTCGGTGCAGGGTCAAGCAGCCCAAAAGGGGCGGGCAGCGCAAAAGGAGTCAGCAGCCCCTATGCCAAAGACTTTCATTACCAAGAATACCTGCGTTTTGGCGCAGGGCCGCTCGCAGGCCTGGCGGCGGCAGCGATCAGCGCGGGCATGCTGGCGTCGCAGGCCTCCATGAAGCTTGCGCCCGTGCGGAGTTTGGCCAAAAAAATTGCGCCTGGCCCAGGCAGCGGTCCGTCAGAATCCAGCATGGACGGCGGCTCGTTTCGCTGCGAACTGGTAGGCAAAAGCGCCAGTGGCCACGTGGTGCGCGGGCGTGTGGCCGACCAGGGTGACCCAGGCAACCGTGCCACCACCAAAATGGTCTGTGAAGCAGCTTTGTGCCTTGCCCTGCAATTGGACGAGCTGCCAGGCGGTGCCCACCTGGGAGGTGTGTTGACCCCGGCCTCGGGTTTGGGCGACGTGCTGCTGGCCAGGCTGCGCGATGCTGGCATGACAATAGAGGCTTTTTAACCCTTACCTGTTCAATTTAACGCCTTCGTTCAGATTTCGCTCAAGTTCACGCTCACGTTCACGTTTTTCAAGATGACCGCTTCATTCACCGACACTCAATCTGCCGCAGACAAATCAGCCAGCACCCAATTTGCCAATGACCTGCTGGCCGCGCTTGCCGAGCGGCCCCGCAGCATCGCGCCCAAGTACTTTTATGACCACGAGGGCTCGCGCCTGTTTGACCAAATTTGTGACTTGCCTGAGTACTACCCCACTCGCACGGAGCTGGGGATTTTGCGCGAACGCGCCGTGGACATCGCAGCAGAAATGGGTGCCAACGCCGAGCTGGTTGAATTCGGTGCCGGGTCGCTCACCAAAGTGCGCTTGCTGCTGGATGCCATGAAGACCCCCAGCCGGTACGTGCCGATTGACATTTCAGGCGAGCATTTGGCACTGGCCGCCAGGACCTTGCAAGTCGACTACCCGCATTTGCAGGTCAGCCCCGTGGTGGCGGACTACACGCAGCCGTTCAATCTGCCAGATTCATTGCCGGACATGGGTCAGCGAGTCGGTTTTTTCCCGGGTTCCACAGTGGGCAATTTCACCCCGACTGAAGCGGTCGAATTTTTTCGAATGGCGGCCAAAGTCTTGCAAGGCGGCGCATTGATCGTCGGCGCTGACCTGATCAAAGACCCGGCCACCCTGCATGCCGCCTACAGCGATGCCTTGGGCGTCACTGCCGCATTCAACTTAAACCTGCTCGCCCGCGCCAACCGCGAGTTGGGCAGCAACTTTGATGTCGCCCAGTTTGCCCACAGCGCGTTCTACAACGCCCCTCTTCAGCGCATTGAAATGCATTTGATGAGCCGTCAGCGACAGACCGTCAGCTTGCAGGGTCAAAGTTTCGTTTTTGAAGAGGGCGAAACTCTTCACACCGAAAACAGCTACAAATTTACCGTGTCAGGTTTGCGGGCTTTGGCCATTCAGGGTGGGTTCACGCCAGGCCCAGTCTGGACAGATGCCAAGGGGCTGTTCAGCCTGCATTGGTTGGTCGCACCGAAGTAAGGGAATAAGCGAAATGAAAGCAATCTGGAATGGCACGGTCATTGCCCAAAGTGACGACACTGTGCTGGTTGAAGGCAATCACTACTTTCCGGCCGATGCCGTGAACCGCCAGTTCACCACCTTCAGCAACCACAAAACCATGTGCAGTTGGAAGGGGCAAGCCAGCTACTACTCGCTCATCGTGAATGGCGACATGAACATCGATGCCGCCTGGTTTTACCCCGACCCCAAGCCTGAAGCCGAAAGTGTGCGTGACCGGGTCGCGTTCTGGAAGGGCGTTGTGGTCGAGGCATGACATCCGTTTTTTCACCGCCTTCACTGGCAAGCACCGATGATTTGAAGGCCACGCTGCAGCAACAAGGTTTTGCGGTACTGACAGCCCCCAGTTTTGCCGCGGCCTCAGATTGCGACCTGGCGGCCCTTGAAGCGCTAAAACCCTTTTGGAACGACCTGCCGCCCGACACCTATCTGAAAGACGGAGGCCGCTACCGCAGGCGCAGGCACTCGTGTTTTGTGGTGGATGAAACGCAGGCCCATGCAGTGACTGTGGTTGCCCATCGCCCGCATTGGCAACCCGTGGAATACAACGCTTTGCATGGTGGTATGCAGCGTTGGTTTGAACCGATCAATGCTGATCTTCTGGCGCAAGCCGACTGGCAAAAGTTGCTGTGTTGGTTGGCCCGCCTTAGCAGCGCACGCACGCAAGTTCAGCCCTGGTTTGTTGAGGCCCACCAGTTTCGCATTGACACCACTGACGGCATTGGCCGCCCCACACCCGAAGGCGCTCACCGCGATGGCGTTGACTTTGTTGCGGTGTTCATGATTGACCGGGTCAACATCAAAGGCGGTGAAACCCGCGTGTTTGACGCGGCTGGGCCAAATGGTCAACGCTTCACCTTAACGCAAAGCTGGTCTTTGCTGCTGCTGGACGATGCTCGCGTCATTCACGAGTCCACGCCCATTCAGCCCATCCAGTCAGCCGGCCCCGACGGCTACCGCGATACCTTAGTGATCACTTTGCGCCGTGGCGGCTTTCAGGGCGAAGATCAGGCACCTGTCTAAACCACTTTGGCTTGGCGCATGTCGGCAATGGCTTGCGCGCCATACCCCAGTTCAGCCAGAATTTCATCCGTGTGTTCGCCCAAGGTCGGGGCAGAACGCAGGTACTGTGCGGGCGTATCTGACATGTCCACCGGGTGCGGAGCAATAGGAAATGTTTGCGCCAGTCCCGCGTAATGCCGGGGCTCCAACAGGCCTGTGGCCTTGATTTGCTCATCGTCCAGCGCCTCTTGTGGCGAGTAAATTGGCCCGCAGGGAATTTTGGCTTTGGCCAACGCCGCCAACACTTCGTCTCGGGTTTTTGGGGCGCACCAAGCGGCAATGGCGCGGCTGATTTCCAGGCTGTTGTTGCCGCGCAGGGTGTCATCGGCAAATCGCGGATCGGTTTTCATATCTGGCGCGCCAATCAGGTCACAGCAGCGTTCAAACATAGCCTGGCCAATGGTTTGCACCAGCAACCAGCCAGTTTTGGTTTTGAAGGCATCGCTGGGGGACGATGCAAAGCCCCGGTTCCCCTGGGGCACACGGTTGGGTTTTTGCACCGCTTGTTCAATCAGCATGGCATTGGTCTGAATCACGGCAGACCGCAAGAGCGAGCCTTCCACCAATTGGCCACGACCAGTTTTCTCACGCGACCACAGGGCCGCCATCGCGCCCATGGCACAGGCTTGCGCCGTTGAAAAATCCACGTAAGTGGTAATGGCGCGGCGTGGCTCGTCGGGCAAGCCCGTCATGTACATGGCGCCACTCATGGCTTGGCCCACACCATCAAACCCAGGGCGATCACTCAGCGGCCCGCCCGTGCCGTAAGCGGTCACCATGACCATCACCACGCGCGGGTTCAGGGTGGACACGGTGGCATAGTCCAGCCCAAGTTGTTTCAAAGTCGCAGGTGGCAAATTGGCAATCACCACATCAGCACTTTGCACCAACTGGCGAACAATTTCGCGGCCCGCCACCGATGCCAAATCAAGCGTCAGGCAGCGCTTGTTTCGGTTCATTTGCAAAAACATGCCACCTTCGCCGGTTTCGGCAACATGCGGCACGTAACGGTCCTCACCGCCCTCGACTCGCTCAATGCGAATCACGTCAGCGCCTAAATCGCCCAGCAGCGCGGCGCAATAGGGGCCGGCAATGAAGCGTCCAAAATCAAGAACCCGAATGCCATTGAGCAAACCCATAAAAGCCCCAACAAGTTAGTTCAGGCAGGATACAACCCAAACACGGACTTGGCCCGCAAGTGGGTGACAGCGTCTGCCGGGCGCGTTACAAAGGATCGCGAATATCTGCCACGGCTTGGCTTCCAAAACCCGGGTGCGCAAGAAATGCCAATAGATTGACAGCCGCCTGAAGGGGTGAACTTAACTGGCCCTGGGACTTCAGATCCATAAAACGTCCGTGGTCAGGAAAGCCGCTGGCCGCGCTGTTGCGCAAGTGGGTTTGCATGTCCGTGTCGATCACACCCGGTGCCAGCGAGCACACTTTGGCACCGTTGGGTTTCAGGGCCTCTTCCAACGCCAAACAGCGGGTAAAGTGGTCCATGCCAGCTTTCACTGCGCTGTAAATTGCCTGAGACGCCATGGCTCGGCGGCCATTGCCTGAGGAGATATTCAACACTTTTCTACCTAGGCCCTGGCCTGATGAATTGACCCAACCTTGTGTCGCTTGCAAAAATACTGCAGTCAACTGCAAGGGCGTTTCCAGCCCGACGCGCAGGGCCTTGGCAAGTTCGCCGGGATCGGCCTCGCTCAGCGGCACGATTTTGGGCAGCATGGCTGCGTTATTGATTAAAACTGCGCTTGCAAACGCTCCAGGTTTGCGGCTTTGCAGCCATTGGCGCAGCATGGCTGCGGCTTCGAGGCTGTGGTCCAGATCTAACTGCCATTGTTCAAGCCCAGCCCCGGCGGCGTGTGCAGCCAAAGCCAACGCATCGTTGGTTTGGCGCGAAACGCAGAGCAAAAAATTACCCGGCCGCAGCAGTTGCTGCGCTATGGCAAGCCCCATGCCGCGCGAGGCTCCAGTGATGATGTACAGGTGCTGGGAATGTGAGTTGAAGCTCATAAATTCAAAAGGGGGTGACTGCGTGAAAACTCATGTTAACCCCAGTCAATGGGTGCGCCAACGTGAGTTGGCTTGAGTGCAGCAGCAAGCGCGGCGCAAGCGCCAGAACGTGAGCGGGTGCGTACAAGGCATCGCCCAAAATCGGGTGACCGATGGCCGCCAAATGAACACGAAGTTGGTGGGAGCGCCCCGTCACAGGTTCAAGCCAAAGCCGCGTGAAAGGCGCGCCTTTTTCAAATTCAATGCCAGTTCCCATGCCAGTGGCGATACCAACCGCATTCCCATTTCCATTCCCCTTACCGTGGGGATGTGCCAAGTTTGCACACACTTGCCATCGGGTGGTGCTGGGCTTGCCATTGTCCGCATCAACATGGCGCAGGGGCCGATTGGCCCAATTCAGTGCGATGGGCAAGTCAATGACATTCCACTCTTCGCCCAAATGAGGGGTGGCAAGGGTTTCATTTGGGTTCCTCAACCCTCGCAGCTCACCGGCAACCACTGCGCAATACCGTTTTGTCACGTTGCGGCTGGCAAAAGCGTCGCTCAAAATGCGCTGCATGGCAGGCCCACGGGCCATCACCATCAAGCCAGAGGTCGCCATATCCAATCGGTGCACCACCAAGGCGTCGGGGTAGAGGGCCTGCACCCGGGCGCTCAAGCAGTCTTGCTTGTCTGGCCCTTTGCCCGGCACTGACAGCAAGCCTGACGGCTTGTCTAAAACCAGCAGGTCTGCGTCTTCGTGAACAACCCGAATTTGCAACGCAGCCTCAGCCGGGCTTTGCCGAATAATTTGCCTTGTTCGCCAAAATCAGGCGCTGAATGGTGTCCACCATCTCGTTGACGTCGTTGGGTTTGTGAACCAGCGCTTGGGCTCCCAAAGCAAAGGCGTTTTCTTCGATTTCGGTGGTGACATAGCCAGATGCCAAGGCCACAGGCAGATCGGCCCGAATCAAAAGTGCCTCGCGCAGCAAATCCAGGCCACTGAATCCCGGCATGTTGTAGTCCGTCAGCACCAGATCAAAACCGTGGGGTGCGGCCTGCAGGGTGGCCAATGCGGCTTGGGGATCGGTGAAGGCGCTGACCTGAAAGTTTCGGCGTTTAAAGGCGCGTTCGACCAAAAAGATCAAGGCGGTGTCATCGTCAACCACCATGATATGGGGCTGTCCCTCTGGCGAGTTGTCGATGTTGAGATGCGAGTGAAGGCGCGGCGTGCCCCCCGGCGAAGTGGCTCGGCCACCAGTTTGCCGTGCAGATTCCATGGGCGTCGCAAGCATGTTCACCGCAGACTCTAGCGGCGACGGCGCGGTTTCAGGGGCACCAAGCTGCGCAATCGGGAAATGCAAGGTGAACACGCTGCCCATGCTGGGTGAACTTCTGACATGGGCGTAGCCCTCGTGCGCGCGCATCACGCCATGCACTACCGCCAAGCCAAGCCCCGTGCCTTGCCCGGTAGGTTTGGTCGTGAAAAATGGCTCAAAAACACGTTGCACGGTGTCGGCGTCAATGCCTGCGCCCGTGTCATGAACCGCCAGCACCACTTGCGGGGGCCGTGCTGCAGCGCGCCGCTCTTGGCGTGACGCATGGCGTTCGCTTGGCATGAATTCTGGCCCCATCATGCCCAGTTCAATTCGCACACAGCCTTTTTCGGCACCGATGGCTTGCAAGGCATTGGTGCACAGGTTCATCAGAGCTTGTTGGACTTGGGTGGCCTCCGCTAAAACCAGCACCGTTTCTGGGTCAAGGTGCACCTGAAGTTCAATGTTGGCTGGCAACTCTATGCGAATCAGCCGAGCGACTTCGTGCACGATATCGGCCAGCTGAACAGGCTCGCGCCGGGGTGGTTCTTTGCGGCTGAAGGTCAAAATCTGGCGCACCAGATCGCGCGCGCGCCTTCCGGCTTTGTCGATCTCTAGCAAACTCACCTGGGCAGGGGAGTCAATGTCGACATCTTGCCGGGCCAGTTCAACATTGCCCAAAATCGCGCCCAAAATGTTGTTGAAGTCATGCGCTATGCCGCCTGCCATGGTGCCGATAGCCTGCATCTTTTGAGATTCCCGCAACTGAGCTTCAATTTGCTGAATTTCTTCGTTGCGGCGCTGCAATTGCAAAGTTTTTTCTTGCAGGGCGAGGCGTTGCGCCAACAACGGGCCTTGGTCAACAAATGCGCAAATGAAATGGGCCAGTTCATCTTGCGGGTTGTCTATGCGGGCGATGTGCAGGTCGCCTGTCAAAGTCGCGCCAACCCCGGCCAGCAAGACCACTTCCGGCACTTCACAACGGCCTTGCAGCTTGGCAGTGGCCAAAGCCTTGGCAACCCTGTCGGCAAACTGCGGGGTGACAAGCGGGGCCAGGTACGTCATTGGCGGGTCAGATTCCAGCGGCCTGAACGACATCAGCGCCTTGGCGTTGCTTTCAAGAATCAAACCGCCTTCGTCAACCACCATCAAGGCCAGGGGAATGTTGGAGAAAAGCGCAGAAAAACGCTCCGACGCGCCTTCAGCCGCCAGTTGGCTGAAGCGCAGCGCCTGGTTTTGAGCCTCCAGCTCGGCCTGGTACTCGCGCAGGTTCAAACTCGGCTGCGACATGCGCGAATGGGGCCGTGGAAAGGCTGGTGGGCTATTTGTTTTTCAGTTTGCCGCGCACGGGCACCACGGTGGTGACAGTGGGGCGAACCGCATCAGGCGACACTGGCTTGGGGGGCGATGTGTCTTTTTTTGGCTTTTTGACCATCTTGTTACTTTGTTGACCTTTTGCCATTTTGAGCTCCTGCTTTGAAGATCTCCAGACCCGTGCGACAACGCACTGTCATGAGACGGTTAATGAATTGACCAGACGTCCAAATTATCGACGCACAACTGCGCTGCCGGGCGAAAAGTCAGCGAGTTTTAAGGGGCTTCGTGCAGCAATGAAACTGCGCAAGGCGTCAGCGTCCACAAATCCGGTGTCAACGTAGCTGTTGTGGGCTGTGACTTTGGGGTAGCCATCACCTCCTGCCGCGACAAAGTTGTTGATAGCCATTTTGTAGGTTTTGGCCATGTCCATCGGCACACCCTGAATGCTGACGCCCGTCACCGAGCCGCCTTCAATCGTCATAGCAATGCCTGCAAATTGTGGAAATGCGCCTGAGCCTGCGGTCATTTTGCCGATCACAGCCAGGTAGTCCATCACTTCTTTGCCAGTCAGATCGACGGTGGCAATTGTGTTGCCAAAGGGGTGGACTTTGAGCACATCTTTGTAGGTCAGGTTACCCGGTGGCAAAGAGTCGCGCACGCCGCCTGCGTTCAGCACGGCAAAGTTGGCGCGGGTTTTGTCCATCATGGCCTGCCCAATCAGCACCGCCAGCGCGGCAGGCTGGCGCCTGACAAATTCGCGGTCGCCGTCAAATTTGGCGTCGCTGGCCCCCACTTTGACGCCTAGTTTCTCCTGCCCAAAGGCCTGAAATGGGGTGAGCAAGTCAAGCATAGCCTTGTCTTCAGCGATTTCGCTGGTGTAAAACTGTTTGCTTGATTTGCCGTCGGCCGCGCGAACCGTCTTTTTCAGGTTGACTGGAATCAGCGCGTACTTGACCAATTTGAATTCGCCATTGCGGTACTCAAAATCAGCCCGGCCCACGTACTTGCCCCACTCGTGAGCCTGCACAATCCAGGTGCCATTTTGGCGTTCGGGTTGGCAGTCGGTTCCAGGCACATAAGCGCGATCCATCACGTTTTCAGCCTTCATGCAGGCCGGGTTTTGGGTGTGGCCGCCGACCACCAAATCCAGGCCGTTGACTGCGCGCGCCAGTTCAACATCGCCTGGTGCTTGAGAGCCGTGGTTGCCATTTTCATAGTGGCCCATGTGGGTTGCAGCAATCACCACATCCGCCTGTTTTCGCAGTTCAGGCATGAGTTTGGCGGCTTCAGTGATGGCATTTCGGAACTCGATGTTCTTCATGTTGTCAGGGTGTGCCATCTTTTGGGTGTCTTCCGTGGTCAAGCCCATGACGGCGACCCTCAACCCACCCAAATTGAACACCTTGGACGGCGCAAACATGCGTTCGCCCCCGCTGTAAATATTGGCCGCCAGCATAGGGAACTGCGCCAGGTCGCGCTGCATTTTCAGCACGGCGGGCGGTTTGTCGAATTCGTGGTTGCCAACCGCCATGGCGTCGTAGCCCAGCAGGTTCATGCCTTTGAAGTCGGGCACGGCGTCTTGCAAGTCAGACTCGGGCACCCCGGTGTTCACGTCACCCCCGTCCAAAAGCAGGCTGTAGCCGCCGCCTGCTGCCACGTCTGCGCGAATGGCGCTGATGACAGTTTTGCGCGCTGCCATGCCATATTCGCCGTCGGCGTTTTTCCAGAATCGGCCGTGGTGGTCGTTGGTGTGCATCACGGTGATGCGGTAAGTTTTGTTTTTTTCAAGGCCAGGCGCGGTGGGGCTGGCGCAGGCACCCAGCAACACCGCACTGGCGGCGAGCAAGGTCAATTGGCGTGGCAACATGGTGATCCTCAAAGTGACGATTGAATGGGTTTAGCGGTTTTTTCGGTCTTGGCGGCCTTCATCGGCACACCTCAGCTTTGCGCCCACACCACAGGTTTGCGCTCTTTGAGCCAGGCTTCGTATTGGCTGCCGTAAGACTCTTCAATGCGGTTGCGTTTGACCTTGAAAGTGGGGGTCACAAAGCCATTTTCGGGTGACCAGGTGGTCAAAACGACGGCAATGCAGTCGAGCTTTTCATGGGCTTCCAGTTTGGCATTCACCGCTTTGAGGTGGGCGGTCAAAGATTCGGAAATCGCAGCCTTTCCATCGGGTGTGGCGGCACGGGCCAAAGCATCGGGCGACAGCATGACCAAAGCCAAAGGCTGCGCAAAATTGGCACCCGTCACGGCGCAGGCTTCCACGTCGGGGTGGTTGACCAGCAGGTCTTCGATCGGGGCTGGGGCCACGTACTTGCCCTTGCTGGTTTTAAAGATGTCTTTGACCCGACCTGTGATGCGCAGGCAGCCGTCGGCTTCCAGGCGGCCTTTGTCTCCGGTGCGCAGCCAGCCGTCAGTGGTCATGGTGTCAGCGGTTTGTTGGGGGTCTTTGTAGTAGCCCAGCATCAGGCAAGGCGCGCGCATCTGAATTTCACTGGTTTCACTGTCGATTCGGCTCTCTACCCCGTCATAGGGCAGGCCCACGGTGCCTGGGCGAAACGTGCCGGGGAGGGTGGCATGCGAGACACCACTGTTTTCGGTCATGCCATACACCTCGACCAGATCCAGCCCAATGTCGCGGTACCAGCGTAGCACATCAGGCGGCATGGGGGCCGCACCGCCTGCCGCCAGACGACATTGGTCAAGCCCCAAGCCTTTCAGGATTTTTTTGCGGACGACGCCACCAATGATGGGCAAACTGAGTAAGAAGTTGAGTTTTTTAGGGGGAAATTTGGTGTGAATGCCCTGCTGAAACTTCACCCAAAGTCGAGGCACCGAGAAAAACACAGTGGGCCTAGCCCGCGCCAGGTCTTGCACAAAGGTGTCCAGCGACTCGGCAAAGAAAATATGGCTTCCGTTGATCAGTGCGCCTTGCTCGATCAGCATGCGCTCGGCCACGTGCGCCAGCGGCAGGTACGACAGCAGTTGATCATCGGCATTCATCGTGACACGACCTTTGCCAGTGGCACTTTTCAGCCCCCAGGCCATGGACTTGAACGAGTGCATCACGCCCTTGGGGTTGCCCGTGGTGCCCGAGGTGTAAATGATGGTGCATAGCGCGTCCACGTCGCGCATGGGTTCGCCTGCCAGGGGCTGGTTTGCAGCGACCAAAGATTCCCAGGACCGGTCGCCAAACAGTGCTTTGAATTGGGTTTGAATGCCTGCGGGCGACAGCGGCAGCGCCACCATGGGAAGGCCCTTGGGCACGCCATCGGCCAGGCTGTCGGTGTCGTCCAGTTTGCCGACAAAGCAGGCGCGGGCTTCGCTGTGGTCCAGGATGTAGCGCAGGGCTTGCGCATTGAAGGTGGGGTAAATCGGCACCGAGACGTGGCCCGCCATCCAGATGGCCAGGTCGGCCAAAATCCAGTGCGCACTGTTTTTGCCCAAAATTGCAATGTTGCTGCCCGCCGGATAGCCCTGTGCCAAAAGCCAGGTGGCCATGCGCCGTGCCTCTTGCCCGGCTTGCGCCCAAGTGATGTCTTGCTGGCCCCCGCCACCTAAAGGCTGGGTCAAAAAAACCTTGTCAGCGCGCTGCTTTTCCCATCGGTACAGCGAGGGCAGTTGATAGTCCGAGGGGGTCAATAAAACGGTCGATGCCATGAGTTCGCTCCTTGGTTGTTGGGTGGGATCATCCCTTAAATGACGGAGCCTGGCTTGGGTGTCTACCCTTGGGCGAAGGGGCGGCTGGCGTCGCTGCACCACTCGCTCCAACTGCCCGCGTACAGGGCGGTGCGGCCCAAACCAGCGATTTCCATGGCCAGCAGGTTGGGCACCGCGCTCACGCCGCTGCCGCAGTGGTGCACCACGCTGGCGGGGTCGCGTCCGGCCAGGAGGGTTTCAAATTCGGCCCTTAAAACGGCGGCGGTTTTGAATTTTCCATCGGTGTCCATGTTGCTTGCAAAGGCCCGGTTCAAGGCTCCTGGAATATGCCCAGCGATCGGGTCCAACGGCTCAACTTCACCTCGAAAACGGGCTGGCGCGCGAGCGTCGATCAAGTGTTGAGTCGCGCGCCCCAGCATGTCTAAAACGGTTTGGGTGGACGTGAGCTGCGCCCGTTCAGGCCCTAAGTCAAAGTGCCGAGCCACGCGCGGCGCTTGAATGCCACTGCTGACCGGCTCGGTCGCCGCCCAGGCCTGAAAGCCGCCGTCCAGCACGGCCACATTCTCGTGTCCGGCCCACTTCAACATCCACCACAGGCGGCCACAGTAATTGGCCCCTTGGCGGTCGTACACCACGGCTTGCTGGGTATTGTCAAAACCGATGCTGCCAAGCCAGGCTGCGAACTTCTCGCGTGCAGGCAAGGGGTGACGCCCGCCATTGACGCCCTGGCCGGTTTTGTCGCTTAGATCGCGGTCCAGGTGGACGTACACCGCGCCTGGAATGTGCGCCGTCAAATACGCGTCTTCACCGGCGGCGGGCTTCATCAAATCGAAGCTGCAATCAAACACCATCAGCTTGCGGTTTGCCGCAGTGTCTTGGGCTTGCAGTTGCTTGAGTTGATCGACCGTGATCAAGGTCGTGTAGGCAGTGTGGGCAGGGTTCATTGCCCTATCGTAATCAATAACTGCTTGGCTTCAAATGAAAGCCGTTTTTGGGCACTTCATATCACCGGTGATATCAGGTTTGGGTGGAACCTAAAAATATGAATAAAAACGGGCTCTAGCTCTCAAATAATATCAATAGTTTGCTATATTAATTATAGCAACACTCAAGGTCGCTGAAAACCCCTCAGCCGACGGGGGTCGCCATCGCCGTGCGGTACCACTCATGAAACTGCTGCATGCCGTCTTCCATGGGGCTTTGGTAGGGGCCAAATTCGTTGTCGCCGCGCTCGATCAGCGCTTTGCGGCCTGCGTCCATGCGCAGCGCAATTTCGTCGTCTTCCACGCAGGTTTCCATGTAAGCGGCTTGCTGCGCTTCGACAAATTCGCGCTCGAAGGCGTGAATGTCTTCGGGGTAATAGAACTCCACCATGTTCATGGTTTGTTGCGGGCCTTGCGGGTGCAAGGTGGACACGGTGAGCACGTGCGGGTACCACTCGACCATCACATGCGGGTAGTAGGTCAGCCAAATCGCGCCGTGGGCAGGTGGTACGCCCGCGCGGTACTTCAGCAAGGCGTTTTGCCAGCGCTCATAAGCGGGCGAGCCGCCTTTGCCATCGCCCTTGGCGTCTGATTTGCCCAAGCGGTTGGCCACCCCCACGGTTTGCACGGAATACTGCTGGCTGAACTCCCATTGCAGCTCATCGCACTCAACAAACTGACCCAAACCAGGGTGAAAAGGGCCGACGTGGTAGTCCTCTAAATACACCTCAATGAAAGTCTTCCAGTTGTAATTGCACTGGTGCATTTCCACCCGGTCCAGCGCGTAACCTGCAAAGTCCAGCGCCGCGCGCGGGCCCATGCCGGCCAGGTCGGCGTTGATGTCACGGCCTGAATGATGTTCGGCCTTTTGGTGATGGCTGCGCTCAAACAGCAGGCCGTTCCAGCTGTCCAGCGGGTAGTTGTGCAAATTCAAGCACGGGTCTTCGGCGAAATGCGGTGCGCCCACCAAGGTGCCCGCCGGTTGCGCACCGGTTGCCGAATAGGTCCAGCGGTGCAGCGGACACACAATGTTGCCCCCAGCCTGCGCAGGCAAACTGCCACGGCCTTGCAAAATCAAAGCCTGGCGGTGGCGGCACACGTTGGAGATCAATTCCACCCCGGTTGCGGTGCGCACCAAGGCCCGCCCGCCAGACTCTTGCGGCAAAGTGTAGTAATCGCCCACTTGCGGTACAGCCAGCTGATGGCCTACATAGCGCGGGCCATTCTTAAACAAAACCTCAATTTCACGCTGGTACAGCGCGTCATCAAAGTAGCTTGAAACTGGGAGTTGGGTCGAAGGCTGCTGGAATTGAAGACTTAAATCAGACATCACTGACCTAGAGACTCCCCCTATGAAGGGGCAGGGATTTGTCACGGAAAACCGGACGAACCGGCAAGGTCAGAGAATTGTACCTGTGCCCCTGCTTCTGACTAAGGCCGTGTGCCGCCAAGCTCTGAGCTTTAAAATCAGGTTTTGTCACTCGTTCATTGAAATGGCCAAGGCAACCCCACCCCCAGCTTCACCTGCCACGGCAACGGCTCAAACCGCTTTGCCATTGCAAAACCAGCCCGCCAGCTACGAAGCTGCCCAAATTGAGCTAGAACAACTGGTCGCCAAGCTCGAATCGGGCGATTTGGCGCTGGACCAGCTGTTGGTGGCTTACCAGCGTGGGGCGGAACTGCTGAAGTTTTGCCGCGACAAACTCACTGCCGTCGAAGACCAAATCAAAGTGCTGGACGCGGGGGTTTTGAAGCCATGGACGCCGGAGTGAAAAGCCCGTTCGACTTGGCCGCCTGGAGCCAAAACCACCTCAACCGCGTTGAACGCGCCTTGCGGCAGTGGGTGACCGCCGATGCGCCCATTGGCTTGAGCCATGGCGCACCCGCCGCCCTGGTGGGCGCCATGCGTTACGCCGTGCTGGACGGTGGCAAACGCCTGCGCCCGCTCTTGGTGTTGGCCAGCTGCGAAGCCGTGAACGGCCTGGACGCCGCCGCCCTGCGTGCCGCCTGCGCGACGGAGCTGATCCACGCCTATTCATTAGTCCATGACGATATGCCTTGTATGGACAACGACATCCTGCGCCGTGGCAAACCCACGGTGCACGTCAAATTTGGCGAGGCGCAGGCGCTTTTGGCAGGCGACGCCTTGCAAGCCCTGGCGTTTGAGTTGCTGACCCCGGACGACCCAGGTATTCCCGCTGTTTTGCAGGCCGGTTTGTGTCGCCTTTTGGCGCAAGCCGCAGGCAGCGCGGGCATGGCCGGTGGGCAGGCCATTGACCTGGCCAGCGTGGGCCAGAGCCTGACTCGCGCGCAGTTGACTGAAATGCACGGGCTCAAAACGGGCGCTTTGTTGCAAGGCAGCGTCATGATGGGTGCGCTGTGCGGTGCGCCCAGCCCCCAGCAATCTTGCGCCTTGGCCGCTTACGGCGAAGCGCTGGGCCTGGCGTTTCAGGTGGTGGACGACATTTTGGACGTCACCGCAGACACCGTCACCCTGGGCAAAACCGCTGGCAAAGACGCCGAGCAAGAAAAACCCACCTTCGTCTCCCTGATGGGTCTGGCCCCGTCGCGCCAATTTGCCCAAGATTTGCTCGCCCAAGCCTTGGCCGCCTTGGACGCCAGCGGTTTGAGCGACACCCGCGCGCTGCGGGCTTTAGCCGACATGGTGGTTAACAGGGCGTCATGAGCCGGGCGCATTGAATTCGCCAGAACCGATGCTTTGGACTTCCAAGCCTAAACCAGTGATGGCAAATAGTTCAGTTTTGCGTCAAAATCACAAGCTCTGCTGTCAAGACGTCGCTTTAGGCCTGCCAAATTGGCCTGGTCAGCTACTGAAAATATAGCGTTTAAAACTCGAAAAATGCCCACATCCGCCTACCCGCTGCTGCAAACCATCAACGACCCCAGTGACATGCGCCGCCTGAACCGGGCACAACTGGCGCAAGTGGCCAGTGAACTGCGGGCTTATTTGCTGGATTCGGTGTCCAAAACCGGTGGCCATTTAAGCTCGAACCTGGGCACTGTGGAACTCACCGTGGCGCTGCATTACGTCTTCAACACGCCGCACGATCGCCTGGTGTGGGATGTGGGCCACCAAACCTACCCGCACAAAATTTTGACCGGGCGGCGTGACCGAATGGCGTCGCTCAAGCAATTGGGTGGTTTAAGCGGCTTTCCCCAACGCGCCGAGAGCGAATTTGACGCCTTTGGCACCGCGCACTCCAGCACCTCGATTTCAGCCGCGTTGGGCATGGCGCTGGCGGCCAAAATCAAGGGTGAAGACCGCCGTGCCGTGGCTATCATTGGCGACGGTGCCATGACCGCAGGCATGGCCTTTGAAGCGCTGAACAACGGGGGCGTGGCCGACTGCAACCTGCTGGTCATCCTGAATGACAACGACATGAGCATCAGCCCGCCCGTAGGCGCGTTGAACCGCTACTTGGCGCAGCTGATGAGTGGGCAGTTTTATGCCAATGCCAAAAACGTCGGCAAAACCGTGCTCAAAGGCGCGCCGCCGCTGTTTGAACTGGCCAAGCGGCTTGAAGAACACGCCAAAGGCATGGTGGTACCCGCCACTTTGTTCGAGAAATTTGGTTTCAATTACATCGGCCCGATTGATGGGCACGACCTGGACTCGCTCATTCCCACGCTGGAAAACATCAAACACTTGCAAGGCCGCCAGTTTTTGCATGTGGTGACCAAAAAAGGCCAAGGCTACAAACGCGCCGAAGCCGACCCCGTGGGCTACCACGCCCCTGGCAAATTCGACCCCGCCGTAGGCATGCTCAAACCGGTGGTGCCGCCCAAAGCCACCTTCACCCAGGTGTTTGGCCAATGGTTGTGCGACATGGCGGCAGTCGACAATCGCCTGGTTGGCATCACCCCGGCTATGCGCGAAGGCTCAGGTCTCGTGGAATTCGAACAGCGCTTTCCAGACCGTTACTTTGACGTTGGCATTGCCGAGCAACACGCCGTCACCTTTGCGGCAGGATTGGCCTGTGAGGGGCTCAAACCCGTGGTGGCGATCTATTCCACGTTTTTGCAACGTGCCTATGATCAGTTGATTCACGACGTGGCGATTCAAAACCTGCCGGTGGTGTTTGCTCTGGACCGCGCCGGGCTGGTGGGGGCAGATGGGGCCACGCACGCGGGGGCGTACGACATTTCGTTTTTGCGCTGTATTCCCAACATGAGCGTTGCCTGCCCAGCCGACGAGAACGAGTGCCGGGGCTTGCTGTCCAGCGCGTTTGAGCAAAACCACCCGGTGTCCGTGCGTTACCCGCGTGGCGCGGGCGCGGGCGCACCCATGCACGCGGGGCTTGACCCGCTGCCCTTTGGCAAAGGCGAAATTCGCCGGCAAACCGTGGGCAGTCACAAGCGCATCGCAATCTTTGCCTTTGGCACGCTGTTGTACCCCGCCCTGGTTGCGGCTGAGAAGCTCAACGCCACCGTCGTCAACATGCGTTGGGCCAAACCGCTTGACTTGGCGCTGCTGCTGCAAGTGGCCGCTGAACACGACACTCTGGTGACAATAGAAGACGGTGCCATCATGGGCGGCGCAGGCAGCGCAGTGGCCGAAGCGCTGAACGCCGCGCACCTGATCCGCCCGATCTTGCAACTTGGTCTGCCCGACCAGTTCATCGAACACGGCGACCCCGGCAAGCTGATGACCATGCTCGGCCTGGATGCGGCGGGCATTTTGGCGTCGATTGAAAAGCGCTTTCCGGCCACGCTGGAACACGCCAGGCCTGCGCTCAAAGCGGTGGCTTGAGGCGCGCCGCCAATTCAGTGGGCTGCCAATCAGGCTGCAGCACCGCAAAACGCCCGAAAGCGGCCAAAAACCCCCGAATTTTAAAAAAGAACCTGCAGGGTGGGCTATCCCCTTAGCTCCACAGGCGTAATTTCTGCTGATTTTTTGGGCAAATCGACAATGTTGCGGTACGTCACTGGCTTTGTGACGACGGCTTGTTCAAGCAGTCTATAAAACAGCAAT
>JANNCN010000095.1:0-36108 GCA_031386665.1 Rhodoferax sp. | reverse complement strand
TGGCCTCGCGCGGGAAACCGGGCACCCCACACTCAAGGCCGGATATAAGGACGCAGCCGATCAGCCACGCACGAACCGAGCGGAAAGCTCTTGTCATCCGGGAGGCATTCATATAGGGCTTTGGGGTGGAACGCGTTGCGGAAGCGGCGTCATAAATTACCCAAAAAAAATTCCGCGACCACCGCGTCGCACGAATTTTTCTGTCCCGCGCGGCACTTCCAACCCAAAACCGCATGCGTATGGCCCGGTCGGCGGGCGGATCGTGACGCAGGTGGGCGGATCGTCACCCAGGTGAGCGCAAGGTTCAGAACCTGAAACGAGGCGGAAAGGCGATAAATCTATACCACCACCGGCTCAGCCTCTAGCCGAATGCCAAATCGCTCATACACACTGGTTTGAATCGCTTTGGCAAGGGTCATCACCTCGCCACCCGTGGCACCGTCGGGCGAGCCGATGGCACCCCGGTTCACTAAAACCAGTGCTTGCTTTTCATACACACTGGCTTGCCCAACCGACTTGCCTTTCCAGCCGCAAGCGTCGATCAGCCAGCCTGCCGCGAGTTTGACCGAGCCATCCGCCAGGTGGTAGTGCACGATGCGCGGCTCGCGGGCGATGATGTCGGCGCACTGCTCGGGCGTCACGGTGGGGTTTTTGAAAAAACTGCCTACATTGCCTATGACCTGCGGGTCTGGCAACTTGGCGCGGCGAATTTCGCACACCCAGTCGAAAATTTGCTGCGCCGTCAGGGGTGATGCGGGTGACTGGGTTTGGTGCGCAGCGAGTTTTTTGTCAATATCGGCATAGCCCAAGACGGGTTTCCAGGCCTTGGGCAAGTTGAAGCGCACGCTCAAAATCATCGCCCTGCCCGCCAAACCTGCCACGCCGGATTTGGCGGCTGTATTGGGCGATTGCGCTCCCGCGGCTGCCTGCGCACCGCGTGTGAACGGGTCGCTGTCACTTAACGGTCGCTTGAAAATTGAATCCCGGTAACCAAAGGCGCATTGCAGGGCGTTCAAAGTGAAAATCACGCCCGTCACCAAATCCATGGCGTCGAGCGATTCAAAACGGTCTTGCAACTCAACCCCATACGCCCCAATGTTCTGCACTGGCGTTGCACCCACCGTGCCCGGAATCAGCGCCAAATTTTCTAACCCCGCATAGCCTTGCGCGACGGTCCAGGCTACAAAATCGTGCCAATTTTCGCCCGCGCCCGCCTCCACAATGAAGCTTTTTGCGGTTTCGGCTACCAGACGGCGGCCCATCAACTCGACCTTCAGCACCAGCGGCTTCACGTCGCCTGTCAGCACGATGTTGCTGCCCCCGCCCAAGATAAATTTGGGCAGTTGAGCCAGTTCGGGGTCCAAAATCACCTGGTTCAGGGTGGCCACACTGTCGATTCGCACCAAAGACAGGGCCTTGGCGACGATATGGAATGTGTTGTGGGCTTGTAACGGGACGTTTTTCTCGACTAACATGATGAGATTGTCGCCTGTGGCGCTGGTCTTTTTTTTGTTGATTTGCAAGTTTTGGGGAGCCTAAAGTGCCGTCGTTTGATACCGTTTGTGAAGCCAACCTGGTTGAGGTGAAAAATGCCGTGGAAAACACAGCCAAAGAAATCTCCACGCGCTTTGATTTCAAAGGCACCGCAGCCGCCATTGAGCTGAAAGAAAAAGACATCACGCTGATTGGCGATGCCGAGTTTCAATTGAGCCAAATTGACGACATTTTGCGCAACAAGCTGACCAAACGCAGCGTTGATGTGCGGTTTTTGGACGTGGGTGATGTGCAAAAAATAGGCGGCGACAAGGTCAAGCAAGTCATTAAGGTGCGCAATGGCATTGAATCTGACGTGTCCAAAAAGCTGCAACGCCTGATCAAAGACAGCAAAATTAAGGTGCAAGCAGCCATTCAGGGCGACGCCGTGCGCGTGACAGGTGCCAAACGCGACGATTTGCAAGCCGCCATGGCCCTGATTCGCAAAGACATTGCCGACCTGCCCTTGAGCTTCAACAACTTCCGAGATTGATGAAACCACTGGCCTGCCTGACCCAAGCCCTGCGCCCGCCGTTGACGCGTGAGTTGCCCTGGGCGCGCGGTCGCCACGCCCTGGCAGCCTCTGCACCGTATTTTGCAATGGCCCTGGCTGTCTGCTTGGCGCTTGGCCTCAGCAATACAGCCCAAGCCCAGTCCGTCACCTTGGCTGGCATGTTGGGCAGCAAAGCGCTGGTGATTGTGGATGGCAAAACGCCGAAGTCTGTGGCTGTGGGCGAATCGCATTTGGGTGTGAAAGTGCTGTCCACCAACGGCGATTCAGCGGTGGTCGAACTGGCTGGGCGCAGGCACACCTTGCGCGTGGGTGATGCGCCCGCCAGCGTGGGCGCAGGCGGTGCCAGCAACACCACGGGCACGGGGGCCAACGGCAGCAAAATTGTGATGACAGCGGGCAGCGGTGGCCATTTTTTGTCGATGGGTCAGATCAATGGGCATAGCGTGCAACTGATGGTTGACACGGGGGCCACCGCCGTCAGTCTGAGCACAGCAGACGCCCAGCGCATGGGGCTGAACCTGAAGGGCGCGCAAATTGTTCGCTTGTCTACAGCTAACGGGGTGACGCAGGGTTGGCGGGTCAAGCTCGATTCTGTGCGCTTGGGCGACGTGGAGGTGTTCAACGTCGATGCGGTGGTGTCCAGTGCGGCCATGCCGTTTGTGCTGCTGGGCAACAGCTTTTTGACCCGCTTTCAGATGACCCGTGACAACGACCAGATGGTGCTGGTCAAACGCTTTTGAAGGGGTCAAGCCGTGCAAGTGCAAACTGAAAACGACTACGAAGACCTGCTGAGCCTCTGGTCTGATCTGGAATCAGGCATTGGCATCATCGTTGCCAGCCCAGGCAGCATTCAAGAATTTGAGCAGCGCGTGTGGCAGTACGACCGCTGGATGCAAACATTGCTGCAGCGCGACACCGACGTGGGCTTGTACCTTCTGTTTCAGTTGGCCACCAACTCGCCCGTGGGCTACAGCGCCTCGCACGCGCTGGTCTGCGCTGTGCTGTGCCATTTGATGGCGGTTGAGCTCAAGGTCAGCACGCCCGAGCGAAACAGCCTGGTGCATGCTGCGCTGACCATGAACATCGCCATGACCGCCTTGCAGGACGAGCTGGCAAGCCAGGTTGAAAAACCCTCGCCCAAGCAGGTGGAGGTGATTCGTGCACACACGGCCAAGGGCGGTTTGATGCTGGCCAATCTGCAAGTCAGCGACGACTTGTGGCTGGACATTGTGAGCAAACACCACGATGAGCGCACGGACGAAGGCCAGTTCAGACAGATCACCCCGGCCAACCGGCTGGCGCGAATTTTAAGAATCGTGGACCGCTACGCCGCCATGATCAGCCCACGCCAGTCGCGTACTGGGCGCAGCACGGCCGATTCGATCAAGTCCCTGATTTCAAGCAGCGTGGAGCAGGTCGATGACGTGGGCCAGGCCCTGGTGCGCGTGGTGGGCCTGTACCCGCCCGGCACCTATGTGCGGCTGGACAGTGCGGCCATTGCCGTGGTGATGCGCAGATCAGCGTCGTCTGCCTTGCCGCATGTGGCGATTGTGATCAATGAAGAAGGCCAAGCGGTGGCACGCCCGCAATTGCACCGCACGGCGCAGGCCAAGGCCAAAATTGATTCTGCTTTGGCAGCGTCAGCCCTGAATTTGCGGCTGAATCACCATTTGATCTTGCAAATGGGTGCGCACACCTCGGTTTAGCTCGAAGCGCGGTTGCGCGAGCTTCAGCCCAAGCTGCCCAAAGGATTTATCTGGCTTTGCCAGATACTTTTTCAGACACCTTGCCACGCGCCTTGCCAGCCACGTTCGCCGTCGCCTTGCCCACCGTCTTGCCGCCACCCAACTTGGATTCGGTACCTTTGAGCAAGCGCGAGATATTCAGCGCATGCCGCCACAACAGCAGCGCCGCCATGACCGTGATCGCCATCAGCACGGGTTTGGCCATGTACCAAGCGACGCCACCACCCATAAGGTAATAAACCGGTGCAAAAACCGCTGCCACGATTGACGCCAAGGACGAATAGCGCGAGAAAAACGCGATGATCAGCCAGGTGGCGCAAGTTGCCAGCCCGAGCCAAGGGTTGATGCCCAGCAACACGCCCAAGGCCGTGGCCACCCCTTTGCCGCCCTGAAAGCGGAAAAAAACCGGGAATAAATGCCCCAAAAACGCCGCCAGCCCGACCAAGGCCAGCGTGCCTGCACCCAGCCCGTAAGCCGGGCCAAACCAATGCACCAGCATGACGGGCAACCAGCCTTTGATGGCATCGAGCAGCAGCGTGGCCACAGCTGCCGTTTTGGACCCCGAGCGCAGCACGTTGGTAGCCCCCGGGTTTTTGCTGCCATAACTGCGCGGGTCGTTCAAACCCATCACCCGGCTGACAATCACGGCAAAAGACAAGGAGCCAATAAGGTAGGCAGCCAGCGTGGCCAGCGCGGGAAGAATCGGCAGAATGGATTGCATGAACGCTATCCTACTCGCTCAAATTCCCTTGCCCCGCGCCACGTCCATCACCACCCGCGCCGCCAAGTAAAGCCGCGCCTCAACGGTGTCCAGCAGCACGTATTCGTTGTCGGCCGTGTGGCCACCAAACCCTTGCAATCCAAAGCGCTCCACCACAGCCGCTTGGGTTTTCAGCGCGGCAAAGGCCGCGTCGGTGCCACCGCCTTCGGGTTGGTCGTCAACTTCGAGCTTGCGGCCCAATTCAGCATAAATAGTCTGCGCGTGAGCGGCCAGCTTGCGGTTGGCAGCGGTGGCCTCCAGCGGTGGGCGGCGACGCTCGAAATTGATGGTGACTTTGGCCTCTGGCAGCAACTGCTTTTTGGCCCTTTCACGCACGGTGGCCTCAATGCCGTCGTAGTCGGCTACACGCAGCACGCGCACATCAGCCTGCGCCGTGGCATAGGCCGGAATCACATTGCGGTTGGTGCCCGATTGCGCCACCGTCCAGTTCAGCTTCAGGCCCTTGTCGTTTTGCGACAGGTCGCGCATTTGCATGATTTGATGCGACAACTCGTACAGCGCGTTCACGCCGCGCTCGGGTGCCGCACCCGCGTGCGAGGCGCGCCCTTCGACTTTCAGCTCTACCGAGGCAATGCCGCTGGTTGCCAAGGACAGTTTGTCGCTGTGGGTGCGGGTGGCTTCAAATGACAGCACGGCATCATGCTCGCTGCCTGCCTTGGTCAATTCAGCGCGAGAGCCTGGCGAGCTGATTTCTTCATCGCCATTGACCAAAACCGTCAACGTACCGTATTCATTGAAATTCAGCGCCTTGAGCATCGCCACAACGTGCACCACCATGGCCACGCCCTGCTTGTCGTCCGAGATTCCCAGGCCGTAGGCTTTGTCGCCATCAATGCGAAACGGCTGCTTGGCCGCCATGCCTTTGGGGTAGACCGTGTCGATGTGCGCAATCAACAAAATGCGTTTGCTGCCGGTTCCTTTGAACGTGGCTTTGACCATGCGACCAATTTTGTCCGGCGTGTCCCCCATGCGGTAATTAGTCGATTCTTGCGGTTCGATGAACTCCACCTGCCCGCCCAAGACGCGCAGTTTGTTGCCCAGCAACTCGGTCGCCTGGGTAATGCCCTCATGGTCGCGGCTACCGGTTTCGATATTGACAAATTCCCTTAGCGAATCCAGCAAAGGCTGCTTTTGCGCGGCGGCAGCGGCCTGCACGGCGGCGTTGGGTGACGGCACCAATTGGGCAAAAGCCGTGGTAGATGAAAAAGATACGCTGACGACCAGGGCAAGCAGCAAACGTTGGAATTTCATGGGAGGCAATCCTTTGGAGTTGACAACGCCAGCATACCGTACCGGTTATGAGCTTTACTTTGAGGATGGGTCAGGCTGGTTGCGAATTTGCTGGAAATTGACAAGTCAATTGGGGCAGCGGTGCGAGGGACAAGTGAATGAGACCCACATTGACTTGTACGAGTTTGGCATGGATTGCTCCACCCCAACATGCAACCCAACAAAAAAGCGGAGCGCCCAGGAGCCTCCGCTTTGGTCAGAAAAACAGGATTGCTAGATGCGACGGCGGCGGGCTGTGATCACAAGCAGACCCAAACCAACCAACGCCAAAGAACCCGGCTCTGGCACCGTGTTCAGCGCCAGCAGACCCAGCAGGCTGTGTGAGGCGCCGGATGGATGCAAGTCGTCAGAGAACGCAGAAACCGAACAATTGATGTCGGTTGCATCAGGAAAGAAATACTGACCCGAAAACGCACCGGGTGCGAGACAGGGGGCGGTGACGTTGGTGATGCCATAGGTGGCGCCGCCATTGGACAGTGCGTCTTCTGAGATGCGCTCGACCAAGCCATGAAAATTCAGCATACGGATGTCCAGGTCAACCCCGAATGAGCCCAGAAAAAATGCGTCCAAACCGTTAGATCGGGCGGTTAACTGCGCGTTGAACTGGTTGGTGATGTCGGTTGACTCGGCAACATTGCCCAGGCCCACAGCTTCAGGTGTTTTGCCCAGGTCTGGCAGGTTCGAAATTAAAAAGTGCCGAGCACCGGCTTGCGCCAACAGGCCCAATGCATTGGTTAAATTCTGCGCGGTGGCAGCAGCAGCGGCACTGCGGGCTGCCGCATCGCCACTGCGAGCGTCGCGCAGATCGTTGGCACCCGCCACGACCACGTAAAGTGCATCAGGGTCAGCAGCGCGGCCCAAAGCGCCTGTGCCCAGGAGTGACAACGAACCGTCCCAAGCGATCAACTGGCCGACCAAACCGGTTGTGGCACCGGCCGAGCCGCCCAGGCCCGTTCGTGCGCCACCGTAAGAATAGTTTTGTCCACCTGGCACGCCAATTGGAATGATGCCCGCTACTGGGCCGGCAAACAGCAAATTGGACGGTCTAGCGCTGTTGGCAAAGCCCAAGCCTGCCGCCAGGTACTCAGTCCAAACGGGACCATTTGAAAATCGACCAGGTGCCTCTGAGTAATTGGGAAATAGCGGCGCGCTGAAAGCAGCAGTCAAAGACAACACATTGCCGGTGTCTGAAATGCTGTCACCAAAAAACACGACGTTGCTGTAGCCTGCGTTGGCACTGCCTACAAACCCGAGTGAGCCGACCAGCGCGGTTGCGCTGACCACTGAAAGCGCCAGGCAGCGCTGTAATTTTTTAAACATGGTGTCTCCGTTGACAAGGAATGAAGGGCCGAAACAGTCAACCAAGCAAGATTTATGCTTGCGCGTTATTTTTGCCATTTATTCAATCGAATCAACGGCTTGCAATAATCCTGCGGGACCCCCTCAAACTAAGGTGTTAAAGATTCCGACAACAATTTTGAGCAACGGCACAATAATGCCACTTTGACCTTCAGGAGCATCGGTTTGTCGGATTCATTCATTCTCACGTTGTCCTGCCCGGACCGCCCTGGCATTGTTCACGCAGTGACGGGTTTTGTGGGCGAGCTCAGTGGCAACATCACCGAAGCGGCGCAGTACAACGACCAAAGCACGGGCTTGTTTTTTGCCCGCATGCGATTTGACTGCCCGTCCAACACCAGCCTGGTTGAATTGCGCACCCAGTTTGTTGACCTGGCCACGCCCCTGCAAATGGACTGGGGTTTGCATTCGGCGAATGACCGTGTGCCCACCCTCATCATGGTCAGCAAACTCGGCCATTGTTTGAACGATTTGCTGTTTCGCTACCGCACGCACCTGCTGCCGCTGGACATCAAGGCGATTGTGTCGAACCACCGCGACTATTACCAACTGGCCGCTGCCGCTGACATTCCGTTTCACCACATTCCTGTGACGCCCGCCACCAAGACCGCTGCCGAGGGCAAATTGCTGGATTTGGTGAAACAAGAAGGCGTGGAACTGGTGGTTCTGGCCCGTTATATGCAGGTGCTGTCCAACGATTTGTGCAAGGCTCTGGCGGGCAAAGCCATCAACATTCACCACTCGTTTTTACCCAGCTTTAAAGGGGCCAAACCCTACCAGCAGGCGTTTGACCGGGGCGTTAAAACGATTGGAGCAACGGCCCACTACGTGACCGCCGATCTGGACGAAGGCCCGATCATTGAGCAAGGCACCGCCCGCGCCGACCACGCGATGGACGTGGCCCAACTGACCGCCATGGGGCGCGACGTGGAAAGCACCGTGCTGGCCCGTGCCGTGGTGTGGCACGCCGAGCGCCGGGTGCTGGTGAATGGTCACAAAACTGTGATTTTCAGGTAGCTGTGAGCCTGGGCGGTGTGACGAGCGCCCTGCCAACCCCAACCCGTCCTATTGCGCGGGGTCGCGGATTTCCCAGCGAATTTTGTCGATTTCCGCCAACAGTTCAGCTGACAACGTCGTGCCCCAGGCGGCCAGGTTTTCATCCAACTGAGCGACAGAAGTCACCCCGATGATGGCGCTGGCCACGTGCCAGCGGGTGTAGCAAAACGCGAGCGCCATCTGGGCGGGCTCCATGCCATGTTGACGAGCCAACGCGTTGTAGCGGCGCGCGGCGGCCAAAGACTCGGCCCGTCCCCAGCGCTGTTTGCGCACCGATTCGTACTTGGCAATGCGGCCCTGGGCAGGTGCTGCGGGGCCTGTGGTGCCGCCTTCGTCGTATTTGCCCGTGAGCAGGCCAAAACCCAGCGGCGAATAGGGAATGGACGACACACCAAGGTGGTGCAGAGTTTCGTCCAGGCCATTCTCATACGAGCGGTTGATCAAGCAAAACGGGTTTTGCACCGTGGCCACGCGCGGCAATCCGTGCTGGTCGGCCAGGCGCACAAACTCGTGCACGCCATAGGGCGTTTCGTTCGACAAGCCAATCGCGCGAATTTTGCCCGCCTTGACCAAGCCGTCCAGCGCCTGCAACTGCTCCAACACCGGGGTGATGATGACGCCAGGCACTTGCACCTTGGCTGGATCGAAATACATGGAGCCAAAGGCTGGCACATGGCGCACCGGCCAATGAATTTGGTACAGGTCAATCACGTCGGTCTGAAGGCGTTTGAGCGATGCGTTGCACGAATCCACAATATCTTGGGCGGTGACTTCGGGACTGCCGTTGCGCACCCAGTTCATGCCGCGCACGGGGCCAGCCAGTTTGGACGCCAGCACCAGCTTTTGGCGGGCACCCGGGCGTTTGGCAAACCAGTTGCCGATGATGGTTTCCGTCGCACCAAAGGTCTCCGCGCGGGTCGGCACGGAATACATCTCCGCCGTGTCGATGAAGTTGATACCTTGCGCAAGCGCGCGGTCCAGCACGGCGTGCGACGTGGGTTCGTCCACCTGCTCGCCAAAAGTCATGGTGCCCAGGCAAATGGGGGTGACGTGAAGGCTGCTTCGGCCGAGTTGGATTTTTTTCATGGGAGGTTGAGGGGTAAAAAGGGACAATTTAGTAAAAAAGAACCTGCAGGTTCTTTTTTATGAAAAATCGAGCAAATTGGCCGAAATATGAATAAAAAAGGCCTCTAGCTCTCGTTTTATATAGATAGTTTGCTATTTATATAGTAGCATCATTTCTTGACGACTCCGGGCCCGGCAAACGGCTGTGAGCGCCTTTGGGGGACATTGATGCCGCCACGAATCATCGCAGAAGCTCAATCCACTCGCGTCGCACGGGGCCCCATTTCGCCAAGCCCTGAACCGCGCCGCTGACCAGGCGACGCGTTGGTCGACGCACTGGTCGACGACCCAGCCCGGGTGGCCGCAAGAATAGAAGATTTCACCTGCCCATTGACCGTTGGGCAGCGGCCAGTGGCGATGTAGCCCAGGGCCGCTGCCGTGCGCGCTTCAAGTGGGTCGCCCAACTGGCGGGTCAGGTCGTCCGCCACAGGGCAAGCGGGTGCAAAGCCACTGCTGAAATCGGCAAAACCGACGCTGTTGGCCACTTCAAGATTGACCGCGCTGTAGGTGATGCCGCAGGCGCTGATGGGCAAAAACGCATAGGGTTTGCCAAACGTGGTGCTGCCCACGGTCACCACATTTTTATGCGGCCGAAGCGAATTGATCACCACCTCGCTGGCTGACGCCGTGTCGCCCGAGGTGATGACCATGACATTGCCAATGCCTTCGAGCGGTTGGGCTGGCAAGCCGCTGGTTTTGAAGGTTTGATTGAAGTTTTCAGCTGTGTAGCGGGCGTTGAAGCGGTACTGCGCAAACACCTTGCCCGCCACGCTGCTGCCCCCCACCATGCTGGCAATGTCGCGGGCCTGGGCGGTGCTGCCACCGCCGTTGTAGCGAAAGTCAAGAATCAGGTGCTGCACGTTGGCGGCGCGAAAACTGGCAAACGCTGTGCCCAGGGCGACAGAACCCGTGGTGATGAACTCTTCGTACATCAAATAACCCACTTTCGCGCCGTTGGGTGCCGTCAAAATTTGCGACGTGATCACTGGGCTTAAGGCAAAGGTGAGCGAACTGACGGTGAACGTGCGCTGCACGCCCACGTCGTTCCTCACAACAAAAGTGCGCGGCACGCCCTGGGTTCTGACCGAACCGACCTGGCCCGCCACCACCTGCACGGGAGTGAAGCCGTCGATACTGACAATGGTGTCACCGCGGCGCAACAGGTTGCCCTGACCCAAGGGGCTCAAGGGCTCGACGATGCGAACTTTCAGCACGGTTTGCGCGGCATCGGCCCAGCCCAATGAATACCCGTAGCCGGTGCGCGTGCCCTCCACAAAAAACTGATCAGCGGCGGCCGTGGATTCGGCAAAGCTGTAGCGGTCGATGGGTTTGTTAAGCAGCGAAAACAGGTAGTCGTCCATCGACGTGGCAGCCGCGTTGGGCACACCTTGCTGGGTGTACCAAAAATACTCGTCGTCCATGTAGTCGCGCAACCACGCGCGTTGGCCGTCGGTGCTGCAAGTGACTGGACTGTTGGGGTAGCCGCTGGCTAGAACGACGGGCGGCGCGGGGGTAACAGGCACGGGCGTCGACGGGGAACCGGTTGACGAACCACCGCCTCCGCAAGCGGACAGCAAAGTTGCAGACAGCAAGGCAGCCCAGGCGGATCGGGGTCGCGCAAGGCTGTCTGACCGCAAAGAGCCATGGCCGAGACCAGTTTGAAATTTGTTGACCGTTAGGCAATTTTTCATGAATCCTCCACTCCTTCAATTGATGTCAAGACTTGTTGGGTCGCGCTGCTTTGGCGCGTTCTTCTTCTTGCAGGCGCAGCACTCGCCGTTGCACTTTACCAGTGGTGGTCATGGGCAAGGCATCCACAAATTCAATGTCTTTGGGGTACTCGTAGGGTGCCAGTTTGCCTTTGACGTGGGCCTGCAGCTCAGAGGTGAGATGAAGGTCAAACTCCTCAAACTGATGGCCATTGCCTAGCAAACTGGCGCGCACCGCTGCAAAATCTGCTGACAAGACAATATACGCCTTGACCAGCGCCCCGCGCGCGGGATCAGGTTTGGGCACCACGGCAGCATTGGCCACGGCGGGGTGTTTGACCAGACAGTTTTCAACCTCGCCAGGGCCAATGCGGTAGCCAGCGGCCTTGAAAACGTCATCTGCCCGACCTTGGTACCAAAGGTAACCGTCTGCATCTCGCGTTGCCAAATCGCCCGTGCGGCACCACTCCCCTTCTCCGTTCTTTCCGGTGAATTTGGCGGCTGTGGCGTCTGGATTTTTCCAGTAGCCCAGAAAAAACACCGGGTCTGGCTGTCCGTGCACGTCAAACCGGTTCACCGCCACGTCGCCCGGCACGCCCTCGGCACATTCAACGCCATGGTCGTCAATCACCTTCACCTGATGGCCTGGGTAGGCCTTGCCCATGCTGCCAGGCTTGGGCGGCCAACGTGCCGCGCAGTTGCCCACGCAGTAGTTGATCTCGGTTTGGCCAAACATTTCGTTCACCGTCACGCCCAGTTGCGACTGGCAATAGTCAAAAACCGCGTCGCCCACGGCCTCGCCCGCGCTCATGATGGCTTGCAGCTGCAGGTTGAACTGCTGGCGAACGGTTTGCCCACCCTGCCCTAGCGTGCCAGGACTGGCTTTCATCATTGCTTTGAGCGCTGTAGGGAACAAAAAAGTGTGGGTCACGGCCAGATCGCGCATCAGGCACAGGGCAATTTCGGGGCTGAAGCGGCCGTTGTACGCCACAATGGGGCGACCAAAATACAGCGTGGGCAACAACGCGTCCATCAAGCCGCCGGTCCAAGCCCAGTCAGCAGGTGACCAGAACACCGCGTTGGATTGGGCGTTGCCTAAGCCATCAAAGCCAAACCAGTTTTGGCTGCAGACAAAACCCGTCAAATTACCAATCAGCGCTCGGTGCGGAATGAGTGCACCCTTGGGTGGGCCGGTGGTACCGCTGGTGTAGATCAGCACGGCGGCGTCATCGGCCAAAGTGTCAGCGGCAGCAAAATACGGCGACTGCTGGGCCACGGCATCAGCCAGGGTTGAATCCGCGCCCAGCAAGGGCGGGTTTTCGTCACTCGTTGGTGTTGCGCCAGTGCCTTGCACCACCAGCATGGTGCCCAGCTGCGGACACAGGGTACGAACGGCCTGCAACGCGGCCATGGCATTGGCATCGACAATGGCGGCGACCGCATCGCTATCCTGCAAACGGTATTCCAGCGCCTCCGGGCCAAACAGCATCGACAACGGCACGGCCACAGCCCCCATTTGCAGCACTGCCATGTAAGCCACTGCGGTTTCGAATCGCTGCGGCATCACAATCGCCACCCGGTCGCCACGCTTCACACCACGCTGAACCAGCGCATTCGACAAACGGCAGGCCTGGGTGTGCAAATCATCGTAAGACCAGCTCACATTGGGCGAAAAGTTGTCCTGCAATGCGCCTGGTGCCGCCCCATAGTCGATCACGGCGACCCGTTTTTTGGCATTGGCAGCGCTGGACCACCGGGTGCAGCACACCTGGGCCATGTTGAAGTGAACGGGCACATGCCATTCAAATTGCTTGTGAAGGCTGGCATATTGGTCGGTGCCGGGGTCAGCCCTGCCGGTTGGGGCCGACTTGTCCCTGTGTTGACTGACAGTTGGGGTGCGCTTTTGTATCATCAGGCCAATGTACCAATCGAAGCGAATTTCCAGAAGCGAGTTTGTCCCTATTCGTAACCTGAGCTACCACGTGCGGGTTTGGGGTGAACCCAACCCGACCTTAAGCCCCTTGGTGTTGATGCATGGCTGGATGGACGTTGCCGCGAGTTATCAGTTTTTGGTTGACGCCTTTAGCGAAGCCTTTGCAGGCCATCGCCACATCATCGCCCCTGACTGGCGCGGCTATGGCCTGACTACCGCCACCCCGGTCGACAATTACTGGTTTGCCGACTACATGGCCGACCTGGATTTTTTGCTGGACCACTATTCGCCCGACCGCCCGGCCGATTTGGTGGGCCACAGCATGGGTGGCAATGTGGTCATGCAGTACGCTGGCGTGCGGCCAGCTCGCATTCGTCGCTTGGTCAACCTCGAAGGCTTTGGCGGGCCTGTGGGCAAGGCCACCAGCGCGCCCAAACGCCTGGCGACCTGGATGGACGATTTAAAAGCCATGAACGGCGGCAAAATCGTGCTCAAAACCTACCCGGACGCTGACAGCGTGGCCCAGCGCCTTATCAAAACCAACCCACGATTGGGCCGCGACGCAGCCAGCCGGGGCCGCGCTGCCTGGCTGTCTCACCACTGGGCGGCTGAAGGCAACGACAGCCGCTGGGCGATTTTGGGCGACGCTGCGCACAAAATCTCGGGGCCTTTGGTTTCGCGGGTCGATGAAGTGCTGGCACTTTACGCCGCCATCACCGCGCCAACCTTGTTTGTGGAGTCCAGCGACGACTCCATGGCTGGCTGGTACAGCGGCAAATTCACCCTGGCAGAATTTCACGAGCGGCTGGCCTCCGTACCCCAGGTAACGCGAGCCCGTATGACGGATTCTGGCCATATGCTGCACCACGATCAGCCCGAAGAGCTGGCCCAACTTATTGCCACCTTCGTGGCGTGAGAAAATAGCGGATTCCCTGCAATTCCCAAAACGGAATCGCACAGGGCTCTCCCGCTATTTTTTTCAGGACAATCCCCATGGACGCAGAACGCATCAACCAAATTGGCACTCAACTCGCAGACCTGAGCGCGCGCACCGAAGAGTTACGGGGGTATCTTTGACTACGCTGCCAAATCTGAACGCTTAAGAACCGTCAATGCGTCGCTGGAAGACCCAAGCGTCTGGAACGACAGCAAAAAGGCCCAGGAACTCGGTAAAGAGAAAAAAATGCTCGATGGCGTGGTTGGCACACTGGACACCTTGACCAGTGAACTGGCCGACAACGCCGAATTGTTCGACATGTCCAAAATGGAGAACGACGAGGCCGGCCTGGTCACCATTGAGGAGGACACCACCAAGCTAGCTACAACCATCGAGCAGCTTGAGTTTCGCCGCATGTTCAACAACCCGGCTGACCCGCTGAATGCGTTTTTGGACATTCAGGCAGGCGCTGGCGGCACCGAAGCTTGCGACTGGGCCAGCATGCTGCTGCGCCAGTACCTGCGCTATGCCGAGCGAAAAGGCTTCAAAGCCACGCTGGAAGACGAAACCTCCGGCGACACGGCGGGCATCAAAGGCGCGACGATCAAGATCGAAGGCGAGTACGCATTTGGCCTGCTGCGCACGGAAACTGGTGTGCACCGGCTGGTGCGCAAGTCGCCATTTGACTCGTCAGGCGGTCGGCACACCAGCTTTGCAAGCGTGTTCGTCTACCCCGAGGTGGACGACTCCATCGTGATCGACATCAACCCCTCTGACGTGCGCACCGACACCTTTCGCGCCAGCGGAGCAGGTGGTCAGCACATCAACAAAACCGACTCTGCCGTGCGCTTGACCCACCTGCCCACTGGCATCGTGGTGCAATGCCAGGATGGCCGCAGCCAGCACAGCAACCGCGACGTTGCCTGGAAGCGCCTGCGCAGCCGCCTGTACGACTTTGAGATGCGCAAGCAGCAAGAAGCGCAGCAAAAACTCGAAGACACCAAAACCGACGTCGGCTGGGGCCATCAAATTCGCAGTTACGTGCTGGACAACAGCCGCATCAAGGACTTGCGCACCAATGTCGAAGTGTCAGCCACGCAAAAAGTCCTGGATGGCGATTTGGACGTGTTCATTGAAGCGTCGTTAAAGCAGGGCGTGTGACCGTGTCAAGCCCAACAAATGCAAATAGACCGAGCGGGCAATTTTTCGACGGGCCGCCCCAAGGAAAATTAGCCCCCTCGGGGGGCGGCGAGTACACGTTAGTGACGAGCGTGGGGGCTACAAGTTTCGACGGGCCGCCCCTAGAAAAATTAGCCCCCTTGGGGGGCAGCGAACCACACGCAGTGGGGAGCGTGGGGGCCTTCATCTTCGATATGGACGGCACGATGATCGATTCCATGCCCTTTCACGCAAAGAGCTGGATTGAATTCACCCACCGCCATGGCATTCAAATTGATGTTGACGATCTAATGCTTCGCACAACCGGTCGAACCGGGCCAGAGTGCATGAATGAACTCTTTGGACGAATCGTCCCGCCTGGTGAATCTGCAGCACTGGTTCACGAGAAGGAAACCCTGTACCGCGAGCTTTTCATTCGCCACTTCGCAGAGGTCAAGGGCTTCAAGGCATTTTCGGACATGGCGCTGTTGCAGGGCTTGAAAGTGGGCGTCGGTACTGCGGGAGACCGCGCCAACATCGAATTTGCATTGACCAACCTCAAAATGAAAACCCAGCCGATGGCAGTGGTTGGCGGAGACCAAGGCTTGCCCGGAAAACCTGATCCTGCTATATTTTTAGAGGTCGCCAAACAGCTTGGCGTCGCGCCGGAAGCCTGCGTCGTTTTTGAAGATGCGCCCTTTGGCATCGAAGCCGCGCGCCGAGCGGGCATGCGGGCCGTGGCTCTGCTAACCAGCCACTCGGCCCGTGATCTGGCTGGCCCGCATGTGGTCGCCAGTGTCAACAATTTTGACGAACTGATTGAATCTAACTTCCTGGAGAGTTTGCATGTTGCAATTGCGTGATGGACAGAACGAGCCGGTGGTCACCCGCCGTGAGAATTATTCACCCCCCGCTTTTTTAATTGGCACAGTTGACCTGTCGTTTGACCTTGACCCGGTTAAAACCCGCGTCCTGAACCGTATGACGCTGCGGCGCAATCCCGAAGTGGCCGCTCAAGCCCTGAAACTCGATGGCGAAGACCTGAATTTGGCGCGGGTTTTGGTCAACGGTCAGGGCACAACTTTCAAAATGGAAGGTAATTTGCTGGTGCTTGAGAGTTTGCCTCAAGGTCTTGAGGCATTCGATCTTGAGATTTTCACCACCTGCAACCCGGTCAAAAACACCACGCTGACTGGCCTCTTTGTCAGCAATGAGTCTTTCTTTACGCAATGCGAAGCCGAAGGCTTCCGGCGCATCACCTACTTTTTAGACCGTCCGGACGTGATGGCCAGCTACACCGTGACGCTGCGCGCAGACAAAGCGAAATACCCGGTCTTGCTGTCCAACGGCAACTTGGTGGAGCAAGGCGACCTGGAAGACGGTCGCCATTTTGCCAAGTGGGTTGACCCACACAAAAAACCGTCCTACTTGTTTGCGCTGGTTGCGGGCAAGCTGGTCAGCCGCGAACAGCGCATCACCTCCCGCGCAGGACAGAACCATCTGCTGCAGGTCTATGTCCGCCCTGGTGATCTGGACAAAACCGAACACGCCATGAATTCGCTGATGGCATCAGTTGCGTGGGATGAGGCTCGCTTTGGTCTGCCGCTCGACCTGGAGCGCTTCATGATTGTGGCCACCAGCGATTTCAACATGGGCGCAATGGAAAACAAAGGGCTGAACATCTTCAACACAAAGTTTGTGTTGGCAAGCCAGGCCACGGCAACCGATGTGGATTACGCCAACATCGAAAGCGTGGTGGGCCACGAGTATTTTCACAACTGGACGGGCAACCGCATCACCTGCCGCGACTGGTTTCAACTGAGTCTGAAAGAAGGCTTGACCGTATTTCGCGATCAGGAGTTCTCGCAGGATCTTTGTGGCACCGCGTCGGCCCGAGCGGTCAAACGAATAGAAGACGTTCGCATGCTCCGCACCAACCAGTTCCCTGAAGATGCAGGCCCGATGGCCCACCCTGTTCGCCCTGACAGTTACCTTGAAATCAATAACTTTTACACCCTGACCATTTATGAAAAAGGGGCTGAAGTTGTCCGCATGATGCAAACCCTGGCGGCAGAAGACGCCAGCGACGCCGCAGGCCGACGGGGATTTGCCAAGGGCATGGCACTGTACTTTGCTCGCCATGATGGCCAAGCGGTGACCTGCGATGACTTTGCCCAGGCAATTGCCGATGCCAACCCAGCATCAGACCTGGCGCAGCTTCTGCCCCATTTCAAGCGCTGGTACAGCCAGGCAGGCACCCCACGGGTGAGCGCTTTGGGCCACTACGACTCTCTGCAAAAGACCTACTCGCTGACACTGTCGCAAAGCTGCGCGCCCACGCCTGGACAGACCCTTAAAGAGCCCTTTGTCATTCCTGTGGGTCTGGGACTGGTTGGCCCAGACGGCAAAGACATGCCTTTGCAGCTTGCCGATGAAGCCAACGCGGGCGCAGGTTCACGAGTGTTTGTGTTGACGCAAGCCAGCGAGACTCTGCGATTTGTCAACGTTGCAAATGAACCCGTCCCGTCCATCTTGCGGGCGTTTTCTGCTCCCGTGGTACTCGATTTTGCCTACACCGACGCGCAATTGCTGACACTGCTGAAATCAGACTCTGACCCGTTCAACCGATGGGAGTCGGGCCAGCGCTTGATGCTCAACAGCGCCGTTCGCAACGTCAAAGGTCCTGCAGATTTGCCGGCGGGCATATTTTTAGACGCGCCGTGCCTGGACGCCTTGCGCGGAGTTTTGCGCCACCCCGAACTGGATGCCGCTTTCAAGGAACTGGTGCTGACGGTTCCGTCTGAAGCCTACATTGCGGAACAACTGGAGGTGGTCGACCCCAAGCGCATTCATGCCGTGCGCGAAGGCATGCGCGCCCAATTGGCGCAAGCCCTTCACGCTGATTGGCTCTGGGCGTTTGAGGTGCATCAAAGCACGGGGGCCTATGCGCCTGATCCTGAATCGTCAGGCCGCCGCGCCCTGCTGGGCATGGCTTTGAGTTATTTGTGCCTGGACGCGCGGCGAAGTGGCGACACGGTTTGGCCTGGCCAAGCGCTTCAGCACTTCAAAACTGCGAGCAACATGACGGATCGGGCCAACGCCTTGAATGCATTGGTCAACAGTGGCCATGAATTGCGATTGCCAGCGCTCTCAAATTTTCATGCTTTGTTCAAAAACGAGCCATTGGTGCTGGACAAATGGTTTGCGGTGCAAGCGCTGGCCTGCGACCGCAATGGCGAGGTGTTGCCTGCAATTCGTCAGCTTATGCAACACCCGGACTTCAGCCTGCAAAATCCAAACCGGGCACGCAGCGTTATTTTCAGCTTTTGCAGCGCCAACCCTGGTGCGTTTCACCGTCTGGACGCGGCTGGCTACGTGTTTTGGAGTGACCGGGTCATTGAACTTGACGCCATCAACCCCCAAGTCGCCGCCAGATTGGCACGGGCCATGGACCGTTGGAGCCGTCTGGTAGAACCCTACCGAAGTGCTGCGCGCGAAGCCATTGCACGGGTGGCTGCCAAACCAGATTTAAGCAACAACGTCCGCGAAGTCGTTGGCCGTGCCCTGGAAGGCATTTAAAGGCCCTAAGTTGGAAACGAAGCTCAAAATTACCACATTTGCCTTATCTGCCAATTTCAACAGCATCCATCCATGACCTCCAAAATTTCACTCACGCGGTACCTCGTTGAAAAGCAGCGCGTTGAAGGGCACATTCCATCGCAACTGAGGCTGCTGCTTGAGGTGGTCGCCAGGGCCTGCAAAAGCATCAGCCAAGCCGTTAACAAAGGGGCCTTGGGTGGGGTATTGGGTACTGCTGAATCAGAAAACGTGCAGGGCGAAATTCAAAAAAAGCTAGACATCATTGCCAACGAAGTTTTGATTGAAGCCAACGAATGGGGCGGCCACTTGGCGGCTATGGCGTCTGAAGAAATGGAGGGCATCTATGTCGTTCCCAACCGCTACCCGCAAGGCGAATATTTGCTCTTGTTTGACCCGCTTGATGGTTCCAGCAACATCGATGTCAATGTCAGTATTGGCACCATTTTCAGTGTGCTTAAAAAGCAGGATAGATCGGCAGAGGCCGCTGCCAATGGCGTGTCTGAGCAAGACTTTTTGCAGCCTGGCAGCAAGCAAGTCGCTGCTGGCTACTGTGTATACGGGCCGCAAACCACGCTGGTGCTCACGGTCGGCGACGGGGTTGCAATGTTCACCTTGGATCGCGAACAAGGCTCTTTTGTATTGACTCACGAAGATGTGAGGGTCCCGGCTGACACCAAAGAATTCGCCATCAACATGAGCAACATGCGCCACTGGGATGACCCAGTCAAACTCTACATTGATGAGTGCCTGCAGGGCAAAGACGGTCCGCGCGGCAAGGACTTCAACATGCGCTGGATTGCTAGCATGGTGGCCGACGTCCACCGCATTTTGACCCGCGGCGGAGTCTTTCTGTACCCATGGGACAAAAGAGAGCCCGAAAAGCCAGGCAAACTGCGCCTCATGTACGAGGCCAATCCTATGGGTTGGCTCATCGAACAAGCCGGTGGTGCCGCCACCAATGGCAAAGAACGCATCCTTGACATCGTTCCGGGCAAATTGCACGAACGGGTGAGCGTGATATTGGGGTCCAAAAACGAAGTCCAGCGCATCACCGACTACCACGCTCGCGCTGGGGTGCCCGCGCCGAAACCTGTCGCTCCTTAGTGGCCTTGAGCCCAGCTATAATAAAAGGCTTGTGCCGGTGTAGCTCAGTCGGTAGAGCAGCTCATTCGTAATGAGAAGGTCGGGTGTTCGATTCATCTCTCCGGCACCAAAAAATAATAAACCCGAAAATAAAAAGCCCTCTGCTTCATAACAGTGGGCTTTTTTGTTGGCGATGGCTTCCTCCCGAGCTTTTCCCTTAACCTCGCAAGCCACTCACTGCAAAATCACACGCAAACGCTCCCTGGTTTCAGGACTCATTTGATCGGGCTGGGTCACCAAGGACGCCTGCAGCGCTGTGTGCGCGGCTGAAACCGGCATTTCAGCAGCCAACAAGCCAATGGCCGCGGCGGCAATGCGTTGCGCATGGCCTGCGTTTTGCATCAAGTTGGCAATGGCAGTGTCCGCGGTGACGTGCGCTTCACGCGGGTGCCAGCAGTCAAAATCCGTCACCATGGCCAAGGTGGCATAGGCCATTTGGGCTTCTTTTGCCAATTTGGCTTCGGGCATGTTGGTCATACCGATGATCTTGGCACCCATGCTGCGGTACCAGAGCGACTCAGCCAAGCTCGAAAATTGAGGCCCTTCAATGCAAACATAGGTGCCGCCCCGGTGCAATTCAAATCCGGATGGCATGTTCGCTGCCTTAACTGCCCTCGCCAAAACCTCGCTCAGGCCAGCGCAAACGGGCTGCGCCATGGAAACGTGAGCCACCGCTCCTTCGCCAAAAAAAGTACTTTCGCGGCGCTTGGTCATGTCAATGAACTGGTCGGGCAGAACCATGTCCAAGGGCTTCATTTCCTCTGCCAGGGAACCGACAGCCGACAACGAAATCAGATAGCGAACGCCCAAACTTTTGAGTGCGTAGATATTCGCGCGGTACGGGACTTCAGAGGGAATTAAGCGATGCCCGCGTCCATGGCGGGCCAAAAAAGCAACTCCCACACCATTGACCTGCCCGGTGACGATGACGTCGGACGGCTTGCCAAAGGGCGTGTCAATCTGATGTTCTGTCGCATTCGTTAACGCCTCCATGGCGTAAAGACCACTGCCACCTATCACGCCAACTGCTATTTTTTTTTGCATTGCACTTTCTCCACAAAAGTCTATCCGATGACACTTGATTGAACCTCTTTGAATCCCAGTAATCACCCCCACCACACAAGGATTTCATTGTAAGACCCACCACCCATTCGGTCAGCCAACGGACGGTTATCATCGATTTGGGATTGAAAAGACCACCGACAGCGCCCACGGTATCGCCCAAAGTAACGCCTTTCGACAACGCGGGTATGGCGGGCCTGTAAGAATTCAGCACAAGCCATCGACCCTTTCAGACCTTTCTCGCAGTCAAACTAATTTTTTGGATCGCCATGCACGCCACGCTGCCCCTGCTCAAAGCCACCAACTTCCCAGCCTTGCGACGCCATAAGCTCACCACCTTGCAGGTAAATTTGGGTTACAAGTGCAACCAATCTTGTGTGCATTGCCATGTGGATGCCGGCCCCAACCGCACCGAAATGATGGACGCCGGATTGACCGAGATGATCGGTCAAGCCCTTCAAGCGCGATCCATCGACACACTGGACCTGACGGGCGGTGCGCCAGAATTGCATGACAGTTTTCGCAAAATTGTGGTTCAAGCTCGCAGAGCGGGTGTGCGAGTAATTGACCGCTGCAACCTGACGATTTTGTTTGAGCCGGGGCAAGAGGGCTTGGCCGAATTTTTGGCCGACCAAAAAGTTGAGGTGGTTGCATCGCTGCCGTGCTATTCCATGGAAAGAGTCGACAAGCAGCGCGGCAAAGGGGTTTTTGACCTCAGCATTTCGGCTTTGCAGAAACTCAACTCGCTGGGTTATGGCCAACCTGGCACGGGCTTGGTTCTCAACCTGGTCTACAACCCGCAGGGCGCGTCGCTGCCACCCAACCAAAGCAGCTTGCAGGCGGAGTACAAGACGGAACTATTCGAGCACTTCGGCATTGTGTTCAATGAATTGTTCGCGCTGGCGAACATGCCCATCAAGCGCTTTGGCTCCATGCTGATCTCCAAGGCGCAGTTTCAACCCTACATGCAGCTCCTCAAAGACAACTATTCACAGGGCAACCTTGCCAACGTGATGTGCAGAAGCACGGTCAGCGTCGATTGGCAGGGCTATCTGTACGACTGCGACTTCAACCAGCAACTGGATTTGTCGATTCCCACAGAAATCAGCGCCGATGGCGCAATGGCCAATCGCCCTCACCTGCGCGATCTGTTGACGAGCGACCCCGCAGGCAAAGAAATTCGGGTGGCAGACCATTGCTACGGGTGCACTGCGGGACAAGGTAGCAGTTGCGCGGGGGCACTGCCTGCCTGAAGATTTCGGCGCGGCATGAAAATATCCGTCGTCGTTCCTGTCTTGAACGAGGAAGCTTGTTTGCCTGACCTGCTGCTGCGGTTGCGGCAATCGGTCAGCCCAACCGTCGAGGTGCTTTTGGTTGACGGCGGCAGCACAGACCAAACCGCGGCATTGGCAGAACAGGCCGGTTTTTCAACGATCCAAGGCGGCCGGGGCAGAGCCCGGCAGATGAACCTAGGAGCGACTTGCGCTTCGGGCGACATTTTGCTGTTTTTGCATGCAGACAACATCTTGCCGGGTGGTTGGCAGCAGACCCTGACAAAACAACTCATTCATCCGGTGTGTTGGGGTCGTTTTGACGTGCGCATACAGGGCAAATCGGCGATGTTGCCGGTGATTGCAAGTTTCATGAACTTTCGATCCCGGTTAACGGGCATTGCCACGGGCGACCAAGCGATGTTCATGACCCGCGAAGCGTTTCAGGCCGCAGGCGGGTTTCCTGACCAGGCTTTGATGGAAGACATTGAAATGTCCAAACGACTGCGTCGTTTGTCTCGTCCGGCATGCCTTGCCAGCAAAACCACGACCTCAGGGCGGCGCTGGGAAACGCGCGGAGTTTGGACAACAATTTTGCTAATGTGGCGCTTGCGCTGGCGCTATTGGCGTGGACATGCCGCCAGCGACTTGGCGAAAGACTACGCATGAGGCAGACGCGCCTGGTGATCATCGCCAAAGCACCGATTGCGGGATTTGCCAAGACCCGACTGATCCCCGCATTGGGCGCGCAAGCGGCTGCAGAGCTGGCAAAGCGGTTGCTGTTGCACACAGTCGCCACGGCCCTCGCGTCAAAATTGGACGCGATTGAACTGTGTGCCACTCCTGACCCATTTGAAGGCACCTGCACGGGCACAACAGAGAGCTCCACCGAGAACCCGACCCAGCGCGTTTGGCAAAACTTGGGGCTTCCCGAAGGCATTGAATGGAGCGTTCAAGGCGAAGGTGATTTGGGAGAGCGGATGGCGCGGGCGACCTTGCGTTGCACGAACAGGTCAGAATCAATTCTGCTCATCGGCACCGATTGCCCGGCCTTGACCGTGGCTGTGTTGCAGTCTGCCGCGCAGGCTTTGCTTGAACATGACGCGGTGATCGTACCCACCTATGACGGCGGCTACGCCCTGTTAGGCCTGAATCAATTTGACGCGTCGCTGTTTGATGGCATGCCGTGGAGCACGGCCCAGGTAGCTGCATTGACATTGGGCCACATGAAGCGCCTGGGCTGGAGCGTCAAAACCCTGGCAACCCAACATGACATTGACGAACCCGCCGACCTGCAATGGCTGCCAGCGTCTTGGGGCGTCCGTTAACGCCTTAACCCCGCTTGAGCCCGCGCAGCTGAATCAAATAAGCCTGACAAACAACCAGGCAGCGCCAGCCGCCATGGGCAAGGTTGCAACCCAGGACAGCAAGACGGCTCGAAGCGCTGGCCAATTCAGCGTTTTGGCGCTCGACCCCACACCAGCGATGGAGCCCACCGACACATGGGTGGTTGACACAGGCAAACCAAACTTGCTGGCCATCAGGACAAGACTGGCGGTAACCAAATTGGCCAACAAACCTTGGGTGTCGTCCAGCTTGTTGACGCGCTGGCTCATGGTTTCTGCCACTCTTCGGGCAAACACGAGGCCGCCGATGGCCATCAAAGCCGCCACCATGGCAATAGACCCAGTGGGTTTGAAAACCTGAGCGGCAATCAACAAAGCCGCCAGCTTGGGGGTGTCATTCAGGCCACGGGCAAAGCAAATAGCCGCAGCGGAGGCAATGTGCAGCCCCGTTTTAAGCTTAGCTGCCGATAACTTGACAGCTGTGTCTTGGGCATCGCAACTGGCTGCGGTGCCCATCACGAGTGTTGGCATAACCGCGCGGCGCAAAGGCATGCCAACACCCTGGCTTGAGCCAATCGCCAAGGGGCTTGCCAACGGAACGTCAGCCGCGACCACACACACGCAGTCGCCCTGCGCGGCCGTCGCCTTGAGGCGTTTGGCAAACAATTGGTACGCCAAAAGCCCCAAGCCTGCAGCCAACAATGGACTGAACAGCAGAGGCACAAAAAAGGAACTGACGAGCTTTTGAAAATTAACGTCGCCGCCAACTTGCCCCATGCCTGCACCGACCAAACCTCCGATCAAGGCATGGGTGGTCGATATCGGAAAACCCAGACGTGTTGCGGCAAACACCGTCACGGCTGCACCAAAGGCCACGCTCAAAATGAAGTTGGGCGCGCTGGCCACCGCGTTGGGCACCAAGCCTCTGCCAGAAAACTGCTGAACCAGCGTATCGGCCAACAACAGCGAAGCCAGACTGCCCGCCACCGTGGCCAAAGTTGCCAGCGTCAGAGCTTGCCGATAATTCAGCGTATCTGATCCCCACACCGTGGCAAAACCCTTGAAATTGTCATTCGCACCGTTGTTGAACGCCAAAAAAAGAGCCATCCCAATCATCGCGATTTCCATGGATCTCCGCCTAGCAGCAAGCCAATGCCGCTGCACCGTCCACTGTCAATTCAAACGGCAAATTTGACCCACAGCCTTCAAAAATGCCATAGTGCCGACTGAAGTCTCCGATGAAGTCAAAGTGGGCGGCAAAGCGCGTGTCATGCAGCATGCGCCAGGTGTTGCCACACACCGGAAAGACGCGACCCGTTTCGATGTTGTGGTGTTTGTCCAGCATGAAGCGATCCGGGTGGTCCGCAATGCTGCCACGGTAAACAACAGCCTGGCCATAGTCTTCGCAAGCTGTCTCTAGCCCGTCAATTTTGAAGAGGCGGTAGGTCGCGGAATAAAAACGCAAATTGCCCACTCTGGGGGCCAACGCTGGATCGGTGATTTCAAGCGGGCGGTCAGTTACCAAACGTGGGTCGGCAAAGCCGTGCTGGTGTGACAAACGTAAAAAATCATTCCAATACAAGGCACCGCCCAGGCATTCGCCGTACAAAACCGAATCGTTGCGCACGGCGTCTGGCACGCGGCGGTCTGCATAAACGTCTGAAAAGAAGAATTCACCGCCTTTTTTGAGCAGGCGATGCACGCCGCGCATCACGGCATCTTTGTCGGGCGACAAATTGACCACACAGTTGGACACGATGACATCAAAACTGCCTGGCTCCAGGTTCAAATCTTCCAGCCGCTCGATATAGCCATGCAAAAACTTCACATTGTCAAAACCAAACACCTGCGCGTGGTGCGCACGGTGCTTTTCGGCGATGGCCAGTTGCTCATCGGTCATGTCAACACCCACCACTTCACCCGTGGGGCCAACCAATTGGGCCAGGGCGTACACGTCGCGGCCCGAGCCACAACCCAGGTCCAGCACGCGGCAGCCTTCCAATTTGGGCGGACAAACCAGGCCGCAGCCGTAATAGCGCGTCAGCACATCGGGGTGAATGCGCCCCAACAAGGGCTTTAACCACTCAGGAATCTGGCTGATATCGCAACAGGCGCTGGTTTTGAGGTCGGCCGTGCTTTGAAGCTGGCGACCGTAATAATCTTGAACAATATCGTGCATCAGAATGGAACCTTGAGGAAGAAGTGACTGGTCAAGGGTCGTTTGAGACGCACCCTTATTACAAGTTGGCAATTATGCGACCTTCAAGTGGCCCCTGTTGGCCGGAGTGCCTCGGCGCTTCGTGCGTGGCACATGGCTCTTCTAGGTTCTCGCTTCTAGCTTCTAGCTTCTGGATTCGACCTTTAAACTTAAACTTTTTGAAAGACTCATGTTCATCGCCTCCAAATTGCTCGCCTTTGCAACCCAGCCGATTGCCTGGGTGTTGACGCTGTTGCTGTTGGGGCTCATTTGCCTGCCACGGCGGCCCAGGCTGGGCACCCGGCTTTGCTGGGCGGCTTTGCTGGTGCTGGCTGCCTTGGGTTGGCAGCCCCTGCCAGACAGCCTGCTTCGCCATCTGGAAGGGCAAAGTCCGTCCATCGACCAAACCGCGAATTTGCAGGCCTACGCTGGTGTGGTGGTGCTGGGCGGCGCATTGGAGCCGGCCCACGTGTGGCAAGCCAACGGCCTTGAGCGCAAGCCGGGTTTGGGGCAAATCGCCCTGAATGACGCGGGCGAGCGAATGGTGGCGGCCGCGTCGCTGGCCAAGCAACACCCACAGTTGCTGATGCTGTTCACCGGAGGAGACGGTGAATTGGCTGCCCAAAGCCTGACCGAAGCCGACCGGGCACGGATATTTTTCAACAGCATGGGCGTGCGGACTGAGCAAATGCGCTATGAATCCGAATCGCACACAACCTATGAAAACGCGATTTTCAGCGCCAAGCTGCCAGGCGTTGACATTCAAAAGCCCTGGCTGCTGCTGACCTCTGCCTCGCACATGCCGCGCTCTTTGGCGACGTTTCGCAAAGCCGGGTGGAACGTCACGGCCTACCCGGTTGATTTCCAAACCAGTGACCAGATTCAGTGGACGCGCTACTTTTTTGTGCGAAGCGCAGAGCGCTGGCACTTGGCGCTGCATGAAATTGTGGGGCTTTGGGCGTACCGGCTTGCCGGGCGGGCTTGAGCGGGAATCGCCACGTCCTGCCCCAACCAGATCCAACCAGACCCGACCAACTCAGCCAGCTTTGTTCACTTTGCCTTCGATCGGCACCGCAATGCGCGATGCCAGCACTTTGTCAATGCGCCGGCCGTCCAGGTCCACCACCTCAAACAGCCAATCGGCGCAGGCTATGCGCGCACCCGTCGTGGGCAAACTGCCCGACACCGCCATCAACAAGCCCGCCACGGTGTTGTAACGGCCCCGGTCTTCAGCAGGCAACTCTTCTATTTCAAGGCGAACCTTCAACTCACCCACGGGCATCAAGCCATCCAGCAGCCAAGTGCCGTCGTCGCGCTGGGTGGCCCAGGCGTCGGCTTGGGCCTTGGGCTGCAGCTCCCCGGTAATGGCTTCCAGCAGGTCGCCAGGTGTCAGCAGGCCTTGCACTACGCCATATTCGTCCACCACAAACACCATGCGCCCTGCGCGCTCTCTAAATTGTTCTAAAAGCTCCATGCCGGTCAGGGTTTCGGGCACGAACACCGCGCCATGCATGTGGGCGTCAATACTGCCAACGTGGCTGTTGCCCAATTGCAGTAAACGGCCCACGCTGATGATGCCGACCACGTCGTCCAGCGAGCCGCGACACACCGGGTACCAAGAATGAGCACCGCGCTCACCGCCCGTGCCCGCCAGGTGCAGGCTGGTAGCCACCGAATGGCTGGCGTCCAGCCATTCGATGTCGGTGCGCGGCACCATCAGCGACGTGAGGGGCCGGTCGTCGAGCTGAAACACGTTTTGCACCATTTGGTGTTCATGGTGTTCTATCACCCCCGCGTCGCGCCCCTCCTCCAGGCTGGCGGTGATTTCCTCTTCGGTTACAGCGCGCGCGGCATTGGTGTCGATGCGCAGCAACTTCAAGGTGCCTTGCGTCGTGGCGGACAGCAATTTAACAAACGGGCTGGCAATTTTGGCCAACCACAGCATGGGCCGCGACACCCATCTGGCCACCAGTTCGGGGTACAGCTGGCCGATGCGCTTGGGCACCAGTTCGCCAAAAATAATGGTGGTGAAGGTGATCACCGTGACCACAATCGCGGTGGCGGAGATTTTGGAGGCCTTCTCGGCGACGCCCCAGCCCTGCAGCCACAGCCCGACGCCTTCGCTGAACGCCGCTTCGCCCACAATGCCATTCAACACGCCGATGGAGGTGATGCCGACCTGAACCGTCGATAAAAACCGCGTCGGGTTGCTTAACAGCGTCAGCGCTGCAGTGGCACCCAGATCGCCCGCCTCGGACATGGCGGCCAGGCGGGCCTTTCGGCTGGCCGCCAAAGCCAGTTCTGACATGGCAAACACGCCATTGAGCAAGGTCAGAAAAACGATCAGTAAAAATTCCATCAAATCGGCGTGAAAATAAACATATGGCACTTTACTTGATTGGTGATCTTCAGGGCTGCGATGAACCCTTGCAGCGCTTGCTGGACGAAATTGCGTTTTCGCCCAGCCGCGACACACTTTATTTTTTGGGTGATTTGGTCAACCGGGGGCCTGCTTCTGCAGCGGTTTTGCAGCGGTTGATGCAATTGGGCGAATCAGCAAAGTGCCTTCTGGGCAACCACGACCTGCACCTGCTGGCCGTGGCCCATGGGGTGCGCCAACCTGGCAAAAGCGACACGTTGCAGCAGATTTTGCAAGCGCCCAAGCGCGCAGACATGCTGCATTGGCTCGCCCAGCAGCCCCTGACAATTTCAAAAAAAATAGCAAACCAGCATTACCTGATGGTTCACGCAGGCGTTTTGCCCCAATGGAGCGCCGACCAAACCATGGCCTTGGCAGGCGAGGTCGAGGCGGTCTTGCGCAGCCCCGACCTGGGCGACTTTTTGCACCAAATGTATGGCAACCAACCCGCCGCTTGGCACGATGACTTGCGCGGCATGGCGCGTTTGCGGGTCATCGTGAACGCGCTCACCCGAATTCGGTTTTGCACCCCCAGCGGCGAAATGGAGTTTGACGCCAAAGGCCTGCGCGCTATTGACGCGCCCGCCGGATTTGTGCCGTGGTTTGACGCGCCAAACCGCCAAACGGCGAGTGTCACCGTGGCGTTTGGGCATTGGTCAACCTTGGGCTGGCTGGATCGCCCCAATCTGTTGAGCCTGGATTCAGGCTGCGTGTGGGGTGGAAGTTTGAGTGCGCTGCGCTTGCAGGAGCCTAAAGCGCCATCAGGCCAAAACCTGCCGCAAACCCTGTTTCAGGTGAAATGTGAGTGCTAAATGGCAAAAAAGAACCTGCAGGTTCTTTTTTTCTAAAAATCGGTGAAAATGGCCAAAATATGAATCAAATAGGCCTCTAGCTCTCGAATACTATAGATAGTTTGCTATATATTTAATAGCAAACTAAACGACTCTTCAAGTTATCAACTCAAGTCGCATTGCAAGCTTGCTTTGCGTTTCTGCCAATCGTCCCGGCTTGACCCGCCCGCCAAACCAGCAGATTCAAGCCACCGGCGTGGCAGATTTGAACAGCGCCGCCACCCGTTGCTTGGGCTTGATGTTGGCTGAAATGCTGCGCACCGCGCGCTTGACGGTCGGCTCCCAAGCGGGGGCGGCATCGGCATCGGTGCTGGCGGCGGCTTCGTAAGGCTTGTCAAAAAACGGATCGCGCGAGACGGGCGCGGGGCGCGAAAAGTCTCGGCGCGGCGCACGGGAGGTTTCGCGGCTGCTGTCTCGGCTTGAATCACGGCTTGAGTCTCGACTTGTGTCGCGGCTGAAATCGCGGCTGGATTCCCGGCCACTGTCCCGGCCGCCTTCCCGCCCACGCTCGCGACCTGAGTCCTGTGCGTTGTCGCTGCTGTCGTCGCGCCCTGCGTACATGCGACGTCCGTCATTGATGCGGCCTTGCTTGCGAATATCCGGGGCGTCTTCGTCAAATTCGATGGCTTCGAGCTCAATTTTGGATTTGAGCAATTTCTCAATGTCCCCCACCAGACGGGCGTCGGATTTGGACACAAAACTCACCGCCAAGCCTGAGGCGCCAGCACGGCCCGTGCGGCCAATGCGGTGAATGTAGTCTTCAGCGTTGAACGGAATGTCGAAATTGAACACGGCGGGCACGTCTTTGATGTCCAGCCCGCGAGCGGCCACGTCAGTGCAGACCAGCAGGTCAACTTCGCCTTTTTTGAACGCATCCAGGGCTTTCAAGCGCTCGTCCTGGCTTTTGTCGCCGTGCAGCGCGGTGGTTTTCAGGCCTTCGCGCTCCAGGGAACGGGCCAAGCGGGCGCAGCCCAACTTGCTGTTCACAAAGACAAAAGCCTGCTTCATGCCGCGTTTTTTCAGAATTTGGTGCAAGGCGTGGCGTTTGTCATCGTCGCCCACGCTGTAAAAATGCTGCTCCACGGTGGACGCAGCCGCGTTGGACCGGGCCACCTCAATCGTCACCGGATCTTGCAAATAGCTGCTGGCCAAACGCTTGATTTCAGACGAGAACGTGGCTGAAAACAGCAGCGTCGTGCGCTGTTTGGGCAGGTAACTCAAAATCCGCTGCAAATCGGGCAAAAAGCCGATGTCCAGCATGCGATCGGCTTCGTCCAGCACCACGTACTCCACCTGGTTCAGCACCGCCGACTTGGCTTCAATATGGTCCAGCAAACGCCCTGGCGTGGCCACCAGCACTTCAACCCCGGCCTTCAGTTCCAGGGTTTGCGGCTTCATGTCCATGCCGCCGAAGACGACTGCCGTGCGCAGATTGGTGTACTTGGCGTAGGCTTTAACGGCTTTGGCAACCTGGTCAGCCAGCTCGCGCGTGGGCAGCAGCACCAGCGCGCGCACCGGGTGGCGGGCGGGCGATGTGGAGCTGTTTTCGTGCTTCAGCATGCGTTGCAGCAAGGGCAGCGAGAACGCGGCCGTTTTGCCAGTGCCGGTTTGGGCGGCACCCATCACGTCACGGCCTTGCAACACCACCGGAATTGCCTGCGCCTGAATCGGTGTCATGGACTCGTAACCCAGTTCGGCCACCGCGCGGGCCAGGGGTTCGGCCAGTTGCAATTGCGAAAAGGAATCGAGCCGGGACGTTTCAGCCAACTGCGCAGCAGCCAGATGGCCTGGCGTGATGACGCTAGGGTCGTACGCCGTGGCAGGCTCGGCTGTCAAATCGGGCGCTGCAAACGAGGCAGCTGGGGCAGAGGAAGCTGCGGATGAAGCATTCACCAGCATGTGACCTGCTTCTGAGTGGCCCGCCTCGGTGTGGCTAGGCGCGGCATCTAGGGCTGAACTGGGTTCGGTAGCGGTGTGAATCATTAAAACGTCAAGGGATAAAGGGTGAACCTGCTGCAAAACACGTGACCCACCACTGGTATTCCAATGGGTTTCGTGAGGTTTGGCAAAGTTCTGGCGCCCTTTGATCCAGAAAAATCTCTGTCCTAGGGCAGACCTCCATTATCCGCTATGTCTGCGCCTTGCACCGCCAGGCGCCTAAAACCTTAAATCTGCCGCGCAGAAAAGGTGTCGCAGCCTTTCACACTGCCGTTTTGCAGGCCGTTATTGAACCAGCGGGCTCGCTGCGCACTGGTGCCATGGGTGAAGCTTTCGGGCACTACGCGCCCGCCACCACCTTTTTGCAGGGCATCGTCGCCAATTTTGGCAGCAGCGTTCATGGCTTCTTCCACGTCGCCATTTTCAAGAATTTGGCGGGATTTTTGCGCATGGTGCGCCCAAACGCCCGCAAAACAATCGGCTTGCAGCTCAAGGCGCACACTCAATGCGTTGAACTCGGTCTGGCTGACGCGGCCTCGCCTTTCCTCCATTTTGGCGCTGATGCCCAGCAGGTTTTGCACATGGTGACCCACTTCATGGGCAATCACGTAAGCCTGCGCAAAGTCACCGGGCGCACCCAATCTGTCTTTGAGGGTTTGGTAGAAAGCCAGGTCAATGTAGACCTTTTGGTCGCCTGGGCAATAAAACGGGCCCATTGCCGCTTCGCCGCCACCGCATGCCGTTTGGGTGGTCCCGCGAAACAAAACAAGTTTGGGCTCGCTGTACTTGGCACCGCCTTTGGTGAAAACATCTTTCCACACGTCTTCGGTGTCGGCCAGCACGGTACCCACAAATTTGGCCATGCGGTCGTCGGCAGGTGGGCGCTGGGCTGGGCCTTGGGCCACTTGGGCCTGGGGCGCTTCGCCGCCACCCAGAATGCCCAAAACCGTCATGGGGTTGATGCCAAAAAAGTAGGACGCCGCCAAGGCAATCACGATGGAGCCAATGCCAATGCCGCGCCCACCAATGCCGCCCCGGCCACCGCCACCACCGCTGCCGTCACTTCGGCGGTCTTCCACGTTCTCAGATTCGCGATTGCCTTCCCATTTCATACTGGCTCCTTGGTCGGTCGTTGGTTTCACAGCGCAGCCTGACGGGTCAAATTGCGCTAAATTAGACGCATGGTACAACGCAAGTCGCAGCCGCCCCAGCAGGCCAAACCCTCAGCCCAGACGCGTGCCGCCAAACCAAGGGTTTTGTTGACTGGCTTTGACGCATTTGGCGGCGAAAGCATCAACCCAAGCTGGCTGGCGGTGCAGGCGCTAAAGGGTCGCCAAATTGCAGGGCACCGGGTGGTAGTGGCGCAATTGCCCACTGTGTTTGACGCGTCAATTACCGCTTTGCGTGAGGCTTTACTTCGATACACCCCTCAATTGGTCATTTGTGTAGGCCAGGCTGGCGGCCGAAGTGCCTTGTCGTTAGAGCGCGTCGCGATCAACATCAACGACGCGCGCATTGCAGACAACCACCAAGCGCAGCCGATTGACACGCCTGTGGTTGCCGCGGGACCAGTGGCCTATTTCAGCAGCCTGCCCATCAAAGCGATGGTGCGCGACCTGCTTCAGGCGGGCATTGCCGCCGAAGTCTCGCAAACCGCTGGCACTTTTGTCTGCAACCATTTGTTTTATGGTTTGATGCGCTTTTTGGCCACGCAGCGCGGGCTTAAAAAGTCCCCATTCAAAACAACACGGGGCGGTTTTGTGCACGTGCCGTTTGCCACCGGTCAAGGTAACCCCTCTATGGCGCTGCCTGACATGGCGCGTGGGCTGCATATTGCGGTGCGCTGCGCGCTGGCGAACCAGCAAGACGTTTCAATCGGCGCAGGGGCGATTCATTGAACAATCCGATCAAGGGGGTTTCCCTCGCACCTCCTCCAGCGCTGTCCACAGAATTTTTGCAGGCCATGCCCAAGGCCGAGCTGCATTGCCATCTGCTGGGTGCCGTGCGGCGCAGCACTTTCACCGCCCTGGCCCGCCGCGCCAACACGGGGGTCAGTGAAGGGGATATTGAGTCTTTCTACACCCGAGGTGCCAAGCCCGTAGGCGTGCTGCGCGTGTTGCGGTCGCTGGACGCGCAGTTGCTCAAATCACCTGATGACCTGCACCGCATCACCTACGAGTACCTGCAAGACGCCGCAGCCCACACCGTGCGTTATGCCGAATTTTTTTGGAACCCGACAGGCACTGTGGAGACCTCTGGCATTCCCTACGCCCAAGCGCAGGCAGCCATTGTGCGAGCCATTGCCGATGCGCAAACCGACTGCGGCATCGTTGGGCGGCTTGTGCCCGCGATTGACCGCGAAGCAAGCCCCGCACAAGCCCTAGAAATGGTGGGCTGGATGACAAAAAACCGCCACCCACACGTGGTCGGCATTGGCATTGACTACCGCGAAATCGACCGCCCGCCCGAGCTCTTTGCAGAAGCCTATGCTGCCGCTCGACGCGCGGGCCTGCGCACAACCGCCCACGCGGGTGAATTTGGCATGCCCTGGACGAATGTGCGCACCGCCGTTGATTTGCTGAAAGTCGACCGCATCGACCACGGTTACACGGTCATCGACAACCCGGCGTTCGCCCAAGAGTGCGCGGACCGGGGCCTTGTGTTCACCGTTGTGCCTACCAATTCCTTTTACCTGCGCACTTTGAGCCCAGATCGCTGGGCGCTAGACCACCCTATTCGGCAAATGCCCAAGCTTGGGCTGCGCATCCACCCCAACACCGACGACCCCACTTTGCACCATGTGACACCCACCCAGGCCTGGGCCAGCATGCAGCGGGATTTCGGCTTTACCGCTGACGATTTGCGCGGTTTTATGCACAATGGCCTGGACGCCGCCTGGATCGACGACAGCACGCGCCGCCAATGGCGCACTGAATGGAGCCAGCGCTTTGACGAACTGCGCAGCCAAGATTTGACTCACGAAGGAAATGACCCATGCTAAAAACAATTTCACTTTCTCTGGCAGCTTTAACCGCTTTTGCGATGGCAGGCCCTGCGCAGGCTCAAGCTGCCTGGCCGACCGCCAAACCCGTCAGCATCATCGTGCCCTTCAGCGCAGGGGGCAGTTTGGACGCCACCACCCGCCTTATCGCTCAAAATTTGGCGGTGCGCCTCGGACAAAGTGTGGTGGTTGACAACGCCACGGGGGCCGGCGGCGTGGTGGGCATCAGCAAGGCAATTGCAGCCACTGCAGACGGCTACAACCTGATCATGGCGGGGGATTCGCCGTTTTTATCGCCCGTGGTGGCCGGGCAATCGCCCTACCGTTTTGACATGCTCAAAGAGCTGATTCCGGTGGTGTTGGTCAACACCGCGCCCATGGTGTTGGTGGCGCACCCATCGGTGCCAGCCAACAACCTGCCTGAGCTTTTGGCCTATGCCAAGAAGAACCCCGGACGGCTGAACTACGCAAGTTCGGGCATTGGCACAATTCCCCACTTGGCCACCGAAATGATCAAGGCCAAAGCGGGCGTGCACATGGTGCATATTCCGTACCGGGGGGCCGCGCAAATCGCCAATGACGTGGCAGGCAGGCAAGTTGACCTGGCCTTGATGATCAGCGCATCAGCCCTGCCCCACATTCAGTCCAAAGTCGTGAAGGCGTTGGCTGTGACGGGTGACGCGCGCTTGCCCAGTTTGCCGGATGTGCCTACTGTGGCCGAAGCAACCGGTTTCAAGGGCTTTAACGTGGTGAGTTGGGCGGGCCTGTACGCGCCAGCCAAAACGCCTGCACCCGTGGTGGCGCGGCTGGCGCAAGAAATCACTGAAGTGCTCAAGACTGATGCAGTGCGCAGCAAATTGCAGGAGCAGGCCATCGTGCCGCGCGGTGGCACGTCCGACGCGTTTGTGAGCTTCATCGAGAAAGACCGCGCCCAGTTCACCCAAGTGCTGAAAAGCGTGTCATTGAACCCTTGATGGTTTGAGCCCCTTCCCGAATGACCGAGCCTGCAAAGCGCCGCGTTTGGCTAGACGCTGACCCCGGGTTCGACGACTGGCTTGCCATGCTGATGCTGGCAGCGAACCCCAATGTTGAGTGGATTGGCATGAGTGTGGTGGCTGGCAACGCGCCCTTGCGCCACACCTTGGCCAACGCGCTGGCCATTCGGCACTTCCACGGGCTGCAGATGCCAGTTTTTGCAGGCGCTGACAAGGCGCTTGACGTTCGCCCGTCAGATTTGCCGCGCATCACTGCGCAAAACATTTTGGGCGACCGCGGCATGCGCACCACCGGACAGCCACTGCCCTCCCGTGCTGACCCTCCCAATGGCTTGGATGCCGTGGCGGCGATGGTGGCTGCGATCCACGCCAGCCTATCGCCCGTCACCGTCGTGGCTCTGGGGCCAATGACCAATATCGCCCGCGCCTTGTTGCTTGACTCAAGCGTGACCGAGTGCATTTCTGAAATCGTCTTTATGGGTGGATCGACTGATCGGGGCAACCACACGCCAGCGGCAGAGTTCAATGTGTTTGCAGACCCCGAAGCGGCCCATGTAGTGATGAAATCTGGCGTTCTGCTGCGCATGTTTGGCCTGAACCTCTGCCGTCAAGTGCTGGTCACGCAAAAGCATGTGCAATCCATGCGAACTTGGCCTGGCCCGCAAGCCGCGGTGCTGGCCGGGTATTTGGACGCCTACCAACGGATTCGAAGCAAGGACGGGACGTCGCCCATGCCCTTGTACGACCCAGTTGTGACTGCCTGGTTGGCTGCGCCGGAACTGTTTGAATTTGTCGCAGCTCGGGTGGATGTGGAACGGTTTGGCGAGTTCAGCCGGGGCATGACGGTTTGCAACTTCAAACCATTGGCCGATGCGATGCCGAATGTTCAGGTTGCCGTGGCGGCCCAGGGCGAACAGGTTGTGGATTTCATTTTGGAAACGCTGAAGGCTGCATTGCGCATCACTGCGCCTGCCTAACTTCACCTCAACCGGTCTAACGCCCGTTCCGCATCGCGCAAGCGATCGCGCGCGCGGCGAATGTCGAGATCCAGGTCGCGCAGGGCTTCACGGGCGCGACGCCTGTCATCGTCCGTGGCGGCAGTGCGCAGGCGTTCTTCGGCGTTGTTGATATTGCCCTCCAAGCTG
>JANNCN010000058.1:0-10224 GCA_031386665.1 Rhodoferax sp. | reverse complement strand
GCTGGCCACCAAAATCGTGCTGCTCGACAAAGGCCGTATCGTGCAGGTGGGCTCGCCGCTGGAACTTTTGACAGAGCCAGCGAGTGATTTTGTGGTCGACTTTCTGGGACGCAGCGACTTGGGTATCAAACTGCTTTCGCTAGAGACGGCTGGGGCATTCGCGCGGGCCGAGATGGCGATTGAGGGGCCGAGCCTTCCAGCGGATGTAAGCCTGCGGGAGGTGGTGTCGTTCATGGCGGTGCAGCACGTGATGCGGGTGAATGTCGTAGGCCGCGACGCATTGCATGTTGGCGTGCTGCATGCTGCAGATATTTTCAACCGCGCCGCGCCAGACCCCGCTGCATGAGATCCGCTCTATTCAAGTGGCTGCAAGACCGATTGCTTTGGTCGGCACTGGTGCTGCTCGGTTTGGTGTGGCTACTGCCTTATTCCACGCCGCTGTTTCACCGCCTGTTTCCCGCGCTGGAGCGGCCCTTGTATTTGCAAGAGCTCTTTGTCGATTTGCTATGGCAGCACTGCGCGCTGGTGGCGTTGTCAAGCAGCGTCGCGGTGGTGATCGGCACTGCGGCAGGCGTTTTCATCACCCGCGCAAGGGGGCGTGAATTTGCGGCGGTGGTGCAGGCGATTGGGTCCATCGGCCAGACCTTTCCACCCGTCGCGGTGCTGGCCATCGCCGTGCCCGTTGTGGGCTTTGGCGAACTGCCTGCCTTGATTGCGCTGGCGCTGTATGGCCTGCTGCCCGTGCTGCAAGCGACGGTGGCGGGGCTGCAGTCGGTTCCTGCGGTCGTGCGCCAGTCAGCAGACGGCATGGGGATGTCGGCCTGGCAGCGCTTTGCGCAGGTGGAAGTGCCATTGGCGTTGCCCGTGTGGCTGGCGGGTGTGCGCGCATCGGTCATCATCAACATTGGCACGGCAGCCATTGCATCCACGGTCGGGGCCAAAACCCTGGGCTCGCCCATCATCGTGGGTTTAAGCGGCTTCAATACGGCCTATGTTTTGCAGGGGGCAGTCCTGGTCGGCATGCTCGCCATCGTCGTGGATATGGCGTTTGAGCGCCTGGCAAATCGGGTAGCCTGGCGCGCTTGACGGGCACGGATGCTAAGGGAGCGCGCGCAAAAACTCCGCAATCGCATCAGCAGCAGCCTGCTCTTTGCCGCGCCATTGCGCATCGGCTCCGGCGATCATCATTTGCTTTGACCCTGTCGCCGCAAGCTTCAGCAAACCCGCTCTGCGCGAGGCGGCGGACACAGTGACGGGGATGTCTCGCTCACCATACAAATCCAACACCGGAAACGGGTAATTGCGCACTGCGAACGAATAGCCACCTGTGAGCGAGATGGACACCCAGGCCTGGTAAGCATTGTCCTGCGCGGACTGATCCAGGTAGACATTCGCCATCCACGAGCCCATGGTGTGGCTGATCAACATGACTTTTGCGTGGCCTTTGGCTTTGAGCCACGCACTGGCCGCTTGCAGGCGGCTGCTGGCCTCTGGAAAGAGGGCAGGGTAATAGTTGTCCACTGTCGCTTCCTTACCGGCAATGGGCAACTGAATGGCCAGCGTGGTGTAGCCCATGTCATGCAGGCGCTGACGCAGGCTGCCGGTCAAGGCCTCATCCGGGTGGTTGCCCACGCCGTGCGCGAGCACCAGCGCGGGCAAGTCCGTTTTGCCTTTGGCGTACAGACTCAGGAAAGGACGGAAGTTGGTCGGGGAGCCGGGCAGTGGAGACAGCGTGATGGCTTCGCCAACGATCAATTGTGATTTGACCAACTCGGCAAAGCGCGCTTCGCGCTCGTAGTCGGAGGCGGTTGCGAGCGCGGTGAAGGCGAGCAGGGCGGTTGCTAGTATTGATCTGACAGCGGTTCGCAGGCGTTCATGGCCTGGGTAGTTTTGACGCTTTTGGGGAGGTTTTTTTGACGGACTCATCTTAGAAAGTGTACGGCCAGGGGGCGATTTGTGCAGCGCGTGAAGCGGCTCGCGATTTGAATGATTGGAGTGTCAACGTGGAACGGGGAGCTTGGCTGGCCAACCAAGCTATTGCAAAGTCGAGAGTGGTCGCGCCGAAGGAAGAGTGAAATCCATTCGCTAAAGTTGTGGCCGGCTTGAATTTTTACATCGGATGCACAGACCAAATTACCATTTTGGCGATCACGCGTCTAAGCCGAACAAGGAGAAATTGAAAAATTCCTAGAATGACATATTGCCTGCCATTTCATTGAACCGATTCGGAGACGGCTGAATTTCAATACCAGGCAAATCTTGCGCCCCTACAACCCGTTGCGCCAATGCTGGAAACTTACTCCTACCTTTACTGGCTAATCGTTGGCTGCGAAGTCGGTTTTTGGCTGGCCCTGCTTGCGGCGCTGACCACACGCTACCTGTTGAATCGTGAGCGGTTAAGCAAAATGCTGATGCTGGCAATGCCTCTGCTTGACCTGCTGCTACTCGTCTTCACAGTTTTGGACCTGCGTGCGGGTGTATCCGCCACGTTCGCGCATGGCCTGGCAGCCGCCTACGTGGGTTTCACAATTGCCTTTGGCCCATTGGCGATAGTTTGGGCAGACCAGCATTTTGCGTTCCACTTTGCCCGTGGCCCAAGTCCGGATCAACCACCCGACGAAAGATGGCCTGCAGTGCGGTATGAGTTGCGGCTGTGGGTGCGCTGCATTTTTGCAGCCATCATCATCATGGCGCTATTGGCGGGCATGATCGCTTTTGTCGACAACGATTCGCAGACCGAGGCGCTGCGCTACTGGTTTCGCGTCGCCTTTGGCATGATCTTCTTCTGGTTTATTTTTGGCCCAGTTTGGACGCTGTTGCTATTCAAGCGTCGCGTGGGTGAATCTGCTTAGACCGATCAGGTTCCTAACCCATCTCGCAAAACAAATTGATTTTCGATCTAAAATTTTGATGCGTGATGTTTCCCTGACTTTTTAGCGCCTGGGTTTGATCAAAAATAATAGCAAGATATCTATATTATTCGAGTGTTAGAGGCCCAATGTTTCGGATTTTTCATCAAAACGATGGAAATCACTCAAAATCCGTCTATTTTTACCGCAATTGTGGTAAACCTAATTGAGAGCCAGTTGTTGGCTTGTCATGACCAAGCCGCAAACGGACGCCGAGTGCGGGCAAGTGGCAATTCAAAAAATTGCTCAGGCGTAAGCCCTAAGCATCCGCCTTCACCTTCGCATCCGCCGCCACTTGCGCCCATTTCACCTGCTCCGCCTTGATGAAGCTGGCAAACTTTTCGGTGCTGCCGCCGCCATCTTCAGCCCCGTACTGTTCCATTTTTTCTTGCACGTCCGACATGGCCAGCACTTTGTTGATGTCTTCGTTCATACGGGCCACCATGGCGGGGGGCATTTTGGCAGGGCCCATCAGGCCGTACCAGACGGTGGCTTCAAAACCTTTGAAACCAGATTCGTCCATGGTCGGCACATTAGGGTGGCCTTTGGCGCGTTTCAGGCGGGTTTGGGCTAAGGCAATGGCTTTGCCGCCTTTGATGTGCGGCGTGGCTGAAGTCATGGTTTCAAAGCAATAGTTGACTTGGCCGCCTATCAAATCGACCAGCGCTGGGCCAGAGCCTCTATAAGGAATGTGCAGCGCAAAAATTTGGGCTTGCAGCTTGAACATTTCCAGCGCAAAGTGCTGGGCCGAGCCGCCGCCGGCTGACGCAAAGCTGATTTGGCCAGGTTTGCTTTTGCAAAGCGCCACCAGGTCTTTCACGGTTTTGGCAGGTTGGTCGACATTGCAAATTAAGACGTTGGGGGTAATGCCCACCATGCTGATGGGTGCAAAGTCGGTCTGCGCGTTGTAGCCCAGTTTGTTGCCCAAGGCGGGTGCCAGCGCGTGGCTGTTGATGTGCGCCATCAGCAGCGTGTTGCCGTCGCCAGCTTGTTTGGACACGTAATCGGCCGCAATCACGCCAGCGGCACCGGCCTTGTTTTCAACCACGACGGGCGTGTTCCACATCACCGAGAGCTTTTGACCCACCACCCGCGCCAGCGCATCGGTGCCACCGCCGGGCGGAAAACCCACCACGATGCGCACGCTGCCGCTGGGCAGTGTTTGGGCTTGCAGCATGGGGGCGGCCAAGGTGGCGACTGCGGCGCCAGTAGCGTTGATGAAGATTCTGCGTTTCATGGTGACTTTTCCTTTGATTGGAGCGGTGGCAAATTTTGCGGTGTCGGCTTATGATTTTCAGGCGGCGATTTTCAAAGGCAACGTGGCAGAGTGGGCCGAGAAATAATCCATCGCCGCGTGAACGCCCGAGCCCGCCAGTTTCACGCCCGCCAGCTTCAAGCCCATTTCGCACCCAGCCAAGGCGGCAATCAGCGTCAGGTCATTGGTGTCGCCCAAGTGCCCAATGCGAAACATTTTGCCTTTGACCTTGCCCAAGCCCGTGCCCAAAGAACAATCAAAGCGGTCGTAAATAATTTTGCGAACCGCGTCGGCGTCCACCCCGGGTGGCATCACCACGCCCGTCAAAATGGGTGAGTAAACGCTGGCATCGGCGCACTGAATTTGCAGGCCCCACGTCCGCACCGCCGCCCGCACGCCTTCGGCCCAGCGCTGATAGCGCGCAAAAATAGTACCCAGGCCCTGCGCCAACATCATGTCGCAGGCCTCTGACAAGGCATAAAGCAAATTGGTGTTGGGCGTAGTCGGGAAGAAGCCCGTCTTGTTCATTTCCAGAAAGTCGTCCCAGGCCCAAAACGCCTTGGGTTGCGTGGCGGTTTTGCTGGCCGCAATGGCTTTGGGCGACACCGCGTTGAAGCTGATGCCCGGTGGCAACATCAGTCCCTTTTGCGAGCCGCCAATGCTCACATCCACACCCCAGGCCTCGTGTTGGTAGTCGGCCGCGCCCACGCCAGACACGGTATCGACCAACAGCAAAGCCGGGTGTTTGGCGGCGTCAATCGCCTTGCGCACCGCTGCAATGTGGCTGGTGACGCCGGTTGAAGTCTCGTTGTGCACCACGCACACCGCCTTGATTTTGTGCTGGCTGTCGGCCTTCAAACGCTCTTCAATCAAATCAGCGCGAACGCCATGGCGCCAGACTTCGGCGCCAGGGTGCTTCATGACTTCAGTTTCAAACCCCAAACGCGATGCCAGCTTTTGCCACAGTGCGGCAAAGTGTCCGGTCTCGTACATCAGCAAATGGTCGCCTGGGTTAAGCACGTTAACCAGCGCCGCCTCCCACGCGGCCGTGCCTGAAGCTGGGTAAATGATGACGGGTTGCGTGGTTTGAAATATTTGCTTGATGTCGGCCAAAACTTTCAGGCCCAAAGCGCCAAATTCGGGCCCCCGGTGGTCAATGGTGGGCAAGCTCATGGCGCGCAAAATGCGTTCGGGCACAGGGGAGGGGCCAGGTATTTGCAAAAAGTGGCGGCCGCTGGGGTGAAAGTCGAGTGTCAACATGGCGTGGGCAGGCTTGATTGAATGTGTGGAAGGAAATTGAGCGGACGGGGCAATAAGAGCAATTTAGATAAGTTAAAAGCGCTCCCGTATTTTTTGCATACAAAAACATTTTGTCAATGGGGGGCAGCGAACTTTACTGAGACGAATGAATTGTTGAGTCCAGTTGCGGTGCAGTAAATTTTGCATACAATATTTGGCAATGTCCGCTGAAATCATCGCCATTCCCCGCGCCGCCTTGCACCAGCAAGTGGCCCATCGCCTGCGCCAAATGCTGGTCGAAAACCGCATCAACCCCGGTGCCAAACTGAACGAACGCGAGCTTGCCGAGGTGCTACAGGTCTCGCGCACGCCCTTGCGTGAGGCCATCAAAATGCTGGCCGCTGAAGGCTTGGTCGAGCTTTTGCCCAACCGGGGCGCGATTGCGCTTGATTTAAGCGAAGCCGATGTGCTGAACACTTTTGAAGTGATGGCCGGGCTAGAGGCCCTTTCGGGCGAGTTGGCCGCCCAGCGCATCACCGATGCCGAATTGACCGAAATCAAGGCGCTGCACTTTGAAATGCTGGCGGCCTTCACCCGCGCTGATTTGACCGCCTACTACCGCCTGAATGCGCAAATTCACAGCGCCATCAATTTGGCGGCCAAAAACCCGGTGTTGACAGTGACCTACCGCCAGGTCAACGCCCGGTTGCAAGCGCTGCGGTTCAGGTCCAACCAAGACGCCGCCAAGTGGCAAGAGGCGGTGAATGAGCACGGCCAAATGATTGAAGCCCTGACTCGTCGCGACCCCGCAGCCCTGCGCCAAGTGCTGACCCAGCACCTCAACCACAAGCGCGAGGTGGTGCTGGCACAGCGCCGCGCGGCCAGTGCGCTCTCGGCCTGATCCGTTTTATTCACTTTGACCCGATGACCACCACTGCGCAGCGCCCGCATCCAAAAAGCATGCTCGACAGCACCTATGAATCTGTCGCCTCAGTCACTAACCAAGTTGCGGGTTTGCTGGCCTCGCGCTTGCGCCAGGAAACCCAGGGCGAGGTGCTGTTTGGCGCGACAGACCGGGGCCGCTACGCAACCGATGCGTCCATCTACCAAGTCACACCCGTTGGTGTTTTCATTCCCACCCAGGCCAGCGAAGTGCAGGTGGCGCTGGACATTTGCCGTGACCTGTCGGTGCCCATCGTCGCGCGCGGCGGCGGCACCAGCCAGTGCGGCCAAACTTTGGGCGCGGGCTTGGTCATTGACCACAGCAAGCACATTCGCAAAATTTTGAATGTGGATGTGGAGCAACGCACCGCCGAGGTCGAACCCGGCTTGGTGCTGGACCACCTGAACTCAGCGCTTAAAAAACACGGCCTGTGGTACCCGGTGGATGTGTCCACCAGTGCGCAGGCCACGCTGGGCGGCATGGCGGGCAACAACTCGTGCGGCAGCCGATCCATCGCCTACGGCAACATGGTTCACAACGTGTTGGGTGCCAAAGCCTGGCTGTCAGATGGCAGCCTGATCGACATGGGGCGTTACGACCGGGCAGAGGGCCGTGCCCGGGTCTTGGGCGATGGCGTGCGCGACCTGTGCCTTCAGCACCAAGCGGACATCGAGGCCCATTGGCCCAAAGTGCTGCGCCGAGTAGGCGGCTACAACCTCGATATTTTCAACCCGCAAAGCGAGCGGCCCTACACCGCCGACGGCTCGGTCAATCTGGCCCACTTGCTAGTGGGCAGCGAAGGCACTTTGGCGCTGACCCAATCGCTCACCTTGAAGTTAAGCGAACTGCCACGGGCCAAAGTGCTGGGCGTGGTGAACTTCCCCGTGTTTTACAGGGCCATGGACTGCGCGCAGCACATCGTGAAACTGGGTGCCTCCACATTGGGCGCTACGCTGTCGGCGGTCGAGCTGGTGGACCGCACCATGATTGACCTGTCTTTGCAAAACCCAGCGTTTGCATCGACCATTCAAACCGCCTTGGTGGGGCGGCCCGATGCGATTTTGCTGGTCGAGTTTTCTGGTGCTTCCAAAGCCGATTTGCTGGCAGCGCTGAAGCAGTTGGTTGAGCTGATGGGCGACTTGGGTCTGCCCGGCAGTGTGGTCGAAATGACCGACGACGCCGCGCAAAAAAACCTATGGGAAGTGCGCAAGGCCGGCTTGAACATCATGATGAGCCTGAAGGGCGACGGCAAACCCGTGAGCTTTATTGAAGACTGCGCCGTGCCCCTTGAAAGCCTGGCCGAGTACACCGATGCGCTAACCCAGGTGTTTCGCCGCCACGGCAGCCGAGGCACCTGGTATGCCCATGCGTCCGTGGGCACCTTGCATGTGCGACCCATTTTGGACATGCGCCATGATGGTGCGGCGGGAGGTGCGGCCAAAATGCGCGCCATTGCCGAAGAAGCCAGCGAGCTGGTGCGCAAATACAAAGGCGCTTACAGCGGCGAACATGGCGACGGCCTGTGCCGTGGCGAATGGATTCAATGGCAGTTTGGCGCTGCCGTGACGCAGGCCTTTGGGCAAATCAAACACATGATGGACCCGCTGGCCCTGCTGTGCCCAGACCGCATGGTCGCGACGGGCGGGCGGGCCCTGCCACGCATGGACGACACACGCCTGATGCGCTACCCGCCGAGCTACCGCGTCATTCCGCTCAAAACGGCGCTGGACTGGTCTGCCTGGAACGTGCAAAACGACCCGGTGACAGAGAAAACCTCGGCCCCAGGTAGCGGCGGCGACCCCGCCCAGGGCTTTGCCAAAGCGGTTGAAATGTGCAACAACAACGGCCACTGCCGCAAGTTTGATGCAGGCACCATGTGCCCGAGCTACCGCATCACGCGCGATGAAAAACACCTCACACGCGGGCGCGCCAACACTTTGCGACTCGCGCTGTCGGGCCAATTGCAAGGCGCTGACTCACCTGGTGGCGACGCAAAAAACGCCTTCACCAGCCCAGCCGTGCAGGAAGCCATGGATTTGTGCGTGGGCTGCAAAGGCTGCAAACGCGACTGCCCCACCGGCGTGGACATGGCCAAAATGAAGGTCGAGTTTTTGCACCACTACAAAGCCCAACACGGCTTCACGCGCCGAGACAAGCTGATTGCGCATTTGCCCGCCTACGCGGCCTGGGCCAGCCGATTTGCACCGTTGCTGAATCTGCGAGACAAGCTGCCCGGCGTGGCTTGGGTGAGCGAAAAGCTGCTGGGCTTCTCCGCAAAACGCACTTTGCCAAAGTGGCAATCGAGCCATTTTTTCAACTCAGGGTCACCATTGCAGGCTCAATCAGTCACACGCGAGCAGGTTTTAAGTGCCAAGAAGCCTGTAATTTTGTTCGTAGATACCCATAATGGGTATTTTGAGTCGAAAATTGCAAATTCAGCACTAAAAGTGCTTCTAGCTCTCGAATACACTGTGCACATTGCTACTAAAAAAGTAGCAAATGGAAGCCAGCTTTGCTGCGGCAGAACCTATTTTGCAACCGGCATGGTGGAGCAGGCCCGCGCCAAAGCGGCAGAACTGGTGCAAACGCTGTTGCCCTTTGCTGAAAAAGGTATCGTGATTGTGGGCCTGGAGCCATCATGCCTGCTGACCCTGCGCGACGAGGCCTTGGTGATGGGTCTGGACGACTTGCCCGGCTTGAAGGGCGCTGCCCAAAAAGTGGCTGACCACGCCCTTTTGTTTGAAGAGTTTTTGGCCAAAGAGGTCAGCGCAGGTGAGCTGGACAATTTCAAAACCGCCTTCAAACCCGTTGACAAACCCGTATTGCTGCACGGCCATTGCCACCAAAAGGCCTTTGACGCGGTCGCCCCGATTTCGCAAATTTTACGGTTGATTCCTGGTGCCAACCCCGAACTGATTGAGTCCAGCTGTTGCGGTATGGCGGGTAGTTTTGGCTACGAAGCCGAGCACTTTGATGTGTCGATGCAAATGGCTGAGTTGAGCCTGTTGCCTGCGGTGCGCCAGCGTCCTGATGCCATCATCGTGGCTGACGGCACCAGTTGCCGCCACCAGATCCGCGACGGGGTCGAGCGCGAGGCGGTGCATGTGGCGGTGCTGCTGGCGGGGTTGCTGGTGTGAGGTGGTTCAATGCTCCTTGCGCAGCGCCGGGAACAAGATCACATCGCGAATGCTGGCGCTGTCGGTCAGCAGCATCATCAGGCGGTCAATGCCAATGCCGCAGCCGCCCGTGGGGGGCATGCCGTATTCCAGCGCGCGCACAAAGTCGTGGTCGTAAAACATGGCTTCATCGTCGCCGCTGTCTTTGGCGTTGACTTGGGCGGTGAAGCGGGCGGCCTGGTCTTCGGCGTCGTTCAACTCGCTAAAACCGTTGCCAAATTCGCGCCCGGTGATGTACAGCTCAAAGCGCTCGGTAACCTCGGGTCGCTCATCGTTGGCACGAGCGAGTGGCGATATTTCGGTCGGGTGCTCCATGATGAAGGTCGGCTGCCACAGCTTTTCTTCCACGGTTTCTTCAAAGTACAGCACCTGAAGGCTCGCTAGAGATCGCTTGGACAAATTGTGTTTGGCCTCGGTCATGCCGAGTTTGCGCAGGGCGTTGGTCAGCCACAGCGCATCGTCTACGCGCAGGCCCGAGCCGTCGTCCATCGCCGCTGCAGCTTCGGTGTGTTTGATGATGGCGTTTCGAATCGTCAGGCGTTCAAACGGTTGGCTTAAATCGACGGGTTTGCCTGCGTAACTCAGCTGCAAGGAGCCCGTGGCTTTTTGTGCAGCGTCGCGAATAAGCGCCTCGGTGAAGCTCATCAAATCGATGTAATTCCAGTAGGCCGCGTAGAACTCCATCATGGTGAACTCGGGGTT
>JANNCN010000042.1:0-23846 GCA_031386665.1 Rhodoferax sp. | reverse complement strand
GAGATTGTGATTTATGAGTTTCGCCAAAGCGCGCTGGGACGCATTTCGCTGGAGACACCCGATGAATTTGCTGGCTGGCTGGCAGCTGGGCAACTGCTGGACGCAGAGCGGCAGATTAAAAAAGATGCGATTGAAACCGCGCGCTCGATCAAGTTTAAAAAAATACCACGACCTGAAAAACTGCGCGGCGCCTGAGCGTGTCACGCTTTTGGCAGCAGCTTTTGTACCAGTGGGTGCAAAACTTTTTTATGCGCGCCAATGGCGAAAAAATGTTCTTCTACGCCGTCACATTCACCTACGCGTTGAACGCCGTAGCGCGCTGTCAATTGCTCGTGCACCAGCTCGGTCGCCGGGAAAACGCCCATGCCAGCAGCGCCAAAGGTTTTAAGCAGCGCACTGTCTTCAAACTCACCGACCACATTTGGCCGAATGCTCAGGCGTTCAAACCACTGATCTAAGCGCAGCCGGATTGCGGCATGGCTGGTTGGCAGAAGCACAGGAACGCTAGCCAATGACTGCGGGAACCGCTTGCGCGCCACACTGGCCAGCGCGGGTGGCGCGTACCAAGCAATTGGCGACGAACCCAATGAGTGGCTGTAAACCTTCAGGTTCGGGTTGTTGGGGGCAGGGCGGTCGGCCAGCACCACATCGAGGCGATGCAGTGCCAGGTCGCCGAGCAAATCTTCGAATTCGTCTTCGTGGCAAATTAAGCGCAAATTTGGCGTCTGCATGACGGGCTGCATCAGTTGCCGCACGGCCAGCTTGGCTAAACCCTCAGAAATACCCACCGCCAACCTGACTGAGGGCGTGCCAACCGCGTCGCGAACAGCGCCCGGCAGTTTTTCACCCAATTGAAAAATCAGCTCTGCCTGGCGCATGGCAGCAGTGCCTGCGTCGGTCAGCGCCACGCCGCGCCCAGAGGGCTTTAACAAGGTGTAACCCAGCGATCGTTCCAGCTCCCGCACCTGCGTGCTGATGGTCTGCACCGCCATGCCTAACTTCTCGGCGGCCTTGGCCATACCGCCCTCTTTGGCGACAACCCAAAAATAATACAAATGCCGGTAGTTGAAGTCAGTGGTCATCGTGAGAATCCGCGTTTAAAGCCTATGGTTTTTTAGAAGTTATTGTTCTTAATTATCTGCTTTTTCAGAATTGAAATTCGCTTTATCGTACAGGCTTGTTTCACTTCAACCGGAGTTGTCATGCAGGTCATTTTCAAATCGCGTAATGCTGATGCCGAACAGTTTCGTACCGCTGCCACGCGCCGGGTGCGACTGGCAATGCGCCGCCTAAGCTGGCTTGCACCGCGCGTGACAGTGCAACTTTCTGATGTGAATGGGCCGCGCGGCGGGGTCGACAAGCGCTGCCAGATTGAACTGACGACAAAAGCGGGATCGCCAGTGATCATCACTTCAATCGCTCGCGATTGGCTGTCTGCTTTGCAAAGCGCACTGAGCAGGGCCACACGCTCGCTGCTGCATAACTACAAACGCAAGGTTGAGCACCGCCCGTCGGCGCTACAACTCGCATTGGGTAGCTAAGCGGCAAAGCCTCGACATACTCCTTCGGCGAAACACGAACTCAGGAACTAGAAATGAAATGCCCCACTTGCCCCGACTCTATTTTGATCATCACAGACAAAAAGGGTGTTGAAATTGATTTTTGTCAGAGTTGTAGGGGGGTGTGGCTTGACCGCGGCGAGCTGGACAAACTCATTGCGCTTTCCAATGACAACAATGCGCCGCGCCAACAAGCCGCGCAAGACAGGCCAGACTTTGTCGACTCAGACAACCGGCGCATGCAAGGCGGGCAAGCCTATCCACAGCGCCGCCGCAAATCTTGGCTTAACGATATTTTTGACTGAAGCCCACTGGCAAATCGCCGGCGCCTCAAGGGCGCGGGTTAATGAACGCTAAGGCTACCGCCAAGTGGCCAACTGCACTTAGGTCACTCTCTGTCTTGTTTGAATTTAATAAACCGCTGGTCGGAGGAGTTTTTTCGTGGATACCTTGTTTCAATTTTTGTATTCGCCTTTTTTAGGCAAGGCCGTGTGGATATGGCTGCTGTTTATCGGCATAGTGATCACGCTGTTGGCTTTTGACCTTGGCGTTTTGCACAAAGACGACAAGGAAATTGAGGTCAAGGAAAGCCTGTTTTTGTCCGCTGGCTACATCAGCGTTGCGCTGCTTTTTGGCGGCTGGGTGTGGTGGTACTTGGGCGCAGTCAGTGGCATGGAGTACTTCACGGGCTTTTTGATCGAAAAGTCACTGTCGATGGACAACGTGTTCGTCATCGCGATGATTTTTTCATACCTTGCTATTCCCCGGCTGTACCAACATCGCGTTTTGTTCTGGGGCATTTTGGGCGTAATCGTGCTGCGCGCCATCATGATTGGGTTGGGTGCAACACTGGTTACGCAGTTCAGCTGGATTTTGTATGTGTTCGGCGTGTTTTTGATCATCACCGGCGTCAAGATGTGGCTCATGGCTGACCATGAGCCTGACATTGCCAACAACCCGATACTCAAATTTCTGCGTAAACGCATGCGGGTTACGCCGCACGTCGAAGGCAATGCATTTTTTGTCAGCAAGCCAGACCCGGTAAGCGGCAAAACGGTGCGCTGGGCAACCCCACTTTTTCTGGCGCTGGTGATGGTGGAAATTATCGACTTGGTGTTTGCGGTGGACTCCGTACCTGCCATTTTCGCGATCACCAACGACCCATTTATCGTCTACACCAGCAACATTTTTGCAATTTTGGGTTTGCGCGCTTTGTACTTCGCCCTGGCTGCCATGGTGCATCGATTCAAGTATTTGAAGTACGCGCTGGCCCTGGTGCTGGTTTTCATTGGCACCAAGATATTTTTAGTTGGCATCATTGGCAAAATACCTCCGGTGTTCTCGCTCAGCGTCACCTTCGGCTTAATTGCGGGTGGCGTAGCAGTGTCGATGTGGAAAACACGCGGTCAGTCGCAACCCATGGCGACGCAGGGCAAGTAAGGCTGGTCAAAACCAAAAAAAGGCGTGTTGCGAGCGCCCCTTTTTTGCAATGACCTGTTACGGTCTCGGCTGAGTCTGGCCGTTTGATTTGCGTTCGCCCTGATGTGCTTTGCGGTAAGCCTTGATTTCGTCATGCGACAACTGACCGTCTTTGTTGGTGTCAATGGCGTCAAAGTTTTTGGCAAGTCGCGGCCGGGTTTTTGCCTCGTCGCGCGAAATCATTTGGTCTTTGTTGGTGTCCAGCTCTTTCATGCCTTTACCGTGCGGGCGAGCGCTTGGTGTCGGTGTGACAGGCGCTGATGGGGTCTGCGCCATTGCGGAAAAAGCAATGGAGGCAGCCAGCGCGAATGCACTGCTGGCCACGAGGGTTTTAAGTGAAGATGTCAAAGTGCGCTCCGTAGGTTGTTGTGGCGACATCTGTTTGTCGCCACTACCTTCAACGCGCGACAAGCCAAGCGGGTTGATTGCCGCGCTCGTGCTTTACGAATGATTTACTGATGGTGTTTGCGGCAGCCAGAGTAGTAAGGCTTGCTGCTTCAGCTTTTTCGCATCAAGCCGTCCAGCCGCGCGTCCCAATTGGCGTTGGGCAACAGACTGGCCAACGCCGAGTCTGTGGTGCCAAAGGTCGCGCGCATGACTTGGGCCAGCACCGCACGGTAGTCGTGGTGGGCGGGCAAGTCGCGTGATTCGTTCAAGTTGCCGCGCGACATACCTGTCCATTGGCCGTGCCATTTGCCGCCGTTTACTCGACTGCCTAACAGCCACATAGCGTTGCCAAAACCGTGGTCGGTGCCGCGCGAACCGTTTTCTTGGGCAGTGCGGCCGAACTCGCTCATCACGATAACCACGTCACCGGGCTCTGAAAAATCTTTTCGCAATTGCGTGATGGCTTTGCCCAGGTTGCCCAGATTGTTGGCCAACTGGCCCGTGGCGTTGCCTTGGTTGGCATGTGTGTCCCAGCCACCCGCTGACAAAAAGCCGATGCGCAAATTGCGGTCGCTGCGCATCAATACGCCCAAGTGCTGGGCGTCAAGTTGCAGGCCAATCGGGTCTGAAGCGCCGTTGCTGGCCGCCAGCATTTGCGCATTTTGAGCTTGCATGGTGGCAGGCGTGCCATCTTTATCCAGTTGGGCCTGGCTGTCCATCGGGGACGCGGCGGCGCGGCGGCTTTCTGCCGATTGAGCCGCTTGTTTTTCGGCTGTGAGAATCGACGCACTTTGCATGCGGCTGCCAGCCCCTTGACGAAACGCTTCACTGAGCTTGTCAGAGCCCGAGTAGAGGTCCAGCAAAGCTTGGCGGGTTGTGTCGTTGGCCAAAACGCCTGTGCGCTCAGCCGCCTGGCCGCGTGCAATCAGCTTGACATGGGCGTCCCCGGCCAAAATTGCGGGGTTGGCTTCGCCCACGCCAATGGCATTGGGGCTGCTGGCGGTCGCAGGGCTCAGGTTCGCGGCCAATTTGTTCAGCCAACCGGGGGCGGCGCTGGTTTTGCCTGATTGGGCAATCTCCATTTCGTATTGGGCTGCAAAGTGCGATCGGTTTGGCTGGGACAACCCAGCGCTGGGGACGCAGCTTAAAACCCCTTGTTTCCAAAGTGGCAACAAGGGTGCCAGCGCGGGATGCAGGGCGAACGTGGCGTCAAGCTTGATGGCCGTGCGGTCGCTGCCGTCTGGCGCGGCAATGGCAATGTTGGGGCGGTTGCGATGGTAGTCAGCATCGGCATAGGGCACCCAGGCTGACAGCCCATCGCAGGCGCCGCGCAGCATGACCACCACTAAGCGGCCGCCTGCGCGGCCCGTATTGCCAGCTGGTGCCGTTTGCGCCCAAGTGGTGGGCCAACCGCTACCAGCCATGGCCAGGCCTGCGAAGACGCTGGTGCCTGAGCGCAGCAATTGGCGGCGTGAAATTTCGGGCGATCGCTGGATTTGCCTGATTTGCATGATGTGCCTTTGGGTTGCGTGCAGCGGGCTATTTGCGCATGAAGTCCGGGCCAGCCAGCATCAGGCCTGCACGACTGGGCGCTGGTTCGGCGGTAATGCGGGCTCGGGCGCTGGGGTTTAAAAAAGGACTCAGGTACACCGGGTCGGCCATGCGGCCACCCAGCGCCAAGGCGAAGTCTGCCCGGCGTGTCAATGCTTCAGGGGCCAGCCAGGTGGCTTCGTCCGTGGGGTAGCCATCGGGGGTTTGCCAACCATGCAGCGGCTGCCCGGCTTGGGTCAAAAAGCCCAGAGTGAGTTGAATTTCGCGCCGCTCTTTGGCGCCACCGGCTGCCACCAGGGCCGAGCAGGCGAAGTCCAGTGGGGTTTTGAACAGCGTGTTTTGCTCCTTCCAAAATTCGGGCGAATCGATCAGGGCCTGCATTAAGGCGCGAATGTCACCTTGGGTTTGGCTGAAGGTGGCTGCTAGCATGTCCACCAGTGCAGCGGTTGGCTGGTCTGACACGAAGGTCGTGGCCAGGCGCTTGGCAATGCGCCGGCCGGTGGCTGGGTGGCGCGCCAGCATGCGAAGGGCGTCTTCGCCCTCGCGTTCACCGGCTGCGCTGAAGGTTCGGCCCAGCAGGGTTTTGCTGCCTTTGTCATGCAGGCGATCGACAAACCGAAATCCTTCACCTTGCTGGAGGGGCACAGTCCAGCCCGTCAAAATGCGAGCCAGTTCGTGCACGTCGTTTTGGCTGTACCCCGCATTCACGCCCAGCGTGTGCAGCTCCATCAACTCGCGGGCGTAGTTTTCATTCAAGCCGCGCACGTTGCTTTGCGCCTGGTCCAGATAAAACAGCATGGCCGGGTGGCGCGCGCTGGCCAGCAGCAAGTCTTCAAATTTGCCCAGTGAGTGGGGTCGAATGGCGTTGACCACGTAATGCCCCACGAAGGGCCGCACGATGGCTTTGCCGCTGAACACGTTCAAGTGGTTGAACCAAAACTCGGTCATGCGGGCCAATAGCGGGTTCTCCAGCGCAGGGTCACTGCAGGCCATCAGCCGCCAAGCCACGGCGGTTTGTTGCATTTCGCGGCTGAAGCCCAAAGGCCCAGTTTGATCGGCGGCGCTGTTTGGGGTGGTATCGACACGCAGCACTTTGCGGGCTTCCCGCTCGGCATGGAAGTCGCGCACGAGGGTGTTTACTGGCTGGTTGAACCGCGACAGGTCTGCCGGGATTGCAGCAGCCTGCTGGCTGGCGGCCCAGGCAAGGTTAAGTTGCGACTTGGCCCAGGCTTTGGGGTCGGCCAAGGCGGCTTGGGCTGTGTCGGCGCTGGGGCCATAACCCAGGCGCGAAGTGGCCCGCCAAGTGGCTTTGAGATCGCCCGCCTGCTGGGCAAATGCCGTGGCGCTGAACACAAGCATGGCGGTTGCCATTGCGATTGACAATTCGACTGAGATTCCGACTGAGATTGCGACTGCACCAAGGGGAGAATTTGCCTTGCGACGCCACCCAAAAAACCGCAGGGGCAGAGCAGCAGGCTTGTCAGGATGGGTCGAACAGATTGATTGCGGCTGCGGCATTGTGACTTCCAGTTCGGACTGCTTTCAACATCATTTCACACATCACGTATGAGCACCGGGGCGCTCACCACACAACGCACGACCCTGGCGCACGGTTGGCTGGTTTACATAGTTTTACCAGTGCAATGGGGTCAATGCAATCGCAAATCGACATAAACCGAAACAATTCGGCACCTGCCAGACAAGACTTGAAGGGCCTGCACTGGCAACATCAAGTCTTCACCAACCCAGTCGTCATCGACTGATTTTAAGGACTGCATCATGAAACTCTGGATCAAACGAACCCTCGCCACTGTCTTTGGAGCAACCCTGGTCATCGGCACGCTCAGCGCCTGCGCAGGCGGCGGCCATCGGGGTCCCATGAGCGAGGCAGACAGCGCCGCACGCCAAATCAAAATGGTGGACTACGCTGGCAAAAAACTCGATTTGAACGACGCGCAAAAGCGGCGTTTGAACGTGCTGGCCGAGAAGCTGCGCGAGCAAAAGACCGCCTTAATGGGCAAAACCACCGACCCACGGGCTGAGATTCAAAGCCTGGTGGCGGGCACCACGCTGGACAAAGCCAAAGCCCAGGCGCTGATCGAAGAAAAAACCGGCGCCCTGCGCAGCAAAAGCCCTGAAGTGATTGCCGCTGCGGCAGACTTCTATGACAACCTGACCCCCGCGCAGCAACAGCAAATCCGCGATTTGATGAACAAGCGCCGCGGTTGGGGCGGTTAACAGACAGCAGCCCGGTCAGTGAGCCAACCGCGTTGGGTCCAACCAATCCACCGCTGTTGTGCCGCCATAGCCGTGCTGCCCAATGTCAAAATGCCGCATGCACCGTATCCTTTTGATTGACGACGACGAGCAGCTTGCCGTGCCTTTGGCGACCTATTTCAAGCGCTTCGATTTGCAGCTTGAAAGCGCCAATCGGCCCAGCTTGGGGTTGGCCAAACTGGCTGCAACCCAATTTGACGCCGCCATTTTGGACGTGATGCTGCCTGAAATGGACGGCTTTGAGCTGTGCCGCACGATTCGCAAATCTGCCGACGCCACCCGCGACATTCCCATCATCATGCTGACGGCGCGGGGCGACGTGATGGACCGCGTGGTCGGCCTTGAGCTGGGCGCAGACGACTACTTGCCCAAGCCGTTTGAACCACGCGAGCTGGTGGCGAGACTGCAAACCGTGCTGCGGCGCAGGCGCCTGCCTGCGGACAAACACCGCTTGGTGTTTGAAGGGCTTGAAATCGACTTGGACACGCACACCGTGCTTCGCTTGGGTGAGTTGCTTGAGCTGACGGGCACGGAGTTTCAGCTGCTGATCTTGCTGGCCAATACGCCCGGCAAAGTCTTCAGCCGCGACGATATTTTGAACCACCTGCGCGGGCATGAGGCTGACCTGTACACCCGCGCGGTGGACATTGTGGTCAGCCGCCTGCGCAAAAAGCTCGAACCGCTGGACTGCATCAAAACACTGCGAAACGCGGGCTATTCGCTGGCTGTGGGCCGTGGCGCAGCATGATGGCACACATGGATGCGAACTTAAAGAACGCCGCGCCAGCGCCCCCGCGCCGCTGGCGTCACCGGTTGTTTCATTCGCTGCAGTGGCGCTTGGTGGCGCTATTTTTGCTGCTGGCCTTGGGCTTGAGCGTCGCCTTTGTGGGCGGCATGCAAAAGTCGCTGACAGTGGGATGGCGCGATGCGGTGCGCCCTTTGCTGGTTGACTATGTGGATCGGTTGGCGGCCGAGATTGGCTCGCCGCCTGACATCGCCCGGGCGCAGGCGCTGGTGCAGCGCTTGCCGATTTCAGTGCGAATCGAAGGGCCGGTCACGCGGTTCGATTCGCACCCCAACCGGGCCGACGAAGGACGCGGCCCGCGTCGCTACAGCGATGCAGGCGAGCATGAACGTGACTCCGCCAATGCCCGCCTTCTGCTGCGCACCACGGCCGATGGACACACTCTGAAATTCGGTTTGGGTGACCTGAATTGGCGGCGCGGCCCTGGCGGTTTTTTTTGGATCACTTTGAGCGCTTTGCTGCTGCTCACGGCGCTGGCGTTTGCCTATGTGCGTCGCTTGCTCAAACCGCTGGATGACATTGGCGCGGGCGCAAGGCGCTTTGGCGCGGGCGATTTTGCCAAGCCGATTGTCATTCGCCGCCAAGATGAGCTGGGCGACCTGGCCGGGCAAATCAACACCATGGGGCAAGACATTTCCCACATGCTGGACGCCAAGCGCGGCCTGCTGCTGGCCATCAGCCATGAGCTGCGCTCGCCCCTGACCCGTGCGCGGTTGAACACCGAATTGCTGCCCGACTCGCCCGAGGCCCGCCCCCAGCGCGATGCACTCCTGCGCGACCTAGCTGAAATGGGCCGGTTGATCACCGATCTGCTGGAAAGCGAGCGCCTGAGCGGCAACCACGCCGCGCTGCACCTGGAGCCGCTTGACTTGGCCGAACTGGTGCGCGAAGTCGTGGCTGAACTAGGCCAAAGCCAAAGCCAAAGCCAAAGCCAAAGCCAAAGCAATAACCCACCCGTCCAGCCAGGCAAGCTGTTCGCGCTCGATCTGCAACCCGGCTTGCCTTTGATCAACGCTGACAAAGTGAGGCTGAGGTTGCTGGTGCGCAATGTGCTGGACAACGCTTTGCGGCACAGCCCGCGCCCGCCTGGCGAATCCCCTGCAAACGCTGTGCAGAGCTTGCCCATAGAAATCAAGTTACGCCAGCAAGGCGACCAGCTTATCCTCAGCATGCGGGACCATGGCGCAGGCGTTGCCGAAGACCAATTGACCCAACTGACCCAAGCCTTTTACCGAACCGACGCAGGCCGTTTGCGCAGCACGGGTGGCGTGGGGCTGGGTTTGTACTTGTGCCGATTGGTGGTGCAAGCGCACGGCGGGCAACTGGCTCTGTCCAATGCCAACCCTGGGCTGCTAGTGACGGCGACATTGCCGCTGAGTCTCTCAAAGGGTCGAAAAGGCCCAATCTAAGACTCGTTTTAAGGCTCACTTTAGAAAAAAAGAACCTGCAGGTTCTTTTTTATGAAAAATGCCTCAAAAAGGCCAAATTGTTGATAAAATAGGCCTCTAGCTCTCGAATATATTCAATAGTTTGCTATGTAAATAGCAGCAAACTTTGCGCAGTCGAATGCAGTTGCTTTCACCTTCAGGACGCCGACTTGCAACTCAACCCAGCGGCAAGTCGTCAAAGGTCGCGTAAATGCCTTTGAGCCATGACTTCACGCGTTGTCGCTCCAGCATGCCCAGAGCTTCGGGGCCAGATGTGGTGTGGATGGCAGACCAAAAGCTGGCGTTTTGGCGGTCTATTTTGCGCATGCTGGCTTCGTGCAATTGGGGAATAGCGATCACTTCGCCGCCCAAGGCCAGGGCCTTTTTCAGGGCGCTTGAATTCTCAAGCTGCGAAAAATCAGAGCCGCGACCCTGGTTTTTAACAATCAGGTAGTTGGGGCCGACGCCGTAGGTGTTGACCAAGCGGTCCAGCAAATCGACCGAGTCTTTGCCCGCATCGGCAACGTGCCAAAAATTGACGGTCACGCCCATGCTGGCCAACAGCGGCAGCAGGTCGGACTCGCGCACCCAGCGGGCCAGTGGCGCGGCGGTTTGGGCAGCCAAATCGACAATCACGCTTTTGGACTGGTTGTTAAAGGCAGGGTCGGGCCCTTCTTCAAACACGGTGGCAATCAAGTCCAGGCCTTCGTAGGTGTCCACCACAACTGGGGACGCGTAGTCGGCGTAAAACCGGGTGAACGAGGTGTGCGATCGGTCGGTGTCAAAGCCGGTGAAGGGCCGCTCTTTGTCAATGAAGTACTGGGCCAAAACCCGCGCGGTGACCGATTTGCCCACGCCGCCTTTTTCGCCGCCAATGAAGTTGAGAGATGCCATGGGATGTTTCCGGATTAATTAAAGAGTGAATGGCGGGCCGAAATGGGTGGTGAGCCTTCAGTGTGACGATCAGCGCGGGTGGCGTAAATCCAGCGTGAATGGAAACTCGCGGCTGCCCGCCACGTTGATGGTCCCGGCTGGCACATGCATGGCTCCAGGCGTGTGGCCCATGGCGACAAAGCGGGACAAACGGCGGCTTTCCGCTTCAAACGAATTGACGGGCAGAGTGTCGTAACTCAAGCCGCCTGGGTGGGCAACGTAGTAACGGCAGCCGCCGATAGAGCGCTTCATCCAGGTGTCGACAATGTCGAAGGTCAGCGGTGCATGCACGCCAATGGTGGGGTGCAGGCTGCTGGGCGGGTTCCAGGCTTTGTAGCGCACGCTGGCGGCAAATTCGCCCGTGGTGCCGGTGTTGTGCAAGGGCAATGCAGCGCCGTTGCAGGTAACGACGTAGCGGCTTTCGTTCAAACCCTTGACATGCACCTCGATGCGCTCAAGCGATGAATCGACATAGCGGGCGGTGCCGGTCGAGCTGCCTTCTTCGCCCATCACGTGCCAAGGCTCCAGCGCTGTGCGCAGTGTCAGCTCGACACTGGACGACTTGATGCTGCCAATCATCGGAAAGCGGAATTCGTAATGCGGCGCAAACCAGCTGGCGTCAAACGCATACCCAGCGCTGCGCATTTCGGCGACCACGTCATCAAAGTCCTGCATGATGAAGGTCGGCAGCATGAAACGATCGTGCAGCTCGGTGCCCCAGCGCGTGGCGGGCGCTTTGTAGGGCGCCTTCCAAAAGCGGGCGACCAGGGCGCGCAGCAGCAACTGTTGCACGCTGCTCATGTGCGGGTGCGGCGGCATCTCAAACGCGCGCAATTCCAAGAGGCCCAGGCGGCCTGTGGCCGAGTCGGGGGAGTACATTTTGTCGATGCAAAACTCGCTGCGGTGGGTGTTGCCCGTAGCATCAATCAAAATGTTACGCAGTGTGCGGTCGACAATCCAGGGCGGCATGGTTTGGCCATACAGCTCGCGGTTTTTGTAGATTTGCGCAATCGCAATTTCAAGCTCGTACAACTGGTCGTTGCGGGCTTCATCCACGCGCGGGGCTTGGCTGGTGGGCCCCACAAACATGCCGCTGAACAGGTAGCTTAAGGAAGGGTGGTTGTGCCAATACAGCAGCAAGCTGGCCAACAGCTCGGGTTTGCGCAAAAACGGGCTGTCGGCAGCGGTTGCGCCACCCATCACAAAATGGTTGCCGCCCCCCGTGCCGGTGTGGCGGCCATCGGTCATGAATTTTTCAGCCGACAGGCGCGACTCGAACGCTGCATTGTACAAAAAGTCGGTGTTTTTAACCAGTTCGCTCCAGGTGGTCACTGGGTGAATGTTGACTTCAATCACGCCAGGGTCGGGGGTGACACTCAGCAGCTTCAAGCGGGCATCGCGCGGCGGCGGATAGCCCTCCAACACGAGCTTGAGTTTTTGCTCTTCGGCGGTGGCTTCGATTGCGGCCAGCAGGCTCAAATAGTCCTCCAGCTTTTCAAGCGGCGGCATGAAGATGTACAAGACGCCTGATTTTTGACCCACGCTTTCCGCTTTCGGGCCACTGGCACGCCTTGGGTCGCGCACCTCCACACACAAGGCCGTGCGGGTGATCCAGTGGGCGGATTCTTGCGCCGAGGGTGCGCGGGCCAAATCAGCGGGTTCGCGCTGTTGCGGGCTTTGGGCGTGCAGGGCCATGGTGCTTGCCGGGCCTGTTGCCGTTTGGAGTTTGCGAACTGCCTCGGGGGGTGACGCAGCGCCTGCTAGGTAGGGCGCACCCTGTGGGCTCACCGCTGCTTTGGCAATTCGGGCAGCATTGACAGCGCTTGAAGCGGCAAGGCCAGATGCTTGAGGTGACGCATACCCGGGCACATTCCCGGGCGCAAAGCCGGGCGCGTACCCAGCCGAAAACACGCCGTGCGCTGGCAAATCGCCGCGCGGGGCGGACGGGTCTTGTTCAACTAAATACGGAAAGTCGCTTTCTGAAACCCAGGGTAGTGAATCCAGGGGCAGGCGCAGCCCCATGGGCGAGTCTCCGGGCATCAGGTACATGCGCTCATCGCGAAAAAACCAGGGGCCAGTGGCCCATTTGGGCTGGGCCGCGCTGGTGCTTGATTTGCCACCCGTGGGCGTTGCCGCAGGGGCCACTTTGACGGGCAATACAAAGCCCACCACCGCATCCAGCTTTTGCTCAAACACCCGGCGCAGGCGGGCGCGTTCCATCGGGTCTTCCAGTTTGGAATTGAACGGATCGACGTTGACAGGCAAGCGACGTTCGCGCCACAGGTAGTACCAAACGTCTTCGTAAGCGGTTTGCATGTACTCGGCGGTGATGCCCAGTTTGCCCGCGAGGGCCAGCGTGAAGCGCCGGGCGTCGGCGGCGGTGTATTGGGTGGGCGCACGCTCATCGGTGAACAGGGCGGGGTTGGCCCAGACTTTTTGTTTGTCGGTGCGCCAGTAAATGTTCAAAGCCCAGCGCGGCAGTTGCTCGCCCGGGTACCACTTGCCTTGGCCAAAGTGCAAAAAGCCGCCTTGGCCGTACTCGTCGCGCAGCTTTTTAACCAGTTCAGTGGCAAAGCCGCGTTTGGTAGGGCCTAGCGCGTCGGTGTTCCATTCGGCGGCATCGCGGTCGTTCACGGCGACAAAGGTGGGTTCACCGCCCATGGTCAGGCGCACGTCGCCGGTAATCAGCTCTTTGTCAACCGCAGCGCCGAGCTTCATGACATCAGCCCACTGTTCGGCCGTGTAGGGTTTGGTCACGCGGGGCGATTCAAAAATTCGCGTCACGCCCATTCGGTGGCTGAATTCGACCTCGCTTTCGTCCACGCCGCCTTCAATGGGCGCGGCACCCGACGGTTGCGGTGTGCAGGCCAGCGGAATATGCCCTTCGCCTGCGAACAGGCCCGAGGTGGCGTCCAGGCCAATCCACCCGGCACCCGGCAAATAAACCTCGCACCAGGCGTGCAGGTCGGTGAAGTCAACCTCGGTACCGCTGGGGCCGTCCAATGACTTCACGTCGGGCTTCAATTGAATCAAGTAACCCGACACAAAACGTGCCGCCAGCCCCAGGTTGCGCAACAGTTGCACCAACAGCCAGCCCGAGTCGCGGCAGGAGCCGGAGCTTAATTCCAGCGTTTCCTCCGGGCTTTGCACGCCGGGCTCCATGCGGATCAGGTACTTGATGTCTTGGCTCAGGCGCTGGTTCAGTTCCACCAAAAAATTGTTGGTGCTGCGCGGGGTCAGGTCAATCTGCTCCAGATAGGCTTCCACCAGGGGCGTGATCGGGTCGGCGACCAAGTAGGGTGCCAGCTCTTCTTTGAGGGTGGCCTCGTAGGTGAATGGGAACTCCTGCGCGGACGGTTCCAAAAAGTAGTCAAACGGGTTGTAAACCGCCATTTCGACCACCAAATCGACCGTGACCTTGAATTCTTGAGTTTTGTCCGGAAACACCAACCGGGCCTGGTAATTGGCAAATGGGTCTTGCTGCCAGTTGACAAAGTGGTCGGCGGGTTCGACCTTGAGCGAATAGGAAATCAGCTTGCTTCGGCTGTGCGGCGCGGGGCGCAATCGCACCATTTGCGGCCCCAGGTTGACCAGGCGGTCGTAAGTGTAGTGGGTGACGTGGTTGAGTGCTGCATGAATAGACATGACCACATACTAGCAACAATAGCGCCAGTTTTTCGCGGCCTGCGCGGGTTTGGGCGTTCATTTCAGGGGCGTTGTTAGCATCGTGGGGTGAACCGCAACTCCCAATCAGCCTCGGTCCCGCTTGATGCGGGTCGGCCAACTGCCCGCCAAGCCCAACAAACCCATGGGGCTTGGCCTGCGGGCCTCGGGTTTGCCACGATGCTTGCCTGGGTGGTCGGCACGGCGGTGCAACTGCAACAGCGCCAACTGTTTGAAAGTCAGTTTTACGGGGCGATGGCCGTTGGCACAGCCGTGGCCGCCGCAGGGCTGATTGTGTTGGGAGTTTTTCGCCGCCCTGGCCTTGCGGCTCGGCCTGTTGGGGTGGTGCTGATCGCAGCGCTTGCAGTCGCTGCCTTGGCTTTTGCAGTCACTGGTCTTCGGGCGAGCCTTTACGCCAGCCACTCGCTTCAGCCCCAACTGCAAGGGCGCGACGTGGTGGTGACAGGCGTGGTTGCGGCCATGGTGCAGCGCAATGACGCAGGCTTGCGGTTTCGGCTGCAGGTTGAGTCCGCGCATGAGGCCGGTGGTGCAGGTGGCACAAGCGGCAAAGGGGGTATGGGGGACGCAAGCAACGCCAAACCCCCAGTTCAATTGCCCGCCCTGATCTACCTGAGCTGGTTCGGCGGCGTGGCCAAAAGTGCCGACCTGGGCGCTGAATTGCAGCGCCTGCCAAGCGGCCTGGCCCCGGGCGAGCGCTGGCAAATGACGGTGCGGCTGAAGGCCCCGCACGGTGCCAGCAACCCGCATGGGTTTGACTTTGAGTTGTGGCTGTGGGAGCAGGGTTTGGGCGCCACTGGCTACGTGCGCAGCACCCCGCGAGACGACCCACCCAAGCGGCTGGCCCAGACCTGGGCACACCCGGTAGAGCAGGTGCGCCAGTCCACCCGCGACGCTATTTTTGACCGCGTGCCAGACAGAAAACTCGCGGGTGTGATCGCCGCGCTGGTGGTCGGCGACCAAAACGCTATCGACCGCGCTGATTGGGACATTTTCAGGGCCACCGGGGTCGCGCATTTGATGAGCATCTCAGGCCTGCACATCACCATGTTTGCCTGGCTTGCCGTGTTGCTGGTGGGTTGGCTGTGGCGGCGCTCGGCCAGGTTGTGCCGGCTGTTCCCGGCCCCCAGCGCAGGCTTGGTGGGCGGGGCGCTTCTGGCGGCGGCTTATGCCGTGTTCAGCGGCTGGGGTTTGCCCGCGCAGCGCACGGTGATCATGCTGGCCACCCTGAGCATTTTGAATTTGCTGGGTAAACGCTGGCCTTGGCCCCATACCTGGATGCTGGCTTGCGCGATGGTGGTGCTGTTTGACCCCTGGGCGCTGCTGCAGGCCGGGTTTTGGCTGAGTTTTGTGGCCGTTGGCATTTTGTTCGCGGCAGATTCAGGCAGCCCGCGCCCCCAAAATCCGTCGCTTTTGCAACGCTTTGTCGGCACTTTGCAAGAGCAATGGACGCTCACGCTGGCGCTCACGCCTTTGGCCTTGCTGCTGTTTGGTCAGGTGTCGGTGATTGGCCTGGTGGCCAATGTGCTGGCCATTCCGTGGGTGACTTTGGTGGTCACGCCGTTGGCCATGATGGGGGCCCTGTTCACCCCGTTTTGGGATGTGGCGGCGATGGCTGTGTCTCTGCTAGGGATTGTTTTGGATGGCTTTGCCAGTGTCGGCTTTGCCACGGTGACCATTGCGCAAGCGCCCTTCATATTTGGCGTGGCTGGCTTGCTGGGCGGTATTCTGTTGGCGCTGCGCCTGCCTTGGTATGGCCGCATTTTGGGACTGCCACTGCTGTTGCCCGTGTTGCTTTGGCAGGCGCCGCGCCCCAATATGGGGCATTTTGAGCTATTAGCGGCTGATATTGGGCAAGGAAATGCCGTGTTGGTGCGCACCCAAAGCCACGCCCTGGTGTTTGACACTGGCCCGCGCTTCAGCCGTGAAAGCGATGCGGGGCACCGGGTGCTGGTGCCCTTGTTGCGCGCCCTGGATGAGCGGGTCGATACCGTTTTGCTCAGCCACCGCGACGCCGACCACACGGGTGGCGCACAGGCCGTGCTGGCCATGCAGCCCCAGGCGCAGTTGCTCAGTTCAATTGAAGATGGTCACGAGCTGCAAAAAATTCGCCCAGTGACCCGTTGCGTGGCGGGGCAGCAATGGCGCTGGGATGGCGTTGATTTTGAAATTTTGCAGCCTTTTGCGGCTGACTATGCGCAAGCTGTGTCATCCAACGCCTTGAGCTGTGTTTTGCGCATCCACAATGGCCAGCAAACTGCTTTGCTAACGGGTGACATTGAACTGGCACAAGAAGCGCGGCTGGTGGCCATGGGTGCCAAGCTCAAAGCAGACGTGCTGCTGGTGCCGCACCATGGCAGCCAAACCTCCAGCAGCGCGGTGTTTTTGGATGCCGTCAAGCCGCAATTTGCGTTGGTGCAGGCGGGTTATCGCAACCGCTTTGGCCACCCGGCAGCCGGTGTGATGCAGCGCTATGTTGAGCGCCAAATCAAGGTTTTTGATTCGGTGCATTGTGGCGCGGCCACCTGGTATTCAGCCCTGCCCAAGCAGATGGACTGCCAACGCGACAAAGCACTGCGCTACTGGCATCTGCCGCCTTCTGATTAGGCCATTAGGGTTAACCTAAGCTTGTGATGCACATTGGCTGGCCCCTAACTTGCTATCCTGTAGCGCAGGAGATTGTTATTTATGCAGAAATTCGACGAAATGTACACCCAGCTGCCCTATGAGTTTTTCTCAAAAGGGGCGCAAATACGGGATCACTACAAAATTTACGACGAATGGCTGGCACGCCAACCGGGCGACATGATGGCCAAACGGCGTGAAGAGGCTGAACTGATCTTTCGCAGGGTCGGCATCACATTTGCCGTGTATGGCGAGAAAGACGAAGACGGCGCTGGCACCGAGCGCTTGATTCCGTTTGACTTGATTCCCAGAGTCATTCCTGCGCATGAGTGGGCGTTTTTAGAGCGCGGCTTGGTGCAACGCGTCACGGCCCTCAACCGCTTTATTCACGACGTTTACCACGGCCAGGAGATCATCAAGGCCGGGTTGGTGCCGCGCGAACAGATTGAGAACAACGCGCAATTTCGCCCAGAAATGGTGGGCGTTGACGTGCCGCATCAGATCTACTCGCATATTTCGGGGGTTGACATCGTGCGCGCGCCCAATGCAGCAGGTGAGGGCGAGTACTACGTGCTGGAAGACAACCTGCGCGTGCCAAGCGGCGTGTCCTACATGCTGGAAGACCGCAAAATGATGATGCGGCTCTTCCCCGAGCTGTTCAACGCCCACCGCGTCGCGCCCATCGCCCATTACCCCGACTTGCTTCTTGAAACTTTGCGCGACAACAGCCCCGCCACCACGGCCGAGCCAACCGTCGTTGTTCTAACCCCCGGCATGCACAACAGCGCTTATTTTGAGCACGCGTTTTTGGCGCAGCAAATGGGCATTGAGCTGGTGGAGGGCCAAGACCTGTTTGTCAAAGACAATTTTGTCTACATGCGCACCACGCGTGGGCCCAAGCGGGTCGATGTGATTTACCGCCGGGTGGACGATGACTTTTTGGACCCCAAAGCGTTTCGACCCACATCCACCCTGGGCTGTGCGGGTCTGCTGGACGTGTACCGCGCAGGCCACGTGACCATTTGCAACGCGGTGGGAACGGGTGTGGCAGACGACAAGTCGATCTACCCCTACGTCCCCAAAATGATCGAGTTTTACTTGGGCGAAAAACCCATTTTGAACAACGTGCCCACCTACATGTGCCGCAACAAAGACGACCTGGCCTACACCCTGGCCAATTTGAAAGACCTGGTGGTCAAAGAAGTGCACGGGGCGGGCGGCTACGGCATGCTGGTGGGGCCAGCGGCCACCAAGGCCGAAATTGAGGACTTTCGTGGCGCGATTTTGTCCAACCCCAGCGGCTACATTGCGCAACCCACCTTGAGTCTGTCCAGTTGCCCGACGTTTGTCGAAAGTGGTATTGCGCCGCGCCACATTGATTTGCGGCCCTATGTGTTGAGTGGCAAATCAGTGCAAATGGTGCCCGGTGGCTTGACCCGCGTCGCCCTGAAAGAAGGCTCTTTGGTGGTGAATTCGTCGCAAGGTGGCGGAACCAAAGACACGTGGGTTTTGGAAGCCAAGCCAGAACCCACTGCACCGACCAGTCCAGCCGCCGCTGCAGCTTTGGTGCGGCCAGGGCAGTCGCAATCGCAAAAGCAAATGTCATAAGGCAATCGTCGTGACCCCCAACTTCCAGACTCAGGAGACGCACCATGTTGTCACGCACCGCTGACCATTTATTCTGGATGTCGCGCTACACCGAGCGCGCAGAGAACACCGCCCGCATGCTGGATGTGAACTACCAGACTTCTCTGCTGCCACAATCCGAAGCGGTCGCGCAAGTCGGGTGGCAAGGGCTGATCAGCATCAGCGAACTGCTACCCGCCTACACCAAGCTGCACGGCGAGATTCAGGCGCGCGAGGTGATGGACTTCATGGTCAAAGATGAAAGCAACCCGTCCAGCATCATCTCGTGCCTGAGCGCCGCGCGTGAAAACGCCCGCGCCGTGCGGGGCACCCTGACGACCGAAGTCTGGGAGACGCTGAACACCACCTGGCTCGAGGTCAAGCGCATGATCAAAGTGGGTGACTTTGAGCGCGACCCGTCGCAGTTTTTTGAATGGGTGAAGTTTCGCTCGCACCTGTCACGTGGCGTGACCGTGGGCACTATGCTGATGGACGAAGCGCTGTACTTCATGCGCCTAGGCACTTTTTTGGAACGGGCCGATAACACCGCCCGCCTGGTTGACGTGAAGTTTCACGCCGTGCAAAGCGATTTTTTTGGGGCCGCCAGCGAGAAGGATCAAGAGTACGACTTCTACCACTGGAGCGCCATTTTGCGCAGCGTCTCGGGTTTTGAGGTTTACCGCAAGGTGTACCGCGATGTGATCAAACCCGAGCGCGTGGCTGAACTGCTGATTTTGCGCTCTGACATGCCGCGCTCTTTGCATGCCAGTTTGAATGCCGTCGTCACCAATTTGGGGCTGGTGGCGACTGACCCCAACAGCGAAACCAGCCGCCGCGCGGGCAAGCTGGCGTCTGAACTGAAGTACGGGCGCATTGACGAAATTTTGGCGACCGGCCTGCACGCCTATTTGACGCAGTTTTTAGACCGTGTGAATGACCTCGGAGCCAATATCAGCCGCGAGTTTTTGGTGCCATCTGAAGTTTGAGCTTGTTTGGAGGGTGAATATCACGGGCGATATGAAAATGCTCAAAAATGGCCCTTAAATACCCAAATTAGGTATTTTGCGGTGGAAAAAGCCAATTTTTGAATAAAATAGCCCTATAGCTCCCGAATAATATAAATAGTTTGCTATGCAAATAATAGCAAATATCAGATTCTGAAATTCAAGTCGACTGGCTTGAAAATTCAAGAACCTCGGGCGAGATTTGCCTCAAGCTGCCCCAATCAGGCCTAATCTGCCCAGTCAACCCCAACGAGCCGCCGCCACGGACTATTTGACAATTTTCGCCACTTCCTGCCCCAGTTCAATCACCGCCATGGCGTAGTAGCTGCTCCAGTTGTACCGGGTGATGGCGTAAAAGTTCTCGGTGCCCGCCACGTAAATCGGCTCGCCGCCTGCATTTTGCAATTCAACCAAGGCCAGACGCCCGGAGTGCGTCAGGGCAGCGCCTTCCAGCACGGCACCTTTGGCGGTGAAGCTGGCCACGCTGAAGGTGGGCAAGATGTCGGGCGCCATCAGGGCGTCCATGTCGAGCTTTGACTTGTCAAACGCGACCGGGTAATGCGTGGGCATGCCGGGCTGCCAGTTGAAGGCTTTGAAGTAGTTGGCCACCGAGCCAATCACGTCGGCGGTGCTGCCAAACAGGTCAACTTTGCCGTCGCCATCAAAGTCAATTGCGTATTTCACCCAGCTGGATGGCATGAATTGCGGCATGCCCATGGCCCCTGCAAAGCTGCCGCGCAGGCTTAATGGGTCTGTGCTGCTGCGGCTGGTCAGGCTTAAATATTGCTCTAGCTCGGTTTGAAAAAACTCGCGGCGTTCGCGGGCTCTGGGGTGGGCGCCGGGGAAGTCAAAGGTCAGCGTGGTCAGTGCGTCGATCACCCGGAAATTGCCGGTTTGCTGGCCGTAAATGGTCTCGACCCCAATGATGCCGACGATGATTTCAGGCGGTACGCCAAAGTCTTTTTCAGCGCGTTCCAGCGCGTCGCGGTTGGCGCGCCAGAACTTCACGCCCTCTTGAATTCGAAACGCGTCAATGTAACGGCTGCGGTAAACCCGCCAGTTTTTGACCGTGCCCGCTGGTGGCGGCGTGATGTACTTGGCGACGATGGGCAAATGCCGCGCCTGGCCAATCGCATCGCGCACCCATTGTGGGCTCAGGTCACGGCGGGCGGCAATGTCGTCTGCCAGTTGCATGGCGTCGTAGCGCGTGGCGTAGGCGGGGCCGGGGGTTGGGGGCTTGGCTTGCGCCTTGGACGGGGCCATTTTTTGCGTTTTGGCAACAGAATCCGCCCGGGCGTCAGCCCAAGGTGCCGTCAACGCGAGGCCAGACCCAATGCCGATTGCCAGGGCAATTTTGACGACGCTTGTAGATGCAAATGGACTTGAGACTTGAAGTTTCACGGACTTAAGGGTTCCAATTCAGTTGCTTGAATTCTCGTTGCAATGTTTTCAGTGTGGCGCCGTTTTGCGAAGCCTTGGGCGCGTAGCGCAAGGCTTCCAGGCGCATCAGCCAACTTTGAATCGCAATCAGGCTATTTTCGTTGACGCCCGCCAACTTGTTGCGTTGCGCCAGGATTTGCGCGGCCAAGCCCCGGGGTGGGCTGTTGGGCGCAATCACCAAACCTGCCCGCAACAACTGCTTTTGGGCCTTGCCCAGCAAGCGCAGCCAGGGGTCGTGGCGACTTTTTTCCCACAGGGTCCAGGCGGCACCGCACAAGCTGACAAAAACCACGATACCAATCAGCAAATAGCTCAGGTCTTCCCAGCTGGGGGTTTTGAAGCCGATGTCTTTGAGCAAGTTGAGTTGCTTGGTTTGGGTGTAGTTCAGCACCCACTGGTTCCAGCCGTTATTCACCGCCTCCCAAGTGGCCCGCAGGCTGGCGAGCAGGGTGGGGCTGACGGTGCCAAACGCGCCGCTGAAGGCGCTTGCAATCAAGCCTTGGGATGCTTGCAAACGGTTGAAGGTGCCCGTTCTTCCGGGTGCGACGCTGGAAGTTGGGTCAACCCGAACCCAGCCGCGCCCCGTCATCCAGACTTCGGCCCAGGCGTGGGCGTCGCTTTGGCGAACCACCCAAAAGCCATCAACCGAGTTGCGCTCGCCGCCTTGGTAGCCCGTGACAAGGCGGGCGGGTACGTCCAGCGCGCGCATCAAAATCACGAAGCTCGACGCAATGTGCTCGCAAAAACCTTCTTTGCGGTCAAACCAAAACTCATCAGCGGTGTGCTGGCCAAACAGCCCGGGCTCCAGCGTGTAGGTGTAGCCACCGTTTTTCAAGCGCTGCAACACGGCGTCCACCAGCTCTGCGCCGCCTGCGGTTTGCAAAGCGGGTTGTCGGCGAATGTCGGCGGCCAACTGCAAGGTGCGTGGGTTAAAGCCGGGCGGCAGTGCCACTTCGTCTTGCAAACTGGCTTGCTGGCGCACCGGGCCATGGCTGAAGTTGGTGTAGCTGGTGGCGCTGTACCTGGTCAGGTCCGTGAACGGGCGGTCGGCCAGCCATTGCAATTCGGCGGTCATGGACAGATCGAACCCAGGCAATCGGGGTTTGGCCGGGGCCGCGTCCAGTACCATCAACCAAGGGCGAAAGTTGGGTTCCAGCGTGACTTCGTAGGCAATCGCATTGCCTGTCACCTGCAAGTTCGGCGTTGCCTGCATGCGCAGCGGAAAGCTTGAGCGCAGCGCCCGCCACTCGCGGCCATTGAAGTTGGACAACACCGGCCCGCGAAAATACATGTCAGATTGCGCGGGAGTCGTCCCAGTGAATTTCACCCGCATCGCGATACTGTCGTCCAGTGCCAAGCTCGCGATGGTGCCGACCTGCATGGTGGCAGACAGGCCACTGCGGCCGCTCATGGCGTCCCCAGGCACCCCCCAAAGCGGTGCCATTCGCGGAAACAACAAAAACAACACGGCCATGACGGGAGCACCCAGCAGCGCCATCCAGCCCGCAGTTTTGGCGGCCTGAATCAAGGGCGGTTTGCCAACCGGCATGTGCGCGTTGACAAGCGCTGTCAAAAGTCCCAACAGAGCAATCAGCATGGCTGCGGCAACCAGCAGCGACTGCGAGAAGAAGAAATTGGTGAGCATGGTGAAAAAGCTCAGAAAGAAGATCACAAACGCATCGCGCTTGGCCCGCAGTTCCAGCGTTTTAAGGGCGAGCAAAATGACAATCAGGGTCACGCCCGCATCGCGCCCCATGAGCGTGCGGTGCGTGAAAACCGTCGCCGCAACGGTGACCACCAGCAAGGTCAGCAGCCACCAGCGCGAGGGAAGCGGCTTGGACTGGTAGGCCAGTAGCGCACGCCAGGCCAGCACGCCAGCGGCCAGCAGGCTGCACCACACGGGCAGGTTGCTAATTTGGGGCAGGATAACCCAGGCAATCACGCCCAGCAAAAATAGCGTGTCGCGGCTTTCGCGGGGCAGGTTGCTCAATTTGGTTAGCACAGCGCCAAGCCTTCCAAGCAGCGCTTTTTGTGAACTTCGCCCGCGCCGGGTTTGATCTCAAGCCCCGGCAGTCGCAAGCCGTAGTCCACGCCCCTCTTGTGTGCGTCTAAAACCCAGGCGCATAAGCGTGACAACTTATGCTCGGTGTCAGCCACCCCGGCTTGCGCAAAATCAAGCCAAAGCTCATAGCGCTGTACCTGCTGCGCGTCGCGGCTGACCAGTTCGTCAGCTTTGGCGGCTTTTTTCCAGACCACAATTTTCAAGGGGTCGCCGCGTCGGTAAGCGCGCACGCCGTCGTACTCGCCAGTTGCGTGAATTTGCGCCGCACTGGCACCACCAGAGCGTGGCTCTCCCATGGGCAGAGGTGGCGGGTGGGCTTCTGGCGCGGGGTACACCAACACCTTGGCTGCGGGCCGCCAAACCGTCCAGACCCGAAACGTGCCCAGCGGAAAACGCGTTTCTGCGGTCAACGCGGGCACAGCTTGCAGGCCGCGCCGCGTGGGTTTGAAAGCCACGTGCACCGTGGCAATGCCTTGCGCGGGCACATCAGCCCACACCCAGTGGCGCTCTGGCGGGCCTGTGTCGCCTTGGGAAAGTACCCCCAAGCCAATGCCGTAGCGCACGCGACGCTGTTCATTTACTAAATTGATGGCGATGACGGCGTTGGAGCCGACAAACTGCGCATCTGGTGCGACCAGATTCAGGGTCAAGCCGCGCAGGGTGCGGTGGCATACATGCATGCCCACAATCGCGCTGCCAGCCAACAAAAATGTCAGCAAATAGCCTAGATTCAGTTGGTAATTGATGGAGCCCACCAGCAACAAAAGCAGGGTTGCTGCCAGGGTGAAGCCAGGGCGGGTCGGCAAAATGTAGACGTTGCGCTGGGTCAGGGTCTGGCTGTCTTGCAATGGCAGGCGGGCTTCAAACCAAGCTTGAAACCTGCGACGGACAAATTTCACGGGGTGAAGCAAACCGCCGAGCAAGGATGAGGCGCGAGCCCCAAGCCCGTTTGAAGCTAGCGTGTTCACTGCCATGGCTTGCTTAAATTCA
>JANNCN010000028.1:0-26523 GCA_031386665.1 Rhodoferax sp. | reverse complement strand
TAAGTAAATTGCGAATACCCCTCCAAATTGAGGGCAAATTAAGCCGTTTCAAGGGGTTTTTCACAAAAGCGCTTGAGGTTTTCAGTCGCTTTTTGGCGCTGACTCAAAATTTGGCGTCGGCCCCCAGGGGCGCTGCCCGGCAGAGCCTTGCAAAAGAGAGGCGAATTGGGCCTTTTAATTAGGCTTATTTAACGCCAAGCAGTTCAACATCGAACTTCAAAGTGGCATTGGGTGGAATGACACCGCCCGCACCTTGGGCGCCGTAACCCAGGGCTGCCGGAATGATCAGCGTGCGCGCGCCACCAATTTTCATACCGGCAACGCCTTCGTCCCAGCCTTTGATGACCATGCCAGCGCCCAGCGAGAACACAAACGGGTCGTTGCGGTCTTTGCTGGAGTCAAACTTCGCGCCCTGCGTGCCGTTGTTGTAAAGCCAACCGGTGTAATGCACAGTAACTTTTTGGCCTTTGCGGGCTTCGTCGCCCGAGCCGATCATGGTGTCGGTGTATTGCAGGCCGGACGCAGTGGTGATGGCGGTGGTCATGAAAGTATCCTTTTGAGAGATGAAATAAACTGAGATTAAAGAGGAGCGAGCGAGATCAACACTGATCAATGCGGGCTTCAAACAAACTTAGTTGCTATTATTTATATAGCAAACTATGTATATTATTCGAGAGCTAGAGGGCTATTTTATTACAAATTTTCCTAAAACGCCGATTTTGACGATTTTCATACCCAATTTGGGTATTTTGTCGGCTTAAACCACGTTTTTTAAAGCAAACTCAAGCTCGTCCTCGGACCAGAAGCTGACTCAAATTATGCCAGCAGAGCCCGACGCTTCGGATTGACCTGAAGCGCATGGGGGTCGAATTCAGGTCAGGGCGGGTTTGCAGACTGTTCGCAAGACCGCGGCAGAGTAATAAACGGGCGGTTTTGTGCGCTGCGGGATTGATCCGAAAAAGTTGAAATGGCCGAAAAAAAAGACAGCCAAGCTGTCTTTTGAGCCGCTTGCAGCCGCTCAGGCCTTATTTGGGAGCCGCCTTTTTGGCTTGGCTGGCGGCCCATTTGGCGGCAAAGGCTTGCAGGTCATTCAGGCGCTTGAGCAAATCGACGCCCGAGCTGGTCACGGTGTAGCCGTCGTCGCCATGGGTCATCAGTCCGGCTTCGCGCAGGTCTTTGATGCGGGTATTGAGCGTGTTGGGGGTGATCAAACCCACGCTGTCTTGCAACAGCCTGAAGGTCTGGGGGTGGCCATCTTTCAGCGCCCACAACACGCGCATGCAGTATCGCGATTCCAGCAAGGACAGCAGTTGACCAATTGCGGCAGATTCTTTGGTTCTCATGGCGTGGGGTTCCTCTAGCGTTGGCAAAAATTATCAGGTATCAATGAGGCGTTGTTCGACATTCAAGCGCTTTGTCCGGGGTGCGCTGTTTGGGGCATCAGATGAGGGGGGTGAAAGCGATCAAAAAAGTAGGCGAGAACGAACTCAAATAGTGCAGGAAACTATAGCGCAAATTTTCATTTGCTACTAGATTCATAGCTTGAAAGGCGCAAAAAGCCTGCAAAGTGCACAAAAAACCACACAATCTAAGGGCGAATCACAAGGCTTACGGCCAGTTGACAGTGCGTGTTTTGTGCGAGGGTACGCGGCTCTTAAAGGTAGATTTTCTTCAGCAAGTGGATCAGCGTTCGGCATTCAGCAGCGCTGAGTTTGCTGGTTGCCTCGCGCTCGAGTTGCGCCGCAGTTTGCTCAGCCTCCACCATCAGCTTGTGGCCCTGGGTGCTGGCATGCAAACCCAGCGCCCGACCATCTTTGGGGTGAGGGCGGCGCTCAATCAACTCGCGTTTTTCCAGCGCCGTGATCATCGCCACCAAATTGGGGGGCTGCAAACCGAGGCTTGCGCACAGTTGGCGCGACGTGATGCCGTCGTTGTGAATGATCAGTGACAGCACCGAAAAATCAACCGGCCGAAGCTGGTAAATCGACATGCGCCGCATGAATTTGGCAACAATCCTTATGGACGCGCGCCGGGCGTTGTAGCCCATCAGGCTCTCCAGGTAACTGGTATCGACCTGCTGAATGCCTTCACCGCTCAGCCCATTGGGCTCAGGCACCGGGCTCAGGTTGTCGTCACTGCCGTTGACGGAATGAAGTTTGCCCTGACCCTTCATTTCAATGTGCCTGGCTTGTCGGGCTACTGGCAACTGAAGTTTGCAGCGTCTTCAATGTTGCCCGATCCCTTGTACTGCGCATAGGTTGGGTAGGCGCACAGCGGGCGCGTTCTGCCGGGGAACACAGTCGTTCCAGTCGCCAAAATCTGTCGGGGTGGCACCGACTTCTCAACCCAGTCCACCAAGGCTTGCAAGCCGTCCCAGGAGTCAGTGGCTGCGCCGCCGCTGCAGTGGCCCATGCCAGGAATGAGAAACAGCCGCGCGAAATCGGGGGTGCCAGCACCGTGCTCGGCGGTCAGCCGCTCGTAATAGTCCACCATTTCGTGGGGCGAGAATATCGGGTCTGCCATGCCGTGGGCAAACAGCAGCTTGCCGCCTCGCGCTTTGTAGCCAGCCAGCTTGACGTCGTCGCCGGTATTGAAAATCCAGGAGTGGGCGTCCATGCGCGCGGGGTCTTTGTCAAAGTCAAAACCAAACACGCTCAAAGTCCGGTCGGGCGGCGTGACAAAGTAGCCTTGAAGCGCGTCCTGCATCAAAAAAACGTGCCGCGAGTTGGGCGCAGCCGTGGTGGACGTGCCCAACTTCCAGGCACGCCAGTCGTTTTTGGGGTGGCCCACACCGGGGTCATAGGGCCATGAAAAATAGAGCTTTTGCCCTGCGGAGTTTTTAGCGCCGCCAAACACCCGGGTCAAGGCGCTGACTTGGGGTGCACTCAAACAACTGGTCTCTTTGCTGGCTTTGCATTGCAGCACCGCTGGGTCAAATTTGCACGCAGCCGGGTTGGACACCATGCCATCTGCTACACCGTCTTGCAGGTCGCAGGCGTCCAGCACGCCCTGGCTGACGCGTTGCATGTCCTCAGGTGTGAGGGCCTGGCTGATGATGGGTTTGCCATCGGCGCCTTTGGGTGCCACGGCGACCAGAGCTTGACTGTCCCAAGCGGCGGCGACCGTGGCGCCTTTTGACACCCGCATGGCGGGTGCCATGGCAATCACGCCATCAAAATAAGAGGGAAAGCGCTGCGTGAACATCATGCCCTGGCGGCCACCGCCCGAGCAGCCGATGAAGTAGGACTTGTCGGGGGCCTTGCTGTAAAAATTTTGAATGATATTTTTGGCCGTGACGGCGACTCGGTCATGCGCGTTGTAGGCGTTGTCAGTGCGGGCAATCGGGTCAAAACCGAAGTCTGCGGTGGGGCCTTGGTGCCCGGCATCGGTGGTGACAACCGCAAAACCCCGGTTCAGCGCAAAAACTGGCGTGGCTTGCGGCCCAATAGCGGGCCGGACCACGCCGTCATTGCCGCCGCCACCCTGGTACAGGAATCGACCATTCCATTGGGTGGGCAAGCGCATTTCAAACCCAATGTGATAGGCCTTGCCGTCTGAGCCAATGCGTTCATTCATGCGACCAGACACGCGGCAATGCGCCGCCAACATAGGGCCTGCGGTAGCACCTGGCGGGCGAACCGAGTCACCTGCGATGAATTCGGTGGTCAGTTTGACGCCCGGCGCTGCGCCCACGGTTTGGGTGGCCAAGGCAGTGCAATCAGGCGTTTGGGCCAGGGCCGAAACCGCCACCAGCGAGAGAGAAAGTGCACAAAGAGTTTTCATCGCTTGCCCGTGGCTCCATGGATCGTGTTGAGGTGCGGCAGGTTTTTACTTGCAACTGAAGTTGCCAGCGTCTTCGGGGTTACCACTGCCGTTGTAGCGCGCCACTTGGGGGTAAGGGCACAGGGGACGGGTGCGGGTGGACGACCAGGTGGCTGGAATGTCAGCATTGGCACCTGCCGCATTGCCGGGGCCACGCACACCTGCCAGCAGTTGGTGAGGTGCTTCGCCTTTTTCAACCCAATTGACCAAGGCCGAGAGACCGTCAAACCGATCTGTAGCAGGGCCGCCATTGCAGTGCGCCATGCCCGGCACGGGGAAATAACGCGCAAAGTCTGCGGCGCGGCCACCCTGGGCCTGGTTCAAGCGGTTCCACCAGGCGGCGGTGTCGTTGGATGAAAAAATTGCGTCGCTCACGCCGTGGTACATCAACATTTTCGCGCCGCGTGCACGCAAGCCCGCAAGGTTGACCGGGTTGTCTTTGCCAGGCGGCATGATGACCGAGTCAGCCGATTCGGTGTACGGCGCGGTCACGGCAAAAATCGCTTTGTAGGCTTCGTCCAGGTCGATGCTGGACAGCCCTTTGATGCTGCGCGATGGGCTCATGAAAATATTGCCAGCCGCTGGGTCCAGCGCCTGGGAATTGACGAACTTCCAATTGGCCCAGTTAGAGGTGGCAATGCCAGCGTCCCAGGGAAAGCTGCTGTAAATCACTTGGCCTGACGGCGTTTTGCCACCCGCCATCACCTGCCCCAGCAGGTCTTTTTGCGGTTGGGTCAGACATTGGCCGTTGCGTGAGCCCAGGCCATAGCCAGAGCACGTGGCCACATCTCGCTGTACATCGAATGCCGCTTGGCAGGCCTTCACGTCCTGCACCAGGCCATCCTTGACGTCGTCCAGCGCGTCGCATTTGTCCAGCACGGCGTCGGCCACGGTTTGGCGTTCTGACTCGTTCAATGCGGTGCCCAAATCGGGTAATTTGACGGTGGGCGCAAACGGGTGGTTGACGGTGGCGCCGGGTGTGGCCAGATCGTTCCAAAGTGGTGCTGCCCATAGCTGGGCCAAAGCGGCATGGGGCAAGCGGTAGCCGGGGGCACCGACCAGGTATCCATCGTACTGGTCACCGTAGCGCGAAGCGGCCACCATGGCGTGTCGGCCGCCATTGCTGCAGCCGCCAATGTACGAGCGGTCGGGTCCCTTGCCGTAGGCAAAGGCAATCAGGCTTTTGGCCATGGGGGTGAGTTTGCCTACAGCGCCGTAGCCGTAATCAGAACGGGCAGTGGGTTCGTCGCCAAACATGGGGTTTTGGCGGCCTGTGTGACCCGCGTCGGAGCTGATCACCGCAAAACCTTGCGCCAAAGCGCTTGGGCTGTTGGTGTTGAGGCCATAAGCAGGCTGCACCACGCCGTCAATGCCGCCATTGACTTGATGGAAGAAACGGCCATTCCAGGCCGCTGGAAGTCGGATTTCAAAACCGATGGCGTAGTCTTGCCCGTCGATCCCCTTTCGGGGAAACATGCGGCCTAATACCTGGCAATGGGCGGGCAAGGGTTGCCCTAAAAGGGTGACAGCGCCCGCGGCAATGGGTGCGGCTTCGCGCAGTTCGGTGTTGGCGTATTCAAACCGCGCGCCAATCACACCACAAGACTTGAGCGTGGCAGGCTCGGCCAGCTTGAGCGGCCCCGGAACGTCCGCGCTGCCCGGCAGGGACGTGCACGAGACCAGTGTGGCAACGCTGGCGATGGCCGCAAACACAGTGCGGGCGGGGATGACGAATGGGTGTGTCATGGGGTTTTGAGTTTTGAATTGAATTGAAGTGAATGCAGGACAAAAAACTGCCACCCGAAAGTGGCTGGACTCTGAGCGCGATCAGGACTCTGCGGTGAAGCCGATTCGCCTGACGTAACCGCCCCAAAGGTCGGAGTCGGCTTTGACGGTTTTGGCAAAGTCGTCAATGCTGCCGGACGCAGTAGGCTGCAAGCCCAGGGGGGCCGCGAAATCAGCCACGTCTTTGGCCGGGATCAGCGTTTTGAGCGCGTCGTTCATGCGCGTGGCAATGGCGACTGGTGTGCGTGCTGGCATGAAGAAGCCAAACCATTCCTCCATGTCCAGCTCGGGGAAGCCTTGCTCCACATAGGTGGGCACATTGGGCGCGAAGCGCGAACGCTGCTTGCCTGTGACGGCCAGCAATCGCAGCTTGCCACTGGGCAGGTGCTGCAGGTAGTCGCCAATGGGTGACGTGAAAATCGGCAGCTGACCGCCCAGCAGTTCAATGATGGCCGGGCCAGAGCCCCGGTACGGAATCTGCTTCATGTTGAGCCCCGCCGCTTTGTCGAGCAAGGCACCCACCATGTGCGGCATAGAGCCAGCACCCGGCGTGCCGTAATTGCCCATGTTGGGGTTGGCTTTGAGCCAGGCGATCAGGCTCTTCACGTCGGTGACGCTGGCGGGCACTGCGGGGCCCACGCCCAGGCCAAACGCGGTGTACAGGCCGGTGCTGATGGGCAACACGTCAGATGTTTTGTATTGCAGCTTGGGGTAGGTGTGCGGGTAAATGGTGATCATCGAACCAGGCGTGAACAGCATGACCGTGCCGTCCGCGGGTGCGTCACGCAGGGTGATGACGCCCACCTGGCCGCCTGCGCCGGGTTTGTTGTCCACCACGACGTTGGTCGCGTAGACGCCGCGCAGTTTTTCGGCCATGCGCCGCGCAAATGCGTCGGTCGTGCCGCCCGGTGGAAAGCCGACGATGATGCGCAAGGTGTCCACCATGCCCTGGGCTTGAACAAAGCCCGGCAACGCCCCCAAGACAGCGGTGGCAGCGGCAACGTGTGTGAATTGGCGACGTGTGGTCATGGTGAATTCCTCTAAGTTAGAACAAGTGATGGCGCGGGTTTTCAGGATTCAGCGGTGAAGCCGATGCGTTTGATCAGCGGCCCCCAGCGGTCGTATTGCAGTTTTTGGCTGGCTGCCAGTTCCGCCGGGGTTGAGCCCTGTGCAATCAAGCCGACCAGGGCCAGGCTGTCGATGACTGACTTGTCTTTCAGTGCCACGTTGATGGCGGCACTGGCTGCAGCAACCACGTTGGCAGGAGTGCCTGCTGGCGCGTAAAACGAAAACCATTCGTCCACTGTGAGCTCAGGAAAGCCTTGCTCGGCAAAGGTGGCGACTTCGGGCACGAAGGGTGAGCGTTTGGCCCCTGAGGTCGCCAATATGCGCAACTTGCCTGCCTTGTGGTTGGCAATAAAGTCGCCGTGCGGTGTGACCATGCCGGCAATTTGCCCGCCCACCACATCGGTCACGCCAGGCACAGAGCCGCGGTAAGGCACGTGTTTCATGTCAATGTTGGAGTTCAGCCCCAACAGTGCGCCAATGAAATGGGGGGTTGAACCCGCACCGGGCGAGCCGTAATTGGCATCTTTCGGGTTGGCTTTGCACCAGGCTAAAAAACCTTTCACATCCGTCACGCTGGCAGGCACCATGGGGCCTACTGCCAGCCCGTGCTGCATGATGGCCGCCATCGACACGGGGACAAAGTCTTTGAAGGCGTCGTAGCTTAATTTGGTGAACACATGCGGGTACAAGGACAACATGGAATAGGGCGTGAGCGTGAGCACGGTGCCGTCTGCCGGGGCGGGCTTCAGCACATCAAGCGCGATGCGGCCCCCCGCACCGGGCTTGTTCTCAACCACGGCACCATTTTTGGTGTAGGCGCTGCCAGCCAGTTTGTCTCCCACCCGGCGCGCGACGATGTCGCCGGAGCTGCCTGCCGGAAAGCCAAAGTAAATTTTGACTTGCTCCAGTGGCAACGAGGCTTGCGCCCAGGCGGATGAGGTGCCTATTGAACCCAGGGCGCTTAAGACGGTGGCGCTTAAGGTGCCTTGTGTGAATTGACGGCGTTGCATGGTGTGTCTCCTAAGTATTTAAAAAATCAAAAAAAAGTCAACAAAAATCAACGCGGGGCCATGCGCAACGCGCCATCCAGGCGAATCACTTCGCCATTCAGATGGCCATTGGTGACGATGTGGCAGGCCAGCTCAGCAAACTCTTCAGGTTTGCCCAAACGCGGCGGAAACGGAATGGACGCTGCAAGCGACGCTTGCACGGGTTCAGGCAACTGCTTCATGAGCGGGGTGGCAAACAAACCGGGGGCGACGGTGCACACGCGAATGCCGTGTTGTGCCAAGTCGCGCGCCATGGGCAGGGTCATGCCGACCAAGCCACCTTTGGATGCGCTGTAGGCTTGCTGCCCGACCTGACCATCAAATGCGGCCACGGACGCGGTGAACATCATCACACCGCGCTCGCCACCGTCCAATGGCACGAGCTTGACACATTCAGCGGCAAACAAGCGGCTCACGTTGTAGCTGCCAATCAGGTTGATGTTGACCACGCGGGCAAAGTCTTCAAGGGGTGCTGCCGTGCCGTCTTTGGCGACGATGCGCTTGGCTGAGCCAATGCCTGCAATATTCATCAAAATGCGGGCTGGGCCATGGGCTGCGGCAGCCTTGGCTAGGGCTGCGTTCACGCTCTCGGTGTTGGTGATGTCGCACTGGCAGGCGATGCCGTTGATGTCAGCCGCCACCTTGTCGGCCAGCGCCTGGTTGACATCAAAAATAGCGACTTTGGCACCCAAGCGGGCCAATTCGCGGGCGGTGGCCTCGCCCAAACCCGATGCACCGCCTGTGACGATGGCTGAATGTCCTGCGATTTTCATGGTGAGTGTTTACTTTTGGGGTTTCAGAATAGGGCCGATTGCGCTGCTGTCAGCGCCAGCTTGCTCGTGGAACGCATCCACCAAGGCACTGCGGTGTTTGAGCACCGAGCGCTGGTTGATCGAGCCTTTGTCGGTCACTTCGCCTTTGTCAATGGACGGCGGCTCGTGCATCACATGCAGTCGCGCCACGCGGGTGGCGCTGCCGGTGCTTTGGCTGGCCAGTTGGTTCAAAACAGTTTGAAAGTGCGCTTGCACCGCTGGGCTTGCCAACACGTCTTGGAAGCTAGAAGTGGCTGGCAAGCCGCCCAAGGTACGCACGGCAGCCGTCGGAAAAATCAGCGCACCGACTTCCTTCAAATTGAGGCCCGTGATCACCGCGTCCTGCACATAAGGCGCTCCTGCCGCAATAATTTTGCCGCGCATGGGGCCCACGCTGACAAAAGTGCCTGTGGCTAGCTTGAAGTCTTCAGCAATGCGGCCGTCGAACTTCAGGCCTTGGTGAATGTCGTTGTCGTCAATCCATTGCACTGCGTCGCCACTGCAAAAAAAGCCTTCTTCGTCAAAAGACTCTTGCGTGGCTTCGTCATTGCGCCAATAGCCGGGCGTGATGTTGGGGCCCTTGTAGCGCACCTCGACTTTGCCATCGACAGGTACCAATTTCAGCTCCAGGCCTGCGCAGGGCACACCCAGGTCGCCCGCTTTCACGTTGTGGCTGGTCACAAAAATAGCAAACGGCGCGGATTCGGTCATGCCCAAGCCCGTGCCCATCACAATGCGCTCGCCTATTTCGGCCTCTTGGGTTTGGTGCAGGCTGTCCCAAATCGGTTGCGCCAGGGCAGCCCCTGCGTAGAAAAACATTTGTACTTTGGAGAGCAAGGTTTTGCGCAGCACTGCATCGGTCTGCATAGCGTTGGCAATTTGCTCAAACCCGGTGGGCACGTTCAGGTAAAAGGTGGGCGCAATTTCGCGCAGGTTGCGCAGGGTTTCGTTGATCAGCCCTGGCATGGGCTTGCCGTCGTCAATGTAAATGGTGCCACCGTGGTACAGCGACAAACCAAAGTTGTGGTTGCCTGCGAAGGTGTGGTTCCAGGGCAGCCAGTCCACCAGCACCTGGTGGTCTTTGAGCATGGGCATGGACTGCAACATTTGCTGCTGGTTAGAGCACCACATGCGCTGCGTGTTGATGACGGCCTTGGGCAGTTTGGTGGAGCCTGAGGTGAACAAAAATTTGACAATTGAATCCGGCCCGGTTGCCCGCATGGCGGCGTCCACCGCGGCGGTGGGCACGGTGGCCAGCAGGTCGCTGAAGGCAGTGACGGGCCGCCCCAGGGTCTGGGCGATAGCGGCGGTTTGGGCGGCTGAGCTTGAATGGGTGACCACCTCCACATCGGCCCCCACAGCGGCTGCAATGGCTTTGGCAAAGCGTGCGCCGTCGCTGGCAAACACCAAGCCGGGCGTCAAAGTGCCCAGCACGTGGCGCAGCTTTTCATGGTCCGTGCTGACGGTCGAGTAAGCGGTGGATACTGAACAGTAAGGCACCCCCGCGTAGATGCAACCGAGCGACAGCAATGCATGTTCCAGGTCGTTTTCGCTCAAGATGGCGACTGGGCGATTGACCCCCAAACTCCGGTTCAGCAGGGCTTGACCGATGCTGCGCGCACCCGCCAGCGCCTGCGCGAAGCTAATGTGCTGCCAGTCGCCCGTGCCTGCAACGCCTTGGGCGTCGAGCGTTTTCTCGCGTTTGGCCATCCAGATACGGTCTGGCACCTCAGACGCCCAATGCACCAATCGGTCGGCGATGCGCTCGGCATAGGGCGCAAGCGGCTGCTCGGCCATGACGTACACGTTGCCCGCCGACGCGCCCGTGCCCTCGCGCAGCGCGACGCGGGTGATGCCAAAGGCGACCTTGCGGTATTTGGGTTGGGTTTCGGTGTTCATTGGGGCGGTCGAGCTGACGGTCATAGGGGTATTCACCTTCAGGCCTTCTTGACCTTGGCGGCTTTGCCATCCAGAAACGCTTTGACTCGGGCCTTGGCCTCTGGCGCGCTTTGAGCAATGGCGGCCATCATGGATTCTGAAAACAATCCGTGGTCGGTGCTTTGCTCGGCAATGCGGGGCAGGGCGTGCATCAACGCGTAGTTGGTCAGCGGGGCGTTTTGCGCAATGCGAACGGCCAGCTCGAAGGCCTTGTCAAAAGCCTGGCCAGTGGGCACCAGATACTGGGCAAAACCAAGGCGCTCTCCGTCCACAGCGTTGTAGACGCGGCCTGTCATCATCATGTCGGTCATGCGGGCCACACCCACCAGTTTGGGGATGCGAACCGAGCCACCGCCACCCACAAAAATGCCGCGCGAGCCTTCGGGCAGGGCATAAAAAGTCGATTCATCTGCCACGCGAATATGGCAGGCCGTGGCCAGCTCCAAACCGCCGCCCACCACCGCGCCGTGCAAGGCAGCCACCACCGGCACGGGGCCAAATTGCACCCGCTCCAGCGCTACGTGCCAACTGCGCGAATGCATCAGGCCTTGCCCTGTGTCGCGGTCTTTGAGTTCGCTCAGGTCCAGACCCGCGCAAAAGTGCTCGCCTTCGCCGTCAATCACGGCGGCACGCACCGTGGCGGGCAGGGTGTCGAAAACCTGCTTGAGCGATGCCACCAGCTCGTCGTTCAGGGCGTTGCGCTTGGCCGAGCGGGTCATGCGGATGACGGCGATTTCTTGCTGCTCCCCGCGAAACTCAACATGCAGGGTTTTGGCAGATGTCTTGGAAGGCAGGGCAGATTGAGAGGAAGTCGGCATGGCTTTGTGGCGGTTTTCTGAAAAGGATTGATCTTTTGCTGAAACTCGATTATCGTTATTGCTTGTAACTAGTTCAAGCGCTTTTTAAAGGCTTTTTCTAGGGTTTACACCAAGATCATCCACCCACTCCATCCCATCCAAACCATCCAAATCGAGACCCCACCATGGACCACGCCAATCTCATAGCCATTGACATCCACACCCATGCCGAGGTGAGCTGCTGGAACCCGTTCGACGCCTATGGCGAAGAATATGACCGCGCCGCCGACAAGTACTTTCGCAACAGCCGCAGACCGACGATTGCAGAAACCATTGCCTACTACCGGGAACGCAAGATCGGTCTGATCATGTTCACGGTCGATGCCGAATCCAAAATGGGTCGCAAACGCATTCCCAACGAAGAAATTGCCGAGGCCGCCAAAGCCAATTCCGACATGATGATGGCCTTTGCCAGCATTGATCCGCACAAAGGACAAATGGGTGCCCGCGAGGCCGAGCGCCTGATCACCGAGCACGGCGTGAAGGGTTTTAAATTTCACCCCACCGTGCAGGCCTACCACCCTTACGACAAGATGGCCTGGCCGATTTACGAGGTCATCAACGCCCACAAACTGCCGGCTATTTTCCACACCGGGCACAGCGGCATTGGCAGCGGCATGCGCTGCGGCGGTGGGCTGCGTCTGGAGTACAGCAACCCCATGCATTTGGACGATGTGGCGATTGAGTTCCCCGATATGCAAATCGTCATGGCGCACCCCAGCTTTCCGTGGCAAGACGAGGCGCTGAGTGTGGCCACCCACAAACCGAATGTGTGGATTGACCTCTCCGGCTGGAGCCCCAAATACTTTCCCAAGCAGCTGGTGCACTACGCCAACACACTGCTGAAAGACCGCATTTTGTTTGGCAGCGACTACCCGCTGATCACCCCCGACCGCTGGATGAAAGACTTTGAAGATGCGGGTTTCAAACCCGAGGTGATGCCTGGTATTTTGAAGGGCAACGCGATGCGGTTGCTGGGGTTGACTTGATTGCCTAACCGGATTGGCTAGGCTCGCGGAATGGGCCGATGGGATGGGCTGATGGCATGGGCTGATTTGGTGGACTGATTGCTTTTTTCGGCAGTCGCCCGATTTGCTATTATAGTAATAGCAAACTATCTATATCATTCGTGAACTAGAGGTCTATTTTATTCATAAAATGCCGTTTTCGACCTCGTTTTGAATAAGTCATATCACCGGTGATATCAAAACTTACCAGCCGCCTGTGGCAAGCCAATGTTCCAGTTCGCTGAATTTGTCAACGCCCCAAAACATTTCGCCATCGACCACCACCGTGGGTGAGCCAAAAATACCCGCTTCCAGCGAAGTGCGAACCTCCGCACGCAGCAGGCGTGCCGCCGCCTCACCCTGTACCGCTTGCACCAGCTCATTGGCGCGAATCGCCGCTGGCAATTCAATGCCGCCCAGCGACTCGGGCGACGACAAATCACAGCCCAAAACCCAATAGGCATGCAGCATGGCGCGGGCCAGCGACTTGGCGGCCTGCGGGCGAAATTTCATGGGCCAGCACATGGCCCGCGCCATGCTCAAGGGGTGACTGGGCGCGCCACCAAAGGTGTGGCCCAGTTGGATTCCATGCAACCGCGCGTAGCGGCGCACGTCATGCAAGGTGTAAGGTCCTTTAAGCGGTGTGTCCAGCAACGGTTTAAGCCCCATCACCTTCATCACCGACACCCCCAGCAGCATCGGGTGCCATTCGACCGTGCGGCCGTGGCGATGCGCCAAGTCGTCAATGCGCAGTGAGGCAAAGTAGCCAAACGGCGAGATGAAATCGAAGTAAAACTTCAGCGGGGCGGCATTGGGCATGGTGTGCGATCAAACGGCAACGGGTGATGCGCCTGCTGCCAAGCTTTTCGCCACCCCTGTCCGTCATTTCAGTTTATTTGACAGCATTCGACCTGATTCCTGTCGAATTTGCAAACGGAACTTTGCAATTTTCTGCGTCACCTAGCACGCGGTAGAAATCAGTGCACCAACCAAGGCAGCCCATGCAGCGTGGCCATGCCCAGGCCCAGCGTGATCAGCATGCTTCCCCGGCTGGCGATGGCTGCGGACAGTGCCACGGCGGCAGCAGCGTAGCGCGGCCAGTTGGCCAGGCCGCCGATTTCGCTGCCATTTGCGCCAGTCACCATCACCACGCCGCTGCACACAATGGCCGCAAAAATGGCGGGCACCATCAGCTTGAGCGAGCGCTCCAGCCAGGGCGGCAAGTCGCGGTTGGCGAACAGGCCGATGAAGGAGTAGCGGATCAAAAAGGTGCCGATGGTCAAACCGGCCACGACTATCCAGCTTTGCGTGCTGTCCACAACGACACTCCTTTTTCGACCACCAAACCACCCAGTAAACCCACCGCGCAGGCGGCGACCAAGCCCAACTTGAGGGGCAATGAAAACAGCGCCACACTGGCAATGCCGCCTGCAATTGCCGCGCCCGCCATGGGCAGGCTGCGCACCGAGGTTGCCAAAATGGCGATGAACGACAGCGGAATGGCAAACTCCAATTGCCAACTGGCGGGCACCACATTGCCTGCAAAAATGCCGACCACGCAAAAGAAGATCCAAAACGGCCACAGCACCGCTGTCAAACCCGCGTAGTAGGCGATCAGGTGCTTATCAGCCGGGTTTTCGTGCTCTCGTTTTTGGAGCAATGCAAAACTGTTGTCAACCAGAAATGCCGCAATTAGCATGCGCTTGGAGGTGCTGAAATGGCGCACTTTGGGGGCCAGAGCCGCGCTGTAAACGGCCATGCGCAGGTTGATCACGCAGCCCGACAAAATGGCCACCCAGAGCGCCGCCGAGTTTTGCAAAAATTGCAATAGCACTGCCTGTGCGGAACCCGCGTAAACCAGGGCGGGCAGGGCGATAGCGGCCCCTTTGGTCAAGCCCGCATTGACCGACGCGACGCCGCACACCATGCCAAACGGCAGGTACGACGGCACGATACCAATGGTGTCGCGCACCCCATCAAAAAAAGCCGAACGGGAGCGGGCGTGGGCTGCGGCTGTCGCTGTGATCGCGTCGTCAGCGGGGCTATCTGGGGCGGTTTGGGTGGTTCGGGTGGTTTGGTGTGTTCGGGTGGTTTGGGTACGGCGGACGCTTGGGGTATTCGGATCCCCTGGGTTGGGCAAAGTCATGGGTCAATGCTAGCTGACCCGTGATAGCGCCGATGCTCACCAGTCATCGTACAACATCAGCGCAAATTGCTATAATTAATATAGCAAAGTATCTATATTATTCGAGAGCTAAAGTCCTATTTTATTCATATTTGAAGCAAAAATCGCTATTTATTTGAAAAAAGAACCTGCAGGTTCATTTTTCTGAATTTTGGTCAAAACTGGCCTCAAACTTTGCCGCTGACCCGCAATTGCGTCTGGCGCAGGCGCTCGCGGCTGTTGGACAAGTGCGTGCGCATGGCGGCGCGTGCGGCCTCCGAGTCCTGGTTGCGGATCGCCGTCAATATGCTTTCGTGCTCGCCGTTGACACGCTGCAAATACGCCAGCCGTCCCTCGGGCGCGCGGTGCATCACGTTCACGCGGGTACGCGGAATGATCATGGTGCCCAGGTAGGTCATCAGGTCCGTGAAATGGCGGTTGCCGGTGGCGCGGGCGACTTCCATGTGGAATGCAAAGTCCGACGGCACAGCATCAGAATCGCCCGAAATCGACTCTTGAAACGCCGCCAAAGCGGCCTGCATCACGTCAAGATGGGTGGCGGTTCTCCTCTGGGCGGCTAGGCCGGCGGCTTCGGTCTCCAGGCTGATGCGCAGTTCCAGAATCGAGATCACGTCCGCCATGGTGGACATGTTTGGGTCGGCAATTTTGAAGTTGTTGGTGGCCTGCGGGGCGATCACGAACGTGCCGATTCCGTGGTGGGTTTCAACCAAATTGGCGGCTTGCAATTTTGACAACGCCTCTCGCACCACGGTGCGGCTCACTGCATACTGCGCCATGATGGCGGACTCGGTCGGCAGCTTGTCGCCTGGCTGCAGTTTGCCGTCGCGCATGGCCTGGTTCAGCCCGCTGACGACCTGGGCCACCAAGCCGCCCACGCGCTGGGTTTTCAGCGGTTCCAGGCTTGCGCTGAACCCGTCATTTGGTAGCGCGAGGCTAGGGGTTTGCCTTGATTCCATCAAAATTCTCTTGACAGGCTGAAGTTGCTATCTAAAATCGTATGTTGTCAGACAACCTGTCATTTGTCAAACGACATTTTTCAAACCAATTTTTGCGCCATGACCGTCAAAAATCACCACCGAATTCTCATGACCGGCGCCGCAGGCGGGCTGGGCGTTGCCATGCGTGAGCGGCTCAAGGCCAATTGCACCGTGTTGCGACTGTCAGACCGGGTCGCGGTTGGCGCGGCTGCTGCGGGCGAAGAAGTCATGCTGGCCGAGCTGTCAGACGCTGACGCCGTGTTGGCCACGCTGCAAAACGTTGATGCGGTGGTGCACTTTGGCGGCGTGTCGGTCGAAGGCCCGTTTGAGCCCATTTTGCAAGCCAACATCATCGGTGTCTACAACCTCTATGAAGCCGCCCGCAAGCAGGGCACGCGGCGCATTGTGTTTGCCAGTTCCAACCACGTGACCGGGTTTTACCGCCAGTCGGAAACGCTCACCCCCCAAACTGCGCCGCGCCCCGACGGTTTTTACGGCGTCAGCAAAGCCTTTGGCGAAGACATTTCACGCTTTTACTTTGACCGCTACGGCATTGAAACCGCCTGCCTGCGCATTGGCTCGTCGTTCCCCGAGCCACGCGACCGCCGCATGCTGGCCAGCTGGTTAAGTTACGACGATTTGCACCGCCTTATCACCGCCAGCCTGACCACGCCTGTGCTGGGGCACAGCATTATTTATGGCATGTCTGCCAACGCCGTCACCTGGTGGGACAACGCCAGTGCCAAGCACGTGGGCTACCAGCCCCAGGACAGTTCAGACATCTTCCGTGATGCGATTTATGCCAAAACTCAGCTGCCTGATCTGGCCGACCCAGTGGTTCAGTTCCAGGGCGGCGGGTTTGTGAAGCTCGGGCCCTATGATTGAATTTGCTGAATATTGAAAATCCTTTCCCGTTCCCCAACCTAGCAGCCTTTCCATTTCCCTTTTTCCCTTTGCCCTCCTAAATCTACCGAAAGAGACCTATGAAACTCGCAAAATCACTGATTGGCGCTGCCATTGCAGCCCTGGCGCTGGCAGCCCAAGCCACCGAGTTCCGCTCGGCAGACACCCACAATGCGGACGACTACCCCACCGTGGCGGCCGTGCGGTACATGAGCGAACTGCTGGAGAAAAAGAGCGGCGGCAAACACAAAATCAAAGTCTTCAACAAGCAGGCTTTGGGCAGCGAAAAAGAAACCATTGACCAAGTGAAAATTGGTGCGCTTGACTTCACCCGCGTCAACGTCGGCCCCATGAACGGCATCTGCCCGCTCACGCAGGTGCCTACCATGCCTTTCTTGTTCAGCTCAATCGCCCACATGCGCAAGTCGCTGGACGGCCCGGTGGGCGACGAAATTCTGAAAAGCTGCGAGTCCGTGGGCTTCGTCGGTTTGGCGTTTTATGACAGTGGTGCGCGTTCCATTTACGCCAAAAAAGCTATCAGAACCGTTGCCGATGCCAAGGGTTTGAAAATTCGCGTGCAACAGTCTGACCTGTGGGTCGCCCTGATCAGCGCAATGGGTGCCAACGCCACGCCCATGCCTTATGGCGAGGTCTACACCGGTCTCAAAACTGGGCTGATTGACGCTGCCGAAAACAACATCCCGTCGTTTGACACGGCCAAACACGTCGAAGCGGTCAAAATCTATTCCAAGACCGAGCACTCCATGGCGCCCGAGATTTTGGTGATGTCCAAAGTGGTCTACGACAAACTGCCCAAGGCCGAGCAAGACATGATTCGCGCTGCGGCCAAAGAGTCGGTCGCGTTTGAACGCCAAAAGTGGGACGAGCAAGAGGCGAAGTCATTGGCCAATGTCAAAGCGGCAGGGGCAGAAATTGTCGAGGTCGACAAAACGTCCTTCCAGGCGGTGATGGGCCCGGTGTACGACAAGTTCATGGTCACCGCCGACATGAAGCGTCTGGTCAAAGCGGTGCAGGACACCAAATAAGCCCGTTGCCCGCCTTCGTAGCTCATCTTAGTAGCCCACCTTGATTGGCGGGCGCGGAAATTGATTGCCTGGCCCACCTCCCCAGCGGAGCGTGGTGCCCTTGAAAGAATCCACCATGTACACCAGGTTTTGCATCGCGCTGTCCAAGTTGAGTCTGGCGTTGGCGGTCATTGGATTGATCGCCGTCGTTCTTTGTGTGCAATGGCAGGTGATTGGCCGTTACGTTTTTAACGACACGCCGACCTGGGCTGAAGCGCTGGCCATGTTGCTGGTGTTGTTTGTCACAGCGTTTGGCCTGGCGGTAGGGGTGCGCGATGCGGGTCACATTGGCCTTGAATCCTTGGTGGTGCTGCTGCCTGAAAAATGGCAGCACCGCATTGAAATTTTGATTCACGTGTTGGTCGGCTTCTTTGGGGTGTTGATGGTGCAGGGCGGTTGGCTCTGGATGGCCGCCAAATGGGGAGAAAAAAAACCGATGCTGCCGCTGCCAGATGGCATTGACTATTTGCCCATCGTCATTGCGGGTGTGCTCATTGTGCTTTTTTCAATAGAGCATGTGATCGCGCTGGTGCGCGGCGAAGTGGTGGAGCCAGTATGGAATTGATGGTTTTAGCCCTGAGTTTCACACTCTTGCTGGTTCTGGGCGTTCCAGTCGCCTTCGCGATTGGCCTGTCATCGGTCGCCACCATCATTGCAGCTGGGCTGCCGGTTGCTGTCGTGTTTCAGAAAATGGTCGGCGGCATGCAGGTGTTCAGCTTTTTGGCCATCCCATTTTTTGTGTTCGCGGGTGAACTCATGCTGTACGGCGGCATTGCCGAGCGCATCGTGCGTTTCGCCAACAGCCTGGTGGGGCATGTGCGCGGCGGCCTGGGCATGAGCAATGTGATTGGTTGCACCTTGTTTGGCGGCGTGGCTGGGTCACCCTTGGCCGACGTTTCGGCCATGGGGTCGGTGATGATTCCTTTGATGAAAAAAGAAGGTTACGACGCTGACTATGCGGTCAACGTCACCACCCACGCAGCGCTGGTGGGGGCCATCATGCCGACTTCGCACAACCTGATCATCTTCACGTTGGCAACTTCGGGCATTGCCTCGGTCAGTGTGATCAGCCTGATTTTGGCGGGCTTAGTGCCAGCCATCATCCTGACACTTTGCAATTTGGGAGCTGCGTATTACGTGGCCGTCAAACGCGGCTACCCAACCCGTGGGGCATTTCCCGGTTGGGGCGAGGTAGGACGGGCATTTGCGGCTTCACTGCCGGGGCTGTTGGTGGTGGTGATTATTTTGGTGGGCATTTTGTCGGGCGCATTCACGGCCACCGAATCGGCGTCTATTGCTGTGGCATGGGCGTTGTTCATCACGGTCTTTGTGTACCGCACGATGTCTTGGCACAACTTTCTCAAAGCTTGCGCCAAGGCCAGTAAAACCACCGGCGTGGTGCTTCTGCTGATTGGTATTTCCAATGCGTTTGGCTACTTCATGGCGCTGTACGAGGTGCCGCAAATGACGGGTGAAATGATGAAGTCGGTTAGCAGCCAGCCGTGGGTCATCTTTTTGATGATCAATGTGCTGCTGTTCATTTTGGGCACGTTCCTGGACATGGCAGCGACGATTTTGATATGTACGCCCATCTTCATGCCTATTGCCATGCAATTTGGTATGGACCCCACACAGTTCGGCATCGTCATGTTGATCAACTGTGCCCTTGGGCTGAACACACCGCCTGTGGGGTCGGTGCAGTTTGTGGGGTGTGCCATTGGTGGCATATCGGTGGGGCAAGTCATGCGATCTATCGCGCCTTTTTACGGCGCACTCGGTTTGTGTTTGTTGCTGGTGACCTATGTTCCCGCTTTCTCCTTGTGGCTGCCGTCGCTTGCCAAATGACGCGCTGATTTGTCATGAAAATTGTCGCTGTCCGTGTCACGCCCATCGCCATCAAAGACCCGCCGCTCCTGAACGCTGCGGGGGTGCACGAACCTTTTGGCTTGCGTTCCATCATTGAAGTGCAGGGGGCCAACGGCCTGGTGGGCTTGGGCGAAACCTATGGCGATGCGCCAGTTCTGGGGCTGTTGATGCGGGTGCGCGACAGCCTGGTGGGGCTGTCGGCTTTTGATGTCAATGGTTTGTCGGCGCGGCTGCAAGCTGCCGCGCCTCAAGTTTCAACGGGCCATGTTGAAATGGAATTGGCCCCTGGGTCTTTGGCCAGCAATTTGGCGACCAGTGCATTTTCGGCCTTTGAGGTGGCATTTCTCGACTTGCAGGCCCGCACTTTGGGCATTCCGCTGGTCGAGCTTTTGGGCGGTGCCGTGCGCCCCAAGGTGGCGTACTCCGCCTACCTATTTTACAAATGGGACGCCTCGGTCGATGCCGAGTACGCGCCCGACCCCTATGGCGAAGCCGTCAACCCGCAGCAAATCGTGCAGCAGGCTCGCGCGATGATTGATGCCTACGGCTTTGACAGCATCAAGCTGAAAGCCGGTGTGTTCGACCCGATGCAAGAGGCCGATGCCATATTGGCCCTGAAAGCGGCTTTTCCTCATCACCAATTGCGCATCGACCCGAACAGCAATTGGTCGATGGCGACCAGCTTGAAAGTGGCGCAAAAGCTGAGTGGTTGTCTTGAATATTACGAAGACCCAACGCCGACGCTCGAAGGCATGGCAGAGCTTCATCGGCAGACCCGTTTGCCCTTGGCGACCAACATGGTGATCACCAACTGGGCTGAGCTCAAACGCAGCATCGAGCTCAACGCCTGTCAGATTCTGCTGTCTGACCATCACTTTTGGGGCGGTTTGCGAGCCACTCAGGCACTGGCCAAAAGCTGTGAGACATTCGGCCTGGGCTTGTCCATGCATTCCAACTCGCACCTGGGCATCAGCCTGATGGCCATGACGCATTTGGCGGCATCCGTGCGCCACTTAAGCTACGCCTGCGACACTCATTACCCTTGGCAAAGCGACGAAATATTGGTGGGGGGCAAGGTGCCAATCGTCGGGGGATGCGTCCATTTGACCGATAAACCAGGGCTGGGTATCGAGTTAGACCCCGTCAGTTTGGCGCGCCTTCACGAAGACTATTTGACCTGCCGCATTCGCACCCGCAATGACGTGGTGCAAATGCAAAAATACCGGCCAGATTGGCAGCAAATCAAGCCCCGGTTTTGAATTTAATGGGCCTATATTTTTGAGTATCGCCTTGGCACAGCTTTCAACAGGATTAATTTCAACATGACTGAATTCACCATGAAACCTTTCAACTTGACGCCGTGCAACTTGACCGCGCTCCCCAGGCTTCGTCGCCGTTTTGCACTAGCCGCTGGGGCCGCTGTATTGATGGCGGCACTGCCGTTGGCCTCGAACGCACAAGTGGATTTTCCCAACAAGCCGATCAAGCTGATCGTGCCGTTCCCGCCAGGCGGCACCAGTGACGTGATGGGCCGCATGATGTCGGAGGAACTGGGCAAAATTCTCAAACAGCCCGTCATCATCGAAAACGTGGGTGGCGCAGGCGGCGTGATTGGTACTGAGCGTGGGGCCAAGGCCACCGCAGACGGCTACACGATTGTGCAAACCGGTGTCGGCCAAAATGCGGTCGCGCATGGCCTGGATGCCAACCTCAAATACAACTCCACCACAGACTTCATTCATTTGACCCAGGTTCATTCGGGGCCCAACGTGTTGGTGGTGCACCCCAGCACGCCTTTCAAAACAGTTAAAGAACTGGTCGACTTTGCCAAAGCTAACCCTGGCAAGATTGACTATGGCTACACGCATGCAGCGTCTGGCCACATGGCGATGGAGTTGTTCAAGCAAACGGCAGGCATCTTTATGACAGGCATTCCCTATAGGGGCGGCGGCCCCATGATGACTGACATGCTGGGCGGCACCATCAAGCTGATGTTCATCAACCAGGACGTCGCTTTACAGCACATCAAGGCAGGCAAATTGCGCGCTTTGGCGGTTTCAAGCGCGCAACGCAACCCGCTTTACCCTGATTTGCCGACGATTGCTGAATCAGGCTACAAAGGTTTTGAGGCGCTATCCTGGTCTGGCATGTCCGTGCCCAAAGGCACCCCTGGCCCGGTGGTGGAAAAACTTGAAGCGGCCATGTCCCAGGCCATGACGTCGCCTGCCATCAAGCAGCGCATGGAGTCGCAAGGCTTTGTGATTCCGGCGCAAGGCTCCAAGCCGTACACCGCCTTTGTTAAAAGCGAAATAGATCGCTGGACCAAAGTGATCACGACGGCGGGCATCAAGCCGCAGTAAGTGCAGACGTGAAAAAGCCCGCAGAAGCGGGCTTTTTCAGTTGAAGGCTGAAGGTTTACTTCAGTTTCATCTCTTTGTAGTCCACATGCTTGCGAGCTTTGGGATCAAATTTCTTGATCAACATTTTCTCGGGCATGGTTTTCTTGTTTTTGCTGGTCGTGTAGAAGTGACCGGTGCCAGCTGTGGATTCCAGCTTGATTTTTTCGCGTCCGCCTTTGGTTGCCATGGTGTTACTCCAATTCTGTGGGTTTAGGCCTGGCCACGTGCGCGCAGGTCTGCGAGCACAACGTCAATACCGTTTTTGTCAATCAATCGCAGACCCGCGTTGCTGATGCGCAAGCGAATCCAACGGTTTTCTGTCTCGACCCAAAAGCGGCGGTATTGCAGGTTAGGCAAGAACCGACGTTTGGTTTTGTTGTTGGCGTGGGAAACATTGTTCCCAACCATGGGGCCTTTGCCCGTGACTTCGCATACGCGTGCCATAAGGACACTCCGATACTCAAAAACAGTTGCAAGCACTTTGAACTGCTGCAACCTCACCTCGCCAATTAAAGGGTGGCGGTAACCCGTTTTCCGCTAAGCCTATGATTATAGGTCAGTTTTTGTTGGCGACCGCTAGACATCGCCCGAAAAACGGGTTTATGGCGATGCCGATTGCTCTAAAAAGCGCTGGGCATCCAAAGCTGCCATGCACCCTGTGCCAGCACTGGTGATGGCTTGGCGGTAAATGTGGTCTTGTACGTCGCCCGCCGCAAAAATGCCTGGCACGCTGGTCATGGTGGCAAAACCCTTCAAACCAGACTGCGTGACGATGTAGCCACCCGCCATGTCGAGTTGGCCCTGAAAAATTTCGGTGTTGGGCGCGTGGCCAATGGCAATGAAGCAACCTTTGAGGGTGATGTCCTCGGTGCTGCCATTGCTTGTGCTTTTCAAGCGAATGCCAGTGACCCCTGTGGAATCGCCCAAAACTTCATCGAGCGTGGCAAATGTCTTCAGCTCGATTTTGCCGGCGGCGACTTTATCCATCAGCTTGTCGATCAAAATCGCTTCGGCTTTGAATTTGTCGCGGCGGTGCACCAGGTAGACTTTGCTGGCGATATTGGACAAATACAAGGCTTCTTCCACAGCTGTGTTGCCGCCGCCCACCACGCAGCAAATCTCGTTGCGGTAAAAAAACCCGTCGCACGTCGCGCAGCCTGAGACGCCACGCCCCATGAATGCGGTCTCTGACGGCAGACCCAGGTATTTGGCAGACGCGCCTGTGGCAATGATCAATGAATCGCAGGTGTATTCGCCGCTGTCGCCCTTCAGGGTAAAGGGGCGTTTGCTGAAGTCAACCGCGCTGATGTGGTCAAAAATAACTTCGGTGTTGAAGCGCTGCGCATGCTCCAAAAAACGCTGCATCAAATCAGGGCCCTGCACGCCGTGAACGTCGGCGGGCCAATTGTCCACGTCGGTGGTGGTCATTAATTGACCGCCTTGCGCGATGCCGGTGATCAAAACCGGGTTCAGGTTGGCGCGCGCGGCATACACTGCTGCGGTGTAGCCTGCGGGACCGGAGCCGAGGATCAGCACTTTGATGTGCCTGGAATTAGACATTAGGGTAAACCTTTGTGAAAACGCTGAAATGCCGAATTGTCGGCTGAATTATGGGCTCAAGCCCGTGTACAGTTTGGGCTTAAAGACGCGGGTTCAAGCCAGCGGCCTTGGGGGGTCAAGGCATCGAGTTGGCCGGGCCCTGTAACAGTCGATTATAAAAACCTTCTGTCCGGCATTTTGAATCTCGCCCAGCCTGTCAGTTAGTTTCTTAAAACAAGAGGAATCACAGATGTCAATGTTGACCAACCTAGACCTGATTCGCCGTGTGCCTTTGTTTGCCATGCTGACCCCGGCGCAGACCGAGTCGCTGGCGACGGCCATTGACAAAAGGCGTTTCAGGCGGGGCGAGTTGATCGTTGAACAAGGCAAAAGGAATGACGCGCTTTACATTTTGCTGGCGGGCCGAGCACGCGTAGTTGTGACCGACAGCAAGGCGCGCGAGGTCATTTTGGCGACCTTGCACCCCGGCGACTACATCGGTGAAATGAGCTTGATTGACCAGGAGCCAATTTCCGCCAACGTGGAGGCCGAACTTCAAACCGATGCGCTGATTTTGGCGGGTGAAGACTTTTCTCGCTGCTTGCTTGAAAACAATTCCATGGTCACTGCGGTGATGAAAGGCCTGGTTCAGCGCCTTCGCCGCGCCGATCGCAAAATTGAATCGTTGGCACTGATGGGCGTGTATGGCCGCGTCGCCAACGTGCTGCTGGACAGTGGCATTCCGGTGCCTGGCCCGGACAACGTGCGCATCATCCGAGACAAAATTTCACGCCAGGACATTGCAAAAATGGTCGGTGCCTCGCGTGAAATGGTCAGCCGTGTCATGAAAGACTTTGAAGAGCAGGGCTTTATCGAAACCCGGGCTGACGGGTCGGTCCTTGTCAACGAGCGCCGCCGGGTGCCGCGTTAATCCATCTAATGACCTATTCTCTCAACACGCTGAACAACCCCCGCCACCAGGAACCGCCCGCACGCATTGGCTTGCTGAGAGTCGCCGTTGAAGCTGGGCTTGTCGTGGGCTTGGTTTTGCTCGTGCTGTGGTTCTTGGCCCTGGTCACCCACTCACCCACTGACGCTGCCTGGTCAACCTCTGGCACGGGGGCTCCCGTCGCCAACCGGGCGGGAAAGCTCGGAGCTTGGCTTGCCGACATCAGTTACTTCTCTTTCGGATTTTCGGTCTGGTGGTGTTTTGTCGCTGGTTTGAGTACCTGGCTTGCCGCGTTGGCACGGTGGCTTCGAATGTTGCGGGCAGATGCCGGAGAACCGCTCCCCGCCGCTGACACGCCGCCTGCGGGCATCAACCGTTTGTTTGTGGGTTCAGTCGCGTTTTGGCTTGGTTTGGTGGCGCTGCTTGCCGCCAGCACGGCACTGGAATGGTCGCGCCTGTACCGTTTTGAACTGGTTTTGCCGGGCGGCCACGCGGGCGGCGCCTTGGGGTTTTTGACCGGACCATTTCTTGTCAAGTGGTTCGGGTTTACCGGCTCTGGCTTGGTGGCCATTGCCATTGGCGTCATCAGTTCTGCCATGGTGTTCCGGTTTTCTTGGGGGCATGTGGCAGAGGCCATTGGGGCGTGGCTTCACAACCTTATCGAATCGCGGCGGGAAAAACGCGAAATTGCGCAAGACATGGCATTTGGCCAACAAGCCGCAAGAGAGCGCGAAGAAGTGGTGATTGAAGAACGCGTTGAAATCGCCGAACACCACCAGGAGCCGTTGCTGATTGAACCTGTTTTGGTCGATCTGCCCAAGAGTGAGCGGGTCGCCAAAGAGCGGCAGAAGCCGCTTTTTGCTGAAATGCCAGACAGCCGTTTGCCTCAGGTCGATCTGCTCGATGGTGCACAGTTGCGCCAGGAGACAGTGGCACCCGAAACGCTGGAAATGACCAGCCGAATGATCGAGAAAAAGCTCAAAGATTTCGGCGTCGAAGTGCGCGTGGTGCTGGCGCAGCCTGGCCCCGTGATCACTCGCTATGAAATTGAACCCGCAACGGGCGTCAAAGGGTCGCAAATTGTTGGCTTGGCCAAAGATTTGGCGCGTTCCTTGAGCCTGGTGTCAATTCGGGTGGTTGAGACCATACCTGGCAAAAATTATATGGCGCTGGAGCTCCCCAACGCCAAACGCCAATCCATCAAACTGTCTGAAATACTAGGTTCGCAAATCTACAACGACGGCAAGTCGCTGCTGACCATGGGCCTGGGCAAAGACATCATCGGCAACCCGGTGGTCGCAGACCTTGCCAAAATGCCGCACGTGCTGGTGGCGGGCACCACGGGCTCAGGCAAGTCGGTCGGCATCAACGCCATGATTTTGAGCCTGCTTTACAAGGCTGAAGCGCGCGACGTGCGCTTGTTGATGATCGACCCCAAAATGCTGGAAATGTCGGTCTACGAGGGAATTCCGCACCTTTTGGCCCCGGTGGTTACCGACATGCGCCAAGCTGCCCACGGCCTGACCTGGTGCGTGGCTGAAATGGAGCGCCGCTATAAATTGCTGAGCAAAATGGGTGTGCGCAATTTGGCTGGCTACAACGTCAAAATTGACGATGCCAAGGCGCGTGGCGAGTTTATTTACAACCCATTCAGCTTAACGCCCGAAGCCCCAGAGCCGCTGGACCGCCGGCCGCATATCGTTGTGGTGATCGACGAATTGGCCGACCTGATGATGGTGGTGGGCAAAAAAATTGAAGAACTCATTGCCCGCTTGGCGCAAAAGGCCCGAGCCGCTGGCATTCACCTGATTTTGGCGACTCAGCGCCCCAGTGTGGACGTGATCACTGGTTTGATCAAAGCCAATATTCCAACTCGCATCGCCTTTCAGGTTAGCAGCAAAATTGACAGCCGCACAATTCTGGACCAAATGGGTGCCGAAGCTTTGCTAGGGATGGGCGACATGCTTTACATGCCTAGCGGCACAGGGCTGCCGATTCGCGTGCATGGCGCCTTTGTCAGTGACGAAGAAGTTCACCGCGTCGTGGCCTACTTGAAGAGCCAGGGCGAGCCCAACTACATTGAAGGCGTGCTGGAAGGCGGCACGGTCGATGGTGATGATGACGTGAATGCTGACGGCGCCGGCGCCAGCGCTGGCGGCGAGAAAGACCCGATGTACGACCAAGCGGTCGAAGTGGTTTTGAAGAATCGCAAAGCCAGCATCTCACTGGTGCAGCGGCATTTGAAAATTGGCTACAACCGCGCCGCCCGGTTGGTGGAAGAC
>JANNCN010000011.1:0-15858 GCA_031386665.1 Rhodoferax sp. | reverse complement strand
ATTGCTGTTTTATAGACTGCTTGAACAAGCCGTCGTCACAAAGCCAGTGACGTACCGCAACATTGTCGATTTGCCCAAAAAATCAGCAGAAATTACGCCTGTGGAGCTAAGGGGATAGCCCACCCTGCAGGTTCTTTTTTTTCTTCAAAACCCCTATTTTTGTCAGAATATGAATAAAATGGGGCTCTAGCTCTCGAATATATTCAATAGTTTGCTATGTTTATAATAGCGATAGATGTGGTTATTTGTTTGCCGCGACTGTTTTCCGCCATTTGTCAAAGCGATTTAAAAACCTCTGCCGCTGCTGAAACCGTAGCAGCGATGTCAGCGTCGGTGTGTGCTGCGCTGACAAAGCCAGCTTCGTACAGCGCCGGGGCGATGTAAACCCCACGGTCCAGCAAACCGTGAAACAGGCGGTTGAAACGCGGGCTGTCGGTGGTCATGACCTTGGCGTAGTTTTGCGGCAACTCGGGCATTAAAAAGAAGCCAAACATGCCGCCTTGAGAATCGCCACACAACTCGATACCCGCCTTGGCCGCCTCAGTTTGCAGGCCGCTGACCAAAGCGCTGGTTTTGCGCCCCAATTCTTCAAAAAGGCCTGGTTTTTGCAGCTCGCGCAGGGTCGCCAGGCCGCAAGCGGTCGCCACCGGATTGCCCGACAAGGTGCCCGCCTGGTAGACCGGGCCCAAGGGTGCCAAGTGCTCCATCACGCTTCGTTTGGCGCCAAAAGCCGCCAAAGGCATGCCGCCGCCAATGGTTTTGCCCATGACGCTCATGTCAGGCTCAAAACCGGGGATTGACTTGGCGTAAACGCTTTGAGCGCTGCCCAAAGCCACGCGGCAACCGGTCATGACTTCGTCAAAAATTAACAACGCGCCGTGTTGGGTGCAAAGCTCGCGACAGCGTTTCATGAAGGGCACGCTTGCACGCACGAAGTTCATGTTGCCGGCAATCGGCTCAATCATCAGGCAGGCAAGCTCTGGGCCGTGCAGTTTGAAAGCCTCCTCAAGCTGCTCCAGGTTGTTGTATTCCAGAACCAGGGTGTGCTGCACCACCTCGGGTGGCACGCCAGCGCTGGTGGGGTTGCCAAACGTGGCCAGCCCGGAGCCCGCCTTGACCAACAGCGCATCGGCATGACCGTGGTAGCAGCCCTCAAACTTGATCAGCTTGCTGCGCCCGGTGGCACCACGCGCCAAGCGAATGGCGCTCATGGCCGCTTCTGTGCCTGAACTGACCAGGCGCACCATGTCCATGCTGGGCACCAGCTTGAGGATTTCTTCAACCAGCTCGACTTCCCGCTCGGTGGGTGCGCCAAACGAGAAGCCGTCCATAGCCGCGGCTTGAACGGCCTGCAGCACGGCGGGGTGGCCATGGCCCAAAATCATCGGGCCCCAAGAGCCGATGTAGTCAATGTAGCGTTGGCCGTTGGCGTCCCAAAAGTAGGCGCCCTGAGCGCGTTTGATGAACCGGGGCGTGCCGCCCACCGCCTTGAAGGCGCGTACAGGGGAATTCACGCCACCTGGGATGACGCGGCGAGCGCGCTCAAAAAGAATCTCGTTTTGGTCAGTGCTTGGTTTCATGAGGAGGCATTTCAAACAAAAAAGGGGTTGGGTTGGCGTCAGTGGCGGCGTCGGCGCTGGGGTCGGTCAAATCATCGTCTTCGGGTTGGGCCCAAAAGAGCCGATCTGGAAACACGTGCCCCATTCCGGGGCGAAACCCGGCACCCAAGGCCCGGTCCAGGTAGCCCAGGGCTTCGGTCACGGCCTCGGGCAGGGGCGTGCCAGTGGCCAAAACGGCGGCCAAAGCGGCGCTCAGCGTGTCACCCGCGCCGCTGAATATGGCTTCAAAGCGTTCAAACTTTTCACTGGCCAAAACGGCTTGCGGCGATGCCAGCACGTTGTCGATGAATTGGTCTGGCAGCAAGATGCCCGTGACCAGTGTGTAGGGCACACCAAAGGCTTCGGCCGCGCGGGCAATGTCTCGAGCGGTGGGGCTTTTGATCGAACTGCGATCAGGAAGCAGCCATCGCCACAGCGTACTGTGGTTTCCGACCAACACTGTGGTTTGGGGCAGCAAGAGCTCTTGAAATGCGTCCAGATAGCTGTCAATTTGGCTTTCGGTCCACCACGACAGGTCAGGCATGTAGGCCACCAACGGCACGTCGCCATAGTCGGCTGCGATCTCTGCAATGGCGCTCAAGTTGTCGGGTGTGCCGACAAATCCAACTTTGAAAACGGCGACCTCAATGTCTTCCAGAATGGTGCGCGCCTGCTGGGCAACGGACTCATCGTCAAAGCCGAAGTGATCCACAATTTCACTGGTGTCGCGGTGGTAAGCACCGGTCACCACCGACAGTGCATGCGCCCCCACACTGGCAACAGCGGTGATGTCGGCGCTCAAGCCACCCGCACCACTTGGGTCATTGGCATTAAACACCATGACGCAAACCGGTTCATGAAGGTCTGGGACCTCTTCGTCAGGCGATGGTGCTGGGGATTGAGGGGACGCCAGCTTGGACGGAAGGGACATACGAAATCGCTTGAGTAGACCCAAAAATATGAGCGCTGAAGGCTTTAACTGCAAGCCAGAGGGGTGCGTCCTAGCTACAATCATTGCATTCTATTCGAAGGCCCTATAAGCTGTGCTTGATACAAAAACTTGGATGTGTTTGATTTGCGGGTGGATTTACGACGAAGAGGTCGGCGCACCTGATCACGGCATTGCGCCGGGTACGCTTTGGAAGGATGTTGCCATGAATTGGACCTGCCCAGAATGCGGCGCGCGCAAAGAAGATTTCGAGATGGTGCAGCTTTGAAATGGGGTTAAGAGGGGTTGACCTAGGGCCAAATCAGTGACTGGCTCGCACCCGTGAATTCCAACCGGAATCTCTGCATTTTCTTGAATTATTTGCGAACCTGTTGCGAACTTGTTGCGAATTCATTGTTATTGCCCGTCTATTGCGTCATAGTCCGGCTTTGAAAAAACCACAGTTGAGGAGCTTCGCCTTGTGACTGCAACAGTATCCGCCTACAAAGTGCTGGTGATTGACGACAGCAACACCATCCGGCGCAGTGCCGAAATTTTTCTGAAGCAAGGCGGGCACGAAGTCATGCTGGCGGAAGACGGTTTTGATGCGCTCTCCAAGGTCAATGACTACCTGCCGCACCTGATTTTTTGCGACATTTTGATGCCACGGCTCGACGGATACCAGACCTGCGCCATCATCAAACGCAACACCAAGTTTGCAACCGTTCCTGTGGTGATGCTGTCATCCAAAGATGGCGTTTTTGACAAAGCGCGTGGGCGCATGGTGGGCGCGCAAGACTATTTAACGAAACCATTCACCAAAGACCAATTGCTGCAGGCCGTACAGCAATTTGGTGTCTTGACCCAAGGGGAATCCTGATGCCTATCCATAAAGTTCTGATCGTTGACGATTCCAAAACCGAATTGATGTTCATGACCGACCTGTTACAACGCAACGGCATGACAGTGCGCACAGCACAAGGTGCAGACGACGCTTTCAAGCGCCTGTCTGAAGAAAAACCTGACCTGATCTTGATGGACGTGGTGATGCCCGGACAAAACGGTTTTCAACTAACGCGGGCGATCAACAGAACGCCTGAGTACACAGAAATCCCCATCATCATGTGCACCAGCAAAAATCTTGAAACTGATCGCGTTTGGGGTCTGCGCCAAGGCGCCAAAGACTACATCACAAAACCCGTCAACGAGGCTGAATTGCTTTCCAAAATCAAGGCTTTGAGTTGACCTGATCTAGGGCTTGCCAGGCTTGCCACATCGACTCCCAAAACCTGTCCGCAACACAGCACCCAATTTTTAACAATGGCCAATCGCGCAGCAATTCGAGAGCTTCAAACTCGCCTGGCAACCCGCCTTCAGGCGGCACGCACCGAAGGAGCGTCCGTCGCCTGGCTGGCCGTGCGGGCGGGCGGGCAAAATTTCTTGTTTCCTTTGGTGCAGTCGGGAGAGATTTTTCCCCTGGCCAATTTGCAGCAAGTGCCCTATTGCCAAAATTGGTTTGCGGGTGTCGTGAATTTGCGCGGTGGCCTATACGGCGTGGTGGATTTGGCGGGTTTCATTGCCAACGGTGTCATGCCGGTCCGATCTGAACAACTTATTTCCGAGGCCAGCGTCATCACGGTGCACGCCGCCCTGGAAGTCAATTGCGCGCTGCTGGTCGAAAGCCTGGCGGGCCTTAGAAACGCAGACGCCTTTGCCCAATCAGCCCCGCCTGCCGAAGACGCGCCAAGCTATTTCGGCAACGTCTACACAGACTCTGAAGGTTTCATATGGCAGGAAATCAACCTTCAAACGCTATCGCAGCTTCCTCAGTTTCTCAGTATCAGCGCTTAAGTTAACCGTCAAGGTCTCATCATGTCACTCGTCGATCAAATTAAAAACGTCTTCTCCAACAAGACAAACGACTCCGAGCTGGACTCCCGCTTGAGCCTGGCCATGCCAGATCCAACGGTTGATCCATCTGTGTCCGAGTCCATGCCAATCGACGGAGGTGCCGCGCAGATGGCCATGGCCCAGCGGCCCAGCACTGACGACACCTCGGCGACTGTGACCGCCATCGAGCCAGCAGACGAGGTTTTCTTGCCAATTTTGGGAAGCGACACGGTTGACAATCACCAAAAGAAACTCTTCATTCTTTTGGCCATATCCTTGCTGATTTTGGCAGTCGTTTTCTACTTGGTTCTGCGCCAAGCCAACCAAGTGTCGCAACAACTCAGTGCAACAGGTCAGGCCCTGATGCAGTCGCAACGCTTGGCAAAAACAACGTCTCAAGCGCTAGTGGGCGGCCAACAGGCCTTCCCTGACGTGGCGGACAGCGCTGGTGTATTGGCCAAATCAGTTCGGGCGCTCAAGTCGGGCGACGACGATTTGCGGATTTCAGCGCTTGGGAGCGACTTCAACGAAGACCTCGACAAGGTGATGCCCTTGATGGAGCGGGCCGAGAAAAGTGCCGCTACCGTGTTGGGGCAGCAAAAGATTTTGACGCAGATCAATTCTGCTTTGCGCTTGATCAATCGCCAATCCTCTGACCTTCTAGAAATTGCCGAGTCAGTCTCATCCTTGAAACTTCAGCAAAATGCCGGTGCCGCCGAAATTTCAGCCTCGGGCCAGTTGGTGATGTTGACGCAGCGCATCGGCAAGTCGTCCAACGAATTTTTGACTGCTGAAGGCGTGGGTGCAGAGGCAGTTTTTCTGCTGGGCAAAGACTTGAATTCTTTCAAAGAGATTGCCACTGGCTTGTTGCAAGGCAGCCCCGAATTGCGTCTGGCCGCCACCAAAGATCCGCAAACCCGTGAACAACTTGAAGCTTTGATCAAACTTTACGAGCAAACGCGCGTTCAAGCCGGAGCGATTCTGGGAAATCTTCAAGGACTGGTGTCAGCGCGCGAAGCGCAATCATCCATTCTGACGGACAGCGAGCCTCTGCGCCGCGCGCTGGAAGAAACCCAAACCAAACTGTCATCACGAGCAGGTTTGAGCCCGCTTTCTATTGCGTTGCTGACTTTGGCTGGCCTGTTTGCCATTGCCTGCGCCTACGGATTGTCCAGGGTTCAAGTTCTGGACGGACGCAAACGACAGGGTATTGCTGAAAACATGCGGCAAGAGGCCGAGCGGCAAGAACAAGAGGCCAAGCGCGTCAATGACGCCAACCAGGCCGCCATTTTGCGATTGATGAACGAATTGCAATCAGTTGCCGAGGGCGATTTGACTCAGGAAGCAACTGTGACCGAAGACATCACAGGGGCCATTGCGGACTCGGTCAACTACACCATTGAGGAGTTGCGCTCGCTGGTTGCCAACGTGCAAAGCACAGCGGCGCGGGTTTCCCAAACCACGGCTGACGTGGACTCCACCTCGACAGAACTGTTGGCCGCCTCCAACGAGCAATTGCTCGAAATTCGCCAGACTGGCCGCTCCGTGCTTGAAATGGCAACCCGAATCAACGAAGTGTCTTCCCAGGCGCAAGAGTCAGCCTCGGTTGCACGCCAATCACTGTCCGCTGCAGAAACCGGTTTGCAAGCTGTGCAAAACGCGATTGGCGGTATGAACTCCATCCGAGACCAGATTCAAGACACGTCCAAACGGATCAAACGCTTGGGCGAGTCGTCGCAGGAAATTGGCGAGATCACAGAGCTGATTTCAGACATTACCGAGCAAACCAACGTGCTGGCGCTGAACGCTGCGATCCAGGCGGCTTCTGCTGGTGAAGCGGGTCGAGGCTTCTCAGTGGTTGCCGAAGAGGTGCAACGTCTGGCCGAGCGGTCTGCTGACGCCACCCGCCAGATTTCTGCCCTGGTGAAGGCAATTCAAACCGACACCCAAGACGCCGTTGCCGCTATGGAAAGATCAACCCAAGGGGTGGTTGAAGGGGCAAAACTGTCCGACAACGCGGGTACCGCACTGTCTGAAATTGACCAAGTTTCTCGTCGCCTGGCGGAGTTGATTCAGCACATTTCCAATTCAACCTCGCGCGAAGCCGGCTTGGCGAACGTGGTGGCTGAAAACATTCAAAACATTTTTGCAGTGACAGAACAAACAGGTGAAGGAACCAAGGCCACCGCCACGCAGGTTCGGGAATTGTCCCGCATGGCCGAAGAGCTGAGCCAATCAGTCTCGCGATTCAAAATCGCTTGACCTGACGCAAACGCCTCGCGCCCTTGCCAATTCCAAGCCGACCATTCCGTATTGTCCACGCTACTCGCAGGAGCCAACGAATCCATGCAAACCACCACAGCCAACACAGGTGAAGCCGAACTGGCGGGCAATGACCTGGGGCCGCTGGCCTGGGTCCTTGAAGAACTTAAGAAATCACTCGATGGCGCCACCAAAGCCATGCGCCGCTTTGTTCGTGACGCAGAGTTGGCACGTGGCTCTGACCTGGCTGCACTGGATGCCAGCCAATTGCGTATCGCTCGCCAGCAACTGCACCAAGCGGTAGGTGCGCTTGAGATGGTTGGCTTCAGCGCACCGGCCAAGGTCATGCGCGCGATGGAAGCGCTTGCTCAAAAATTTGTCCAACGGCCCGAATTGTGCAGCGACGACGCAGCCAGCAAAATGGAACGCGCCAGCTTTGCCTTGGCAGAGTACCTAGAGGGCGTCCTCAAAGGGCGAACAGCCTCTGCGGTTGCGTTGTTTCCGCAATACCGTGACGTGCTTGACATGGTCGGCGGTGAGAAAGTACACCCAAGCGATCTTTGGACAATTGAATGGTCCTGGACTGAATCCACTTTCCCATTTCAGATGGCTCCTTTGGCGCTTGACCCAGGTGTACGGGCACAGCTTGATCAACACGTTCTGAAATTGGTAAAAACCAATGATGTCAACGCAGCAGCGCATCTAAGGGACCTGTCCCTTGGCCTCGCCGCCGGGCAAGGTGCGTTACAGCCCAAAGTCTTTTGGCAAATTTGTGCCGCCTTTTTCGAAGCCAATGCGGCCGGCCTTTGCGCGGGCGACGTCTATGCCAAGCGTGGAGCGTCCAGAGTACTACTACAGTACGCCAGTTTGGCACGGGGTGACCAGTCGGTTTCAGATCGGTTGGCGCAGGATTTGCTGTTCTTTTGTGCTCAGGCTGTTCCCGCAAAAGCGGCTGGCGCTCCGGTTTTGTCGGCGGTTCGCCGTGCCTACCATTTGACCAACGAAGTGGCAGTCAACTATGACACGCCCCAGTTCGGACGATTCGATCCTGCCCTTCTGGTTCAGGCCAGAAAGCGCATTGCAACCGCCACCGAAACTTGGTCAGCATTGGCGGGTGGCGACACCAATCGGCTCAAACTTGTTGGCGACCAATTTGGTGCCGTTACAGACTCCATTCTGAAGTTGCACCCTGAAAGCAACGACCTTGCCCGAGCTTTGATGCGATCTGTCGAGGCCACGGCACGGTCAGGTGAGCCACCCACAACGCCTGTAGCGATGGAGGTTGCCACGGCGATTCTCTATTTGGAAGCCGCCTACGAGGACATGGATCCCACCGATTCACAAATGACGCAGCGCAGCGTTCGACTCGCGCAAAGGCTGGAGCAAGTCACCGCAGGTGGCCAGTCCGAGCCTCTTGAAGGCTGGATGGAAGAGCTTTACCGCCGTGTTAGCGATCGCCAAACCATGGGCAGTGTGGTCAGCGAGTTGCGAACCTCATTGGGAGAGGTTGAAAAGTCGCTGGATCAGTTTTTCCGCAACCCGGTAGACAAGGTTCCTCTTCACGAAGTACCTAGCCAGTTGGCGCAAATGCGCGGGGTTTTTTCAGTTTTGGGGCTGGATCAAGCCTCCGTGGCCATGTTACGCATGCGCGATACAGTCGAAAAACTATTGGTGGACAACATTGTTCCTGGGCCTGGCGCAATAGCAAGTTTTGAAAAGCTGGGCAACAGCATTGGGGCATTGGGGTTTTTAATCGACATGCTGGGGTATCAGCGGTCGATGGCTAAAAAGCTGTTCGTCTATGACGACGAGGATGGCGAATTCAAACCCGTCATGGGCCGTGCAAAAGAGCCGGTGGAAAAGCCCAAAGCGCCTCCCGCTCTGCACTTCCCGTTGCCAGTTCAGCAGATCGAACCCACCGCGAAAGTTGCGTCAGCTTTTGCACCCCTGGTGGTCGAGTTGCCGCCCGCCGATATGCTAGATTTGTCTTCTGCCGTGCCATTCTTGGCCCCCGCCACGGCTGCAACCGTGGCTGTTGGTGCAGCCGCGGCAATTCCCAAGCTCCCTATGGACATGCCGCCCAAAGTTGCAATACCACCTGCCATTGCGTTGGACGATGACGATGCAGAAATTCGCGATATTTTCCTGGAAGAAGCCAATGAGGTCGTTCAGGGAGCCATGCAGGCCGTGGCTAGGCTTGAAAACGACCCCTCCAATTTGGGCGAGCAAACCACTTTGCGGCGTGCATTTCACACGCTCAAAGGCAGTTCTCGCATGGTTGGCCTCAATGAATTTGGCGAGGCCGCCTGGTCGATGGAGCAATTGCTGAACGCATGGCTGGCCGAGCAAAAGCCCGCTTCAAGTGCGCTGACTGCATTGAGCTTGCGGGCGATAGAAGGCTTTGGCGCTTGGGTGAACGACATTTCTGCACGAACCGACGCTGCATGGTCTGCGCAAAGTTTTCGCCAAGCAGCAGATGCCCTGCGTTTGGAGAACAGGCTGATTGACCTTCACCTTCCTGGCATCACAAGACCCGAAGCCATTCAGGAAGCGAAGGTCATTGCAGAGGCTCAGCCAATTGAGGCTGCGCCCTCCAGGTTGCCGCAGTTCGCAGAGGCTCAGCCGACCGAGGTTTCAGAATCGGTATTGGACTTTGGCGTTAGCGTCAGACCCGATTTTGAAGCCACATCCATCTTTGCAAGATTGCCGGGCGAATCCTTGGACACACTTGGCAAAGCCAAAGCGGCAGAAGCTGAAGCTCAATCAAGCAATTTGGGGCTGGATGACTTTGATTTCACGCCAGAACCTAAGCCACCCGAATTTGAAGCGACATCATTTTTCAATTCGGAGTTGGGCACACCGTCCGAGGCTGCGCCTCTCGAATTTGCCACTTCTCGGCTAGATCTCGTAGTTGCCGACTCCCATCAGTCAGTCCCACCCCTCCCAGAAGGGTCGCTGGACACCATCCCCTCCGAATTGCCTATTTTCGAAGAATCGCGAGCCGGTGGTGAAGAGCTTGACGATTCGGTCAAGGTAATTGGCAGTTTGCGCATTGGTATCCCGCTTTACAACGTCTACCTCAATGAAGCCGATGAATGGTCACGCCGGCTGTTGACTGAGCTCAATGAGTGGTCGCTCGAACTGCATCGGCCTTTGCCTGATACCGCAGTAGCATTGGCACACTCATTGTCCGGTAGTTCCGCAACGGTGGGTTTCACGGCCCTGTCAGACATTGCGCGCGCACTTGAGTCTGCATTGCAACATGTCCAGTTGCATGGCCAAGGTGACCCAGCTTACGCTCAAGTGTTTGTCGATGCGGCAGAAGAAGTCAGGCGCCTGCTCCACCAATTCGCTGCTGGCTTCCTCAAAGAGCCCGATGAATACCTGATTGATGGCCTGAATGCAATCGTTGAAATTGAGTTCAAAGCCAGTCGCGACGGCTTTTCAGACGAGCACGACTTTACATTGCCGCCTGAGACCCGCCCGGCGGGGCTGGACGACTATGACCTGGCGCCTGAAGAAGTTGCCCTTGTTGACTTCAGGCCCAGTGCCGCAAGCGCTGTTCAGCAGGGTCTTGAGGCTCAAGCCAATGCACTTCCTGATTTGCCGTTTGAACCCTCCAACCTTAATTTCACGGAAGTTGCAACCGCAAGCCCGCAGTTGATCACTGATCAAGCTCCGCTGGCTAGCGTTTCTGCCGGTGTCCTTGCTGGGGGGCTGGCGGCCGCCGCGACAGTTTCCGCTTTTGTGGCGCCAGCCAGTTTTGCGCTGCCAGCCGCCACCCTGAACATCGCGCAGCCACAAGCGATTTTGAGTTCGGTTGACGACGACATTGACCTGACTGACGCGCTGGATGCCGACCTTTTCCCGATATTCGAAGAAGAGGCTCTGGAGCTTCTACCCCAATTGGGTGGAGCAGCAAGACAATGGACCGAGCGACCAGATAACCTGAGTGCGCGCAGCGAAGTGCTTCGCGTTCTTCACACGCTCAAAGGCAGTGCCCGGCTCGCTGGGGCCATGCGATTAGGCGAAATGACCCATCGCATGGAATCTGCGATTGAGCAGCTTGGAACCGAATCGTTGCAAACCAGGCAACTCGAACCCCTGCTCACTCGTTTTGATGCCATATTGAAGAATTTCGATTCTTTGCGTCATGGTTCTACTGCAGCGTTTTCATTGCCAGAAGTGGCCAAGGCACCTGTAGGCCCAGCCTCAGATTTGCCTTTGTCGGCCAACATCACTCCAAGCTTGGCTGATGGCCCGCTTGGTGCCGCAGCTTCAAACAATGTGTTGTCGACGCAGAGGTCTTCAATCGCCTTGCCGACCGCTGCCCTCAAGATGGCAGCTCAAATTACAACGACTGCGCCTTTGCGCCAAGGCTCTAACCAATCTGTTCGGGTGCGTTCACACCTGTTGGACCGACTGGTCAACCAAGCTGGTGAGGTCATGATCACGCGCTCCAGGCTCGAAGCGCGGCTGGATCAAATGCGCAGTTCGATGGTGGACTTGTCAGGCAACCTGGACCGCCTGCGCCATCATTTGCGCGACATTGAGGTCCAGTCTGAATCCCAAATGCAATCGCGCATGGCCTTGGCCAAAGAAACCGCACAACAATTTGATCCACTGGAATTTGACCGTTTCACCCGGGTTCAGGAATTGACCCGAATGATGGCCGAGTCCGTCAATGACGTGGCCACAGTTCAGCGGAATTTGCAACGCACGGTTGAAGGCACTGAAGACGATTTGATTGCCCAGGGCCGTCAAGCGCGCGGTTTACAACGGGATTTGCTTCGCACCCGCATGGTCGAGTTTGAATCCATCTCCGAGCGCTTGTATGGCGTGGTGCGCCAGGCCGCGAAAGAAACGGGTAAGCAGGTCAAACTGGACATCACGGGTGGCTCGCTCGACATTGACCGTGGCGTTTTGGAGCGCATGGCCCCAGCGTTTGAACACCTGTTGCGGAATTCTGTAGCGCACGGCATTGAGTCTGCTGACGTTCGGGCCGCGGGCCATAAACCACCTGTGGGCTCGATCACCATTGACCTGCAACACCAAGCCAACGAGGTGTCCGTGACCTTTTTGGACGACGGTGCGGGGCTCGACCTGATCCGTATTCGGGACAAGGCGGTGAGCAGCGGCGTCGCCCTGGACGCGCAAAACTTGAGCGACGCTGACGCGGCGAATTTGATATTTTTGCCAGGTTTTTCGACAGCAACGTCCATCACAGAAATTTCCGGCCGGGGCATTGGTATGGACGTGGTGCGCACCGAAATGAATGCCTTGGGGGGTCGCATCGAAACCAGCACCGAGGCCGGCAAAGGCACCCGCTTTAATTTGGTCGTGCCATTGACGACAGCGGTAACACAGGTTGTGATGCTGCGCTGTGGTGACTTGGTGGTGGGAGTCCCTGCCAACTTGATCGAGATTGTCCGGCGGGTTCCTGCAGCTGATGTGGAGCGAGCCTACCAAAGCGAAACCTTCGAGCACGCTGGAAAAACCTTCCCTTTCTACTGGGCTGGTGCCTTGCTTCAGGCGTCATCGCACAGCAGCGAAATGATCACCAAAAATCTGCCTGTCGCCGTGTTTCGCAGTGCGGGCCAATTTGTGGCGATGCATGTGGACGAGGTTCTGGGCAACCAGGAGGTCGTGGTCAAGAACTTGGGCCCTCAACTGTCGCGTCTGCCAGGTTTGACCGGCATGTCCGTGGTGGCGTCTGGCGCTGTAATTTTGATTTACAACCCTGTGGCCTTGGCTTCGGTCTATGGCGAACAGGCTCGCGCCCTGCGTTCGGCTGCCCTTCGTTCTGTCGGTTCTCAAAGTGATGGAGCGCTGAATCAGGCAACCCCGAACCTGATTGCCAGCGTCACGCAAGTGCCTTTGGTCATGGTGGTCGACGACTCAATCACCGTGCGCCGTGTCACGCAGCGTTTGCTCAAACGCGAAGGCTACCGTGTGGTCATGGCCGCAGATGGCCTGCAGGCGCTAGAACGACTGATGGAAGAAAAACCCACCCTGGTGCTGTCGGACATCGAGATGCCGCGCATGGATGGCTTCGATCTGGCCCGCAACATTCGGGCCGACGCGAATTTGCGGGATTTACCGATCATCATGATCACCTCTCGCATTGCCGAAAAGCACCGTGAGCATGCGCGTGAGCTGGGGGTTGACCACTACCTGGGCAAACCTTACTCTGAAGACGAATTGCTAAGGCTCGTGCGTCAGTACTGTATGGCCGCGCAAGGCGTTTGATTCAAGCCTATTATTCAAGCTTGCAAGGGGTCATCTTTCGATGACCCCTTTTCATTTTCAGGCCAGCTTTTTCACAACCTCGTAGCGCTGCAACGTCAAAGCCCGAGCGCTTGCATGGTCGACAATCGGGTTAGGGTAATTTTGCCCCAGCACGACACCGCAGGCCAGCAACACCGCCGGACTCACCGTCCAAGGCGCGTGCATCGCGGCCAACGGCAATTTGGCCAACTGCGGCACATAGCGCCGAATGAACTTGCCTTGTGCATCAAATTTTTCGCTCTGGCTGATGGGGTTGAAGATGCGGAAGTAAGGCTGAGCATCGCAGCCGCTTGAGCTGACCCATTGCCAGCCCCCATTGTTGGCGGACAGGTCAAAATCATTGAGCTTTTCTGCAAAATACTTTTCTCCCCAGCGCCAGTCGATTCCCAGGTCTTTAACGAGAAAACTTCCGGTGACCATTCGCAGGCGGTTGTGCATGTAGCCGGTTTGGTTGATTTGTGCCATGGCTGCGTCCACCAGCGGGTAGCCCGTGCGCCCCTCGCACCAGGCTTCAAACAAAGTTTTGGCGTGTTTTCCACTCTCCCACTTGATGGCGTCATACGCCGGTTTGAAAGCCCCCGTCGCCACTTGCGGAAAATTGGCCAGTATCGAAAAATAGAAGTCTCGCCAAATCAGCTCGCTCAACCAGACCGTCGCCCCTTGGCTGCCCTGCAAACTCCGGCTCAACGCGGTGGCCACCAATTGGCGAATCGACACCGTGCCAAATCGCAGATGCACCCCTAAGTAACTGGGCCCTTTCACGCTCGGGAAGTCGCGCGTTTCATGGTACTGATCCATGCGCTCAAAAAATTCGGCAAACAAATGCCTTGCACCAGTTGCACCCGCCGGAATTTTCAATTGACTGAGGTTGCTGGGCAAAAAGCCAATGTCTTCAAGGGTCGGCACAGCCTTTTGGTATTGAATCGACCTTGCGGCCAAGACAGCGGAGTGCGCCTGCACGTCAAACCTGGGCAAGCCAGCCGAGGTAGCTTTCAGCAGCCAGGCATTTTTGTAGGGCGTGAAAACGCCGTAAGGCGTGCCGGTTTTGGTCAAAACCTCTCGCTTCTCAAACACCACTTGGTCTTTGACGGTCACGAATGAAACATTGGCCCCAGACAGCACACCTCGCGCCCGTGAATCTCGGGCAACCGCATGGGGTTCGTAGTCATGGCTTGCAAAAACGGCTTCCACCTTTAAATCAGCCGCCAAACCCACAACCGTCTCCACGGCCCCGCCATGCATCACGATCAAGCCAGCGCTTGCATTCAAGGCGCGTAGGCTGGCATCCAGGTCAACCAGACTTTCGCGGATGAATTCGACCCGTCGGTCGACTCGCGGCAGGCTCGCCAGAATATCGGTGTCGAACACAAAAACACAGTGCACCTGCCGACAACGGCTTAAAGCCTCAAACAAAGCGGCGTTGTCCTCCACCCGAAGGTCGCGGCGAAACCACACCAAGCCAGAGCCAAATTCTTTATTCATGATCACCGTTAAAATTCATGCATGGCCGACGATTTTGCACCGATAAACCTGACGCATCATTTTTTGATCGCGATGCCCGGTTTGCAAAACGACTCCTTTGCCAAAAGCGTCATTTATGTCTGCGAGCACAGCGAACGCGGTGCCTTGGGGCTGGTCATCAACAAGCCCAGCGACATCAACCTCAAAGACCTTTTTGACAAGGTGGAATTGCCCTTGCTGAGGCAAGACTTGATCGATTCGCCTGTCTTCCAGGGCGGCCCCTTGCAAATTGAGCGTGGTTTTGTGCTGCACGAAGCGCAATTTACCGTTGCCGACAAACCGCTCGACCCGGTTTATGCGTCCACCATGAGCATTCCTGGCGGGCTTGAAATGACCACGTCAAAGGATGTGCTGGAGGCATTGTCGACCGGCGTTGGGCCGCGCCGGGTGCTGGTGTCGCTGGGCTATTCTGCTTGGGGACAGGGCCAGCTGGAATCTGAGCTCGGGGAAAACAGCTGGTTGACGGTGGCTGCCGATGCAGCGGTCATTTTTGACACGCCAGTGGCCAACCGATATGACAAAGCCTTGATGTTGTTGGGCCTGGAAATGTGGATGCTGTCGCCTGTTGCGGGGCATGCATGAACGCCCAGGTTGCCCCAACTGCGCCAGCTGCCCCCCCGACCCTGCGGCAGGACTCCGACCAGATTCCGTCCAGTTGCGTCACATTTTTGGCTTTGGACTTTGGCACCAAGCGCACCGGTCTTGCCGTTGGCAATCGCTTGCTGGGCACGGCCCAACCGCAGGGCAGCATTCAGGCCCAGGGCGATGAGCGCTTCAATCAAATTGCCGCTGTGTTGAAAGAATGGCAACCCGATGCCTTGGTGATTGGCGTTCCCTTTCACCCCGACGGCGCGGAACATGAAAACACCCTGAAAGCCCGCCGTTTTGGCCGTCAACTGGCGGGGCGCTTCAAACTGCAGGTGTTTGAAGTGGATGAGCGCTACACCACCACCGAGGCCCTTTCGATGGGCGCGACCGACGCTGATGCGGCATCGGCCTGTATTATTCTTGAACAGTTTTTAAGGGGTTTGCGGTGAGTAACCTGGTTTTAGATGCACAGGCCCTTTACCTTGACTTGCGAAAAGGCATTGAAACTTTGCGCAGTCCCCAAACCCGGCTCGTCGGCATCACCTCCGGCGGCGCTTGGCTTGCGCAGCAGTTGCAAATTGATTTAATGCTGGAAGGCAAAGCTGGCACCATTTCGTCGGCCATGCACCGGGACGACTTTGCCAAACGAGGTTTGAGCGCAGGCGGTCAAACCAGCCTGCCGTTTGATGTCAACGGTGCCGACATCGTGATTTTGGACGACGTTTTGTACACCGGGCGCACCATCCGGGCGGTGATCAACGAACTGTTCGACTATGGCCGCCC
>JANNCN010000078.1:0-13468 GCA_031386665.1 Rhodoferax sp. | reverse complement strand
TTGGCCAACGACAGCAACCCTGCCTTGGCATACACCGCCAGCTTCTCCCGCGTGTCCACAATGTCCAGGTTGCGCATGGTCAACTGGCCGATTCGATCTAGTGGGCTGAACGGCGCGTCTTCGACCTTTTCCATCGACAAGCGCTCGGGCTTGTAGGTCAGGTTTTGCGACTCGGTGTTCAAGATCGAATAGTCGTTGCCGCGCCGCAGCTCTAGCGTGACTTCACCAGTGATGGCACTGGCGACCCAGCGCTGGGCGGTTTCGCGCAGCATGATGGCTTGGCTGTCAAACCAGCGGCCCTGGTACAGCAAACGGCCCAGTTTGCGACCGTTGTCGCGGTATTGTTCGATGGTGTCTTCGTTGTGAATACCCGTGACCAAACGCTCATACGCTATGAAAAGCAAAGCAAGACCGGGTGCTTCGTAAATGCCGCGGCTCTTGGCTTCGATGATGCGGTTTTCGATCTGGTCGCTCATGCCCAAGCCATGGCGACCACCGATGCGATTGGCTTCCAGAATCAAATCGACCGCGTTGGCAAAGGTTTTGCCGTTCAGCGCCACGGGTTGGCCTTCTTCAAAACGCACAGACACTTGCTCGGCCTTCACGGCAACGTCTTCTTTCCAGAACGCCACACCCATGATGGGGTTGACGATTTTGATGCCGCTGTTCAGGTGCTCCAAATCTTTGGCTTCGTGGGTCGCGCCCAGCATGTTTGAATCGGTCGAATAGGCTTTTTCGGCTGACATTTTGTAGCCAAAGCCCGCTTGGGTCATGAAGGCCGACATTTCAGCGCGGCCACCCAGCTCGTCAATGAAAAGTTGGTCCAGCCAAGGTTTGTAAATCTTCAAATCGGGGTTGGTCAGCAAGCCGTAGCGGTAAAAACGCTCAATGTCGTTGCCTTTGAAGGTGCTGCCGTCGCCCCAGATGTTGACGTCATCTTCTTTCATGGCCGCCACCAGCATGGTGCCCGTCACCGCACGGCCGAGCGGCGTGGTATTAAAGTAAGTAACGCCAGCGGTTGAAATATGAAACGCTCCGGCTTGCAGCGCGGCAATGCCTTCGGTGGCAAGCTGGCTGCGGCAGTCGATCAAACGCGCTTTTTCAGCGCCGTATTCCATCGCCTTGCGCGGAATTTCGTCGTAATCGGCTTCGTCTGGCTGGCCCAGGTTGGCGGTGTAGGCGTAAGGAATTGCACCTTTGAGCTTCATCCAGTGCAGCGCGGCGCTGGTGTCAAGCCCGCCTGAGAACGCGATGCCGACTTTTTGATTGAGGGGGAGATTTTGGAGGATGGTGGCCATGTTGATGCGATTCAGAGTTCAACCAAAATGGCAGATGTAGTGGTAGGGCTCGTTGACACGAATTTCGAACTTCGAGTTGCCCGGAATGCTGAATATTTCACCCGGCAAAGACTTCAGCCAAGCCTCACTGCCCGCCAACTTGTACTCGCACGCGCCGCCAGTGCATTCCATGATTTCGGGCGCGCCGGTGTTGAAAGTCAGGGTAGCCGGCAAGATCACGCCGACTGATTTCTTGGTGCCATCCGCCAATGTCACGCCGTGGCTGATGCATTTGCCATCGAAATAGACGCTGGCTTGGGCAGCAACGGTGACGTTGCTAATATGGACGGTCGCGCCGTTTAGTTGTGATGCGGTCATAAGTGTCGATTTTAAGCGGGCGGCACGCATTCAATTCCCACCAACCATTGCCCAGCCGCCATACGCTGAGTCTTGTCCAAACTGGCAAAGTGCGTCATGCCGCTGCGCGCAGCCACAGCCAGATGCAGGGCATCCGCAGCACGCACCAAGCAGTTTAGAGTGGGGACGGTGCGTTGCACGGCGGAATAGTCCTCTCGCAGCACAGGAATGCGCTGCAAAGCCCCTTTTGCCATGAGGCTGTTGAGTGTTTGGCCGATGGTGTGCGCGACCTCAGGCGGAGTCTCACCGCGCAGCACCTTGGCTTGCATTGCGCAGGCGAATTCAGCCACCGTCCAGTCGCTGATGCAGACATGGTCCCAGTGAGGTGCTTGAAGCAGTGCCATTGCGACGGCTTGCTGGGGCTCATTGCTGAAGGCTGACACCAGAATGCTGGTGTCGATGTAGATCTTGGCGGCCACGGTTAAAAGCGTTCATTGGCGGCACGCCAGTCGGCCACAAAACTACCTTTTGTTTTGTATGGCTTGGATTGGCGGGCTAGCGCGGTGATGTCTGGAAACGGCGCCCGTTGTGGCGTGTTGATGATGGGCAGCAGGCGATAGGCTGGTTTGCCACGGGTGGTAATGACAACCTCTTCACCCGCATCGGCCTGCCGGGCAATAGCGGTGAATTTGGCCTTAATTTCAGCGACGCTGACTTGCATGGTGCTATTACCTTTGGGTTGATACGATGACTATCTAGATGGTCAAGTATAGCAATTTAGCGCAAAGATTATTTTGCCAAGTCGCTCCAAACCCTTTCTTCAAACCCCACCGTCACTTGCCCGCCAGCCCACTCCACAACGGGCCGTTTGATCGCACTGCTGTTGGTCATCAAAACCACCACCGCACTGGCCGCATCCACCACGCTCGCCTGTGTGGCAGCATCTAGTCTGCGCCAGGCAGTGCCTTTGCGGTTGACCAGCTTCTCCCAACCGACCGCGTCAATCCAAAGGTTGAGTTGCGGTTTGGGTACCCCCTGTTTTTTTAAATCATGAAATTGGCAGTCAACGCCTTTCTCGGAAAGCCAGGCGCGGGCCTTTTTTACTGTGTCGCAATTGGGAATTCCGTAAACCACGGTCAGTTTTGAAGTCATGCGCCTCATCATGCCTTATCGCTCGGCGACAATTGCCCCCGACATGAACACTGCTGCGCCAAAACCCCCTCAAACGCTGGCCGATTGGCTGGCCTACTGCGAGCAATTGCACCCCAAAATCATCGATATGGGCCTGGTTCGCGTGGGGCAAGTCGCCAAACGGATGGATTTGGCGTTCAAATGCCCCGTCATCACGGTGGCGGGCACCAATGGCAAAGGCTCCACCTGCGCCATGCTGGAGTCGATCTTGCGCCAAGCGGGTTACAAAACCGGGGTGTTCACATCGCCCCATCTGGTGCGGTTTGAAGAACGCCTGCGCTTGCAGGGCGAAGCGGTGGACGCGCAAGCGCTGGTTCATGCGTTTGAGCGGGTGCAAAACGCCAGGGCAGCAGCGCCTGACCGCGATGAAATTTCTCTCACTTATTACGAGTTTTCGACTCTGGCAATATTGGCCGTGATGGTTCAGGCCGATCTGGAGGTCGCCATTCTTGAAGTGGGCTTGGGCGGCCGGCTCGATGCCGTCAATTTGATTGACGCGGACTGCGCCGTCATCACCAGCATTGACCTGGATCACATGGAATTACTCGGCGACACTCGCGAAAAAATTGGTTTTGAAAAAGCCGGCATCATGCGCGCGGGCAAGGCGGTGGTGGTCAGTGACCCTATGCCTCCCCATAGTGTGCTGAACCATGCCGAGGTATTGGGCGCAGACCTGTGGTGTTTTGGCCAAGACTTCAATGTGAGCGGCGACAAGCAGCAGTGGGGCTGGTCAGCGGCAGCGGTCAAAGGCGGCAGGCGTTACAGCGGCCTGGCTTACCCAGCCCTTCGGGGTGCCAACCAACTGATCAACGCGGCGGGCGTGCTGGCGGCATTGACAGCGCTGCGCGATCGCCTGCCCGTCACAGCGCAAGCCGTGCGAAATGGTTTTGCTTTTGTTGAGCTGCCAGGCCGCTTTCAAGTGATTGCGGGGCAACCCCAGCTGGTGCTGGACGTGGCCCACAACCCGCACTCTGTGGCCGCATTGGCTGCCAACCTGGACGCGATGGGGTTTTTTCCGGTGACCCACGGCGTTTTTGGGGCCATGGCTGACAAAGACCTCGATTTGATGCTGGCCAAAATCAACCCGCTCATTGACCAATGGTATTTTTGTGATTTGCCCACACCGCGTGCGGACTCTGCCGCCCATTTGATGGCCAAATGGCAAAGTCAAAACAAGCGAAAAGACGCGGCGGCGCAAACCTTTGGCGACCCCATGTTGGCCCTTCAGGCTGCGATCAAGGCCGCCACCCCCGCTGATAGAATCGTGGTCTTCGGATCGTTTTTCACGGTCGGCGGCGTTTTACAACAGGGCGTTCCGCGCCTATTGGCCAAGCATCTGGACAACTGAACGCTTAACTACATGGCTTTATTCAAATTTCGTCGCGGTGCCGACGAGCCCGCCCAGCCGCCCCAAGCCGAAAGCATCGAAGCCGTGCGCAGGCGCGCCATGCACCGCTTGATCGGGTCAGCGGCCCTGGTTTTGGCGGCGGTGATTGGTTTTCCGCTGCTGTTTGATAACCAGCCCAGACCGATTGCGGTTGATATTCCGATTGAGATTCCAGACAAAAATAAAGGCCGCGTGACCTCATCGCCTGTTGCAAATAGTGCAGTTGAGGCTCCTGCGGTCGTACCCACACCCGCAGCCGCCCCCGTTGAGGCCGCAAAAGAAGCGCCCGTGGCGGCCAAATCAGAGGCCAAAGTGGCCGACAAAGTGGCTGAAGTGGTCGAGTCCAAGGCGTCTGTCACAGCACCCAAGGAAGAAATTCTCACACCCGCTAAAAAGCAGCCAGACCCGGTCAAACCTGCCGCGCCGGTAGCGGCGAAGCCCGCACTCAATTCAGCCAATTCAGGCAATGTGGCAAGCGACGGTGCCAAGGCCCAGGCTTTGCTTGAAGGCAAATCCGCTGACAAAGTTGACAAAGCTGCTTCTGCGGTTGAAGGGCGATTTGTGGTTCAAGTGGGGGCATTTTCAGACCTGACACGCGCCAAAGAGGCCCGCACCAAGCTTGAACGGGCGGGTTTAAAGACCTACACCCAAGTGGTCGAAACCAAAGACGGTCCCAGAACCCGCGTCAGAGTGGGTCCTTTTGGTGCCAAGGCAGAAGCCGACAATGCCGCTCAAAAAATCAAAACGCTAGATCTTCCGGCCACCGTGCTGGTTTTGTAGGGCGGGTCGGCGGGTCAATGGTCGCATTGGATTGGTTGCTTTTGGCGGTGCTGATGGTGTCTTTGCTGTTGGGAGCGTGGCGGGGACTGGTGTTTGAAATGCTGTCCTTGCTTGCCTGGGTTCTGGCTTTTGTGGCTGCCCAATGGTTTGCAACCGATGTGGCGCAATGGCTGCCCATGACGGGCGCAGCCAATTCCGTGCGCTATGCCGCCGGTTTTTTGTTGACCTTCGTCGTCACGGCATTTGCGGGCGGGCTATTGGCGGTGCTGGTCAAAAAGATGATTTCGGTGGCGGGCCTCGGCCCTGTGGATCGGGTTTTGGGGTGCGCTTTTGGGCTGGTTCGCGGCTTGGTGTTGCTCCTGGCGGCAGCCGTTGTGATTGCCATGACGCCCCTTAAATCCAGTGTTTGGTGGACAGAGTCGGCGGGCGCCGGTTTGTTGGGTGTTGCACTCAAGGGGCTTAAGCCTTTGGTGCCGCAAGAATTTGGAAAGTACTTACCGTAATGTGTGGAATCGTCGGCGTTGTCAGCAACGCACCTGTGAACCAACTTATTTACGACGCCTTGCTGCTGCTTCAGCACCGTGGCCAGGACGCGGCGGGCATTGCGACCCAGCAAGAGCGCAAGTTCTTCATGCACAAGGCCAAGGGCTTGGTCAAAGACGTCTTTCGCACCCGCAACATGCGGGCTTTGCCGGGCAATTGTGGTTTGGGCCAAGTGCGCTACCCAACGGCAGGCAACGCCTACAGCGAAGAAGAAGCGCAGCCGTTTTATGTCAACGCACCGTTCGGAATTGTGTTGGTTCACAACGGAAATCTGACCAATGCCAAGGCCTTGAAAGACGAGTTGTTCAGTGACGATCACCGACATATCAACACCGAAAGCGACTCAGAAGTTCTTTTGAACGTGTTGGCGCATGAGATCGAAAAAACCACCCGGGGCTTGCCGCTCAAGCCCGCTGACATTTTTGCGGCGGTTGCCAACGTACACCGGCGCATTCGCGGCTCTTACGCGGTCATCGCGCTGGTCGCAGGGCACGGCGTGTTGGCATTTCGTGACCCCTTTGGCATTCGCCCACTGTGCATGGGCAGAAGCTCTGGTGCAAATGGCGAAACCGTGGTGCTGGCCAGCGAATCTGTCGCGCTGGAAGGCACGGGGCACACCTTTGAGCGCAATATTGAGCCAGGCGAAGCGGTCTTTATTGATTTGCAAGGCAAAGTGCATTCTCATCAGTGCAGCGATGCGCCGCGCCTGAATCCTTGCATTTTTGAATTTGTCTACTTGGCCCGGCCAGACTCTGTGATGGATGGAATTTCGGTATACCAGGCCCGCTTGAATTTGGGTGAGTCGTTGGCAAAACGCGTGATATCCACCGTACCGCCCAGCGACATTGATGTGGTCATTCCAATCCCAGAATCAAGCCGCCCCAGTGCCGCACAACTCGCGCAACTGTTGGGTTTGCCATACCGTGAAGGCTTTGTTAAAAACCGCTATGTGGGCCGCACCTTCATCATGCCCGGTCAGTCGGTTCGCAAAAAGTCGGTGCGCCAAAAGCTCAACGCGATTTCGAGCGAATTCAAAGGTCGAAATGTCTTGTTGGTGGACGATTCCATCGTGCGCGGCACCACCAGCCGCGAAATTGTGCAAATGGCGCGGGATGCAGGCGCACGCAAAGTCTATTTGGCCAGTGCCGCGCCGCCGGTGCGCTACCCCAATGTCTATGGCATCGACATGCCGACCAGCGATGAGTTGGTTGCCCACAACCGCACTGTCGAGCAGATTCGTGAAATCATTGGTTGCGACGCCCTAATTTACCAAGATGTATTGGGTATGAAAAATTCGATAGGCAAATTAAGCACCAAAATTTCTGACTTTGATGCGTCTTGTTTTGATGGCGTCTACGTGACGGGGGACATCACCTCCGCAGACATTGCACGGCTCAATGAAAACCGGGTGAACCTTGATGAGCAAGAGGAAGACACATCGCGTTTGGCCTTGCCCAACGCTTAAGGCCAACACCTAATCCACAAATTCAATTGCAAATTTCCCTCGCGAATTCACCCGCGCACTTATCCATGAAAACTCGCACTCGTTTTGCGCCTTCGCCGACTGGTTTTATCCATCTCGGCAATATTCGGTCAGCCCTGTACCCGTGGGCGTTTGCGCGTTCCACTGGGGGCGACTTTATTCTTCGCATTGAAGACACCGATGAAGATCGCTCGTCGCAGGCGGCAGTTGAAGTGATTCTGGAAAGCATGGCCTGGCTTGGCCTGAACTACGACGAGGGCCCGTTTTACCAAATGCAGCGCATGGATCGCTACAAAGCTGTGTTGGGCGAATTGCTAGCGGCCGGACACGTTTACCCCTGCTACATGAGCGTGGCCGAGTTGGACGCGCTGCGTGAACGCCAAACTTTGGCCAAAGAAAAGCCGCGTTACGACGGCACTTGGCGACCAGAGCCAGGCAAATTGCTGCCCGAAGTGCCCGCTGGGGTGCCACCGGTGCTGAGGTTCAAAAGCCCGCAAGGGGGCTTGGTCGCCTGGGACGACAAAGTCAAGGGGCGTATCGAAATCAGCAATGCCGAGCTCGATGACCTGGTGATTGCCCGGCCCGCACCCTTGGGTGAGATCGGAACCCCCACCTACAATTTTTGCGTGGTGGTCGACGACTTGGACATGGCCATCACCCACGTCATTCGCGGGGACGATCACGTCAACAACACGCCCAGGCAAATCAATATATTCCGGGCCTTGGGCAAAGAGCCGCCGGTTTATGCGCACTTGCCCACCGTCCTGAATGAACAGGGCGAGAAGATGAGCAAGCGCAGCGGAGCCAAACCCGTCACGCAGTTTGCGGCTGAGGGCTTTTTGCCAAACGCCGTCGTCAATTACCTGGCGCGTTTGGGCTGGAGCCACGGTGACGACGAGATTTTCAGCCCTGAGCAGTTGGTTGAATGGTTCAACCTGGATCATTTGGGGTCCAGCGCCGCCCAATTTGATGAGGCCAAGTTGCGCTGGGTGAACAGCCAGCACCTCAAGGCCATGGATACCGTTGCACTGGTGCCCTTGGTGGCCAGTCAGCTGCAAAAAATGGACGTCACTGCCGATGATCGCTTGCCTGGAATTTGTGGTTTGTTCAAAGACCGCTGTGACACCACCGTTGCCTTGGCTGCTTGGGCCAAGGGGTTTTACGCGGACGTCAGCATCTTGCCCGCCGACAAAACCTTGCATTTGACCGAGGCCGTCAAACCTGCCTTGGCTTTGTTGGCCGAAAAACTGGAGGTTTGCGCGTGGGACAAAGCGTCGATTGCCGCTGCAATCAAAGAGGTTTTGGCAGCCACGGGCCTTAAAATGCCGCAGTTGGCCATGGCGGTTCGGGTGTTGGTGCTCGGCACGGCTCAAACCCCATCCTTGGACGCGGTTCTGGAGTTGGTTGGCAGAGAAAAAGTGCTGGCGCGCATCCAAGGCGGCTAAAAGCTGGTTATAATAGAGGGCTCAGCGCAAGGTGTGTAGCTGTGACAAGCTGCGCATTTCGAGCTGCGTTTTTGGGGGTATAGCTCAGCTGGGAGAGCGCTTGCATGGCATGCAAGAGGTCAGCAGTTCGATCCTGCTTACCTCCACCAAATTGTTGAAGTTGGTTTGTTGAATGTGTTGATGAGTTGAATGTGTCGGTATGGTTTAGCGTCACCACGAGTTTGGTGTTGTTGGCTAGTCTAAGGTTTTGACCCCATCGTCTAGAGGCCTAGGACACTACCCTTTCACGGTAGGTACCGGGGTTCGAATCCCCGTGGGGTCGCCAAATTGTTGCAAAACAGCGAGGCGAAAGTCGTTGATGGTTTGTTTGAACACTGTCGAAGTGGCATGCAAATGGCTTGGCTCGAAAGAGTAAACATCAGCTACCAGGAGCGGTAGTTCAGTTGGTTAGAATACCGGCCTGTCACGCCGGGGGTCGCGGGTTCGAGTCCCGTCCGCTCCGCCAGTAAAAACTTCTAAGTCATTGATTTAGAATACAAAAAGCCACCGAAAGGTGGCTTTTTTGTGGGCTCAAAGCATTCAAATTGTGACATTCGATTTTTCTTACTCAACTTGTCACACCCAAATTGTCACACTCATATTTGTACCTTCAGCCGAATTGAGTTAACCTCCCACCCCTTGCTACGCAGATGGGCTTGGATGGCGGGCAGCAACTGGCGAATTTTGGCCGCTGTGGCGTTGTTGTTCAAAATCAGGCACCAGCTTGTGCCGTCGATGGGGCCGGCCTTGATGGACGATCGCAAGGCAATGGGAATAATTGATTCAACCGCCTTCAAGCGTGCGAGGGATTCCGTGGTCAGCCCGGTTAATTTGGCAAACATGGGGGCTTCTTGGGTAGCCTGCAAAAGGGTAAAGCTGCGAACCCTTTGTGTCATGAATGGCCTTCTGTGGAGAGTAAAAGTATGCAATTGATTATCACGGATGCGTGGCTTGCCAAAAGCCGCGCTGTCCATTTGTCAGGCAGACGTCTTGTTTTTGCTGGATTGGTGCTCTCGTTCATGCTGACCGTGGTGGCGGCAGGTTTGTACCACTGGGTGTTTCTCAAAGGCGCCCGTGAAGGGTGGCCTGTGGTGGGCGCGTTTGTCAAATTGCTGGTCAAAGACGAATTCGAGCAACGCGACCGTTTTATGCGACAGAACCTGGATGTGATGGCGCAAAAATTGGGTGAAATGCAGGCCAAAATGGCACAACTAGAGTCATTGGGCGAGCGTGTGTCTGGGTTGGCGGGAGTGAACCCGGCCGACCTTAAAAAAGTTCAAGGGCGGGGCGGCGTTTTGGTGGGGGAGCGTCCTTTGACTATGGAAGAGCTGCAAACCACCTTGAAAGACCTGGATCGCTTGACTGGGCAGCGCACCGATTTGCTCACGGTTTTGGAATCGCGATTATTCGAGCAAAAAATCCGAAATATGATGGTACCCACCCAGCAGCCTGTGTCGGATGGTGTGCTGGGCTCGGCGTTCGGCTGGCGAATCGACCCCTTCACAGGGGGCTCCGCCTTGCACACTGGGCTAGATTTTCAGGCGGACACAGGCGTGCCGATCTTGGCAGCAGCAGGCGGCGTTGTGGTGACCAGTGAATACCACCCTGGGTATGGCAACCTGGTTGAAATTGACCACGGCAATGACCTGGTGACCCGGTATGCCCATGCCTCGGTGGTGAATGTCAAAAAGGGAGACCTGGTGAAGCGCGGGCAAAAAATCGCCGCTGTGGGTTCAACCGGGCGGTCAACCGGTGCGCATTTGCACTTTGAAGTGTTGGTTCAGGGCATTCCCCAAGATCCGCAAAAATTCTTGACTGCTGGCAGCAATTTGCCATCCCAGCAATTGGCCAAGGTCAGTGGCAAGGCGGTTGAAACTGCCAAATCTGTCGCCAGATCCGCCGCCAAACCGACGGCCCTAGCGCAGTAAATTCAGGCGCAAACTGCCTCTGCAGACGGCTTGGCAAACGCCGCTTGGTTCAAATGTAAAATCAAGGGTTTGGTAAATCTGTGCTGGGTCTTGCGAGCCTTGGGCAAATGCTCTTTCGGGGCGTTGGCGAGTTCGCTTGAGTTTCACGCTGTTGACCCCATTTCACTTTGACACAATAACTTAAGGATTGCGCTGTTGGGCTAACCCAGGTGGGTTGGCCCGAGCGGTTCTGCATTCATGGCCACCAACTTTTTGACAAAAATATTCGGCAGTCGCAATGACCGCTTGCTCAAGCAATACCGCAGTGTGGTTGCCCGCATCAATGGCATGGAGGCCGGTCTTGAAAAGCTGACCGATGAGCAACTGAAGGCCAAAACCCAAGAGTTCCGCGACCGGGTGACCAACGGCGAAGCCTTGGACGCTTTGCTGCCAGAGGCCTTTGCCGTGGTGCGCGAAGGCTCCAAGCGCGTCATGAAAATGCGGCATTTTGATGTGCAGTTGTTGGGCGGCATGTCGCTGCACAACGGCAAAATTTCTGAAATGGGCACGGGCGAAGGCAAAACCTTGACGGCCACCTTGCCGGTGTACTTGAACGCCCTGTCTGGCAAAGGCGTGCACGTGGTCACGGTGAATGATTACCTGGCCAACCGCGACGCCCAGTGGATGGGTCGCTTGTACAACTTTTTGGGCATGTCGGTCGGCATTAACCTGCCGCAAATGCCGCGCGACGAAAAACAGGCCGCTTACCGTGCCGACATCACGTATGGCACCAACAACGAGTATGGCTTTGATTACTTGCGCGACAACATGGTGTACGAAGTCACCGACCGAGTACAACGCGGCCTGAATTACGCCATTGTGGACGAGGTGGATTCGATTTTGATTGACGAGGCGCGCACGCCTTTGATCATCAGCGGCCAAGCAGAAGACCACACCAGCCTGTATCTGGCCATCAACAAAGTCGTGCCCATGCTGACTTTGCAAGAAGGCGAAGCCGATGCGCGCACGGGTGAGGGTGTCACCAGGCCGGGCGACTTCACGCTGGACGAGAAAAGTCACCAGGTCTTTTTGACCGAACAGGGCCACGAAAGTGCCGAGCGCATTTTGTTTGGCCTGAATTTGATTCCCGAGGGTGCAACCCTTTACGACCCCGCCAACATCACGCTGATGCACCATTTGTACGCGGCGCTGCGGGCCAACCACCTTTACCACCGCGACCAGCATTACGTGGTGCAGCAGGGTGAAATTGTGATTGTGGATGAATTCACCGGGCGTTTGATGTCTGGGCGGCGCTGGAGCGACGGCTTGCACCAGGCGGTCGAAGCCAAGGAAGGCGTGAACATTCAACCTGAAAACCAGACGCTGGCGTCCATCACTTTCCAGAACTATTTCAGGCTGTATGGCAAGCTGGCGGGCATGACGGGCACGGCCGACACCGAAGCCTACGAATTTCAAGAAATTTATGGGCTTGAGACCGTGGTCATGCCCCACAACCGCCCCAACAAACGCGAAGACCAGCTGGACCGGGTTTACAAAACCACGCGTGAAAAATACGAAGCCGCGATCAAAGACATTCGCGAGTGCTACGACCGGGGACAACCGGTTTTGGTCGGCACCACGTCGATTGAAAACTCCGAAATCATCGCCAAACTGCTAGAAGCCGAAAAGCTGCCCCACCAGGTGCTTAACGCCAAACAGCACGCCCGCGAGGCCGACATTGTGGCCCAAGCCGGTCGCGCCAAGATGATCACCATTGCGACCAACATGGCAGGCCGTGGCACTGACATTGTGCTGGGTGGCAACATGGAAAAGGCCATCAGCGAGGTGGAATCCGATGAGGCGCTGGATGTCGCGGCCAAGCAAGCCAAAATTGCGGCCACCCGCACCCAATGGTCGCAAGACCACGAGCAGGTTAAATCGTATGGTGGTCTGCGCATCATTGCCACAGAGCGCCACGAATCCCGCCGAATCGACAACCAGTTGCGGGGTCGTTCTGGCCGCCAGGGCGACCCCGGTTCCTCGCGCTTTTACCTGAGTCTTGACGATTCCTTGATGCGCATTTTTGCCGGTGAACGCGTGAAAGCCATCATGGATCGCCTGAAAATGCCCGACGGCGAGGCGATTGAAGCGGGCATGGTGACCCGAAGCATCGAAAGCGCGCAGCGCAAGGTCGAAGCCCGCAACTTTGACATGCGCAAGCAGTTGCTGGAGTATGACGATGTCTCCAACGACCAGCGCAAAGTCATTTACCAGCAGCGCAATGAGATTTTGGATGCGACGGACCTGACGGCTCAAATTGCGTCCTTGCGCGAAGGCTGCTTTAACGACCTGGTGCGCCAGTACGTGCCTGAAGAGTCGGTCGAAGAGCAGTGGGACATTGCCGGTCTGGACAAAGTTTTGCTGGACGACTGGCAGTTGGACTGCGCGGTGCAAAGCCGGGTGCAGTCTTCCAGCGCGATTTCTGATGACGACATTCTGGAGCTGGTTAAAAAGCACGCGAATGACGCCTTCAATGCCAAGGTTGAGCAAATTGGTGCTGCCAACTTTGTGCAGTTTGAACGCATGGTACTGCTACAAAGCATGGATACGCACTGGCGCGAACACTTGAGCTCGCTGGACTACCTGCGCAAGGGCATTCACCTGCGCGGCTATGCGCAAAAGCAGCCCAAGCAAGAGTACAAGCGCGAGGCGTTCGAGCTCTTTGGCCAACTGCTCGATTCAGTGAAAAACGAAATCACCAAAACGCTGATGACGGTCAAAGTGCAGTCGGGTGAGCAGTTGGAACAAGCCGCTGGCGAGATCGAAAGCCGGGGTGAAAATATTGCCAACGTGACCTATACCGCGCCGACGGAGACGGGTGAAGTGGTTGAGGTGCTGGACGAAGAAACTGTGCGCAGGCGCGAAGCCATGCCCGGCTCAGACGTGCCCCGCGTGGGCCGCAATGAGCCTTGCCCCTGCGGCAGCGGCAAAAAGTACAAACAGTGCCACGGCAAGTTAGCCTGAAAGGACTTGAGCATGTCTGTCAACTTGCCACCGCC
>JANNCN010000065.1:0-19525 GCA_031386665.1 Rhodoferax sp. | reverse complement strand
GCATTGGGGCGCGGGTTTGATGCATGAGGCCATGGCCGGCGTCACCGCCTTTGCCTTCGAGCAGCTCGGCAGCCGCCGCCTTGAGGCCGAAATTGACCCGCGCAACACAGCGTCTGCCCAATTGCTGGACCGGCTCGGTTTTGTCAAAGAAGGGCTGTTGCGCGAGCGCTGGGTCGGCAAAGGTGAATTGACGGATTCCGCCCTGTACGGCCTGTTGCGGGCTGATTGGCTGGCTGGCCCCAAAGCCACCTAAAACCGCGCCGCAACCGCTATCATCGCCGCCATGGACACACGATTACTCGAACTGCTGGTTTGCCCGGTCACCAAAGGCCCATTGGAATACGACCGCGAAAAGCAAGAATTGACGTCGCGCAGCGCACGCCTGGCCTACCCCGTGCGCGATGGCATTCCCATCTTGCTGGAAAACGAAGCCCGCACCTTGACGGATGACGAATTGGGATTGTGAGCATTGGGGCGCTCTGCCCTGCCAAATTTCGCCTAGTTGTCCTGCCAAGCTGCCCCACCAAGCTGTCCCGCCAAGCCCTCCCGCCTCGCCGCATTCGCCCAAGCCCCATGACCTTCACCGTTTTGATTCCCGCGCGGCTGGCCTCCACCCGCCTGCCCAACAAACCGCTGGCTGACATTGGCGGCGTGCCGATGATCGTGCGGGTGGCGCAGCGCGCCGAACTGGCAAATTCAGTCGCCCAGCAAGCCACAGCGTCGACCGCTGCGCAGGGCGCGGCGCAGTCGATCAACGTGGTGGTGGCCGCAGACAGTGCCGCCATCATCGCCGCCTGCCAGGCCCATGGCGTGCAAGCCGTGCTGACCCGAACCGACCACCCCAGCGGCAGCGACCGACTGGCCGAGGCCTGCGACGTTCTTGGCCTGGCCGACGACAGCATCGTCGTCAACGTGCAAGGCGATGAACCGCTGATGGACCCGGCGCTGATCGTGGCTGTGGCCCAACTGCTGGCCGCCAACCCCCAAGCCAGCATGAGCACCGCCGCCCATGCAATTGAAACGCTGGAAGATTTCAACAACCCCAATATCGTCAAAGTGGTGTTGGACGGCGCGGGCATGGCCCTGTATTTCAGCCGCACACCCATTCCGCAAGCCCGAGACTTTGCTGGTTCCGCCTGGTGGCACACGCCCGCCGAAACCATTGCACCCCACCCGCCCAGCGCCCTGCTGCGCCAAGCCGCACCCCTGCGCCATGTCGGCATTTACGCCTACCGGGTCAGCTTTCTGCGACTATTCCCGAAGCTGGCCCAAGCCCCGATTGAGGTGGCTGAGGCGCTGGAGCAACTGCGAGCCTTGTGGCACGGTCACCGCATTGCTGTGCACGTCACCAACCAAGCGCCAGGGCCGGGGGTGGACACGCCTGAAGACCTGGCTCGGGTTCGCCAGTTGTTTACGGCTTGAAGAGGCCAAAGTTGCATGGCGGGCGGCCAAGCCGTTGTCAGCCAAGCGCGGCTTGGGCATGCTATTCTCTGCTGAGAAAAATATTGCAAAACGGTGACATGGTTTTGAGTTGACCGCGCCACCTTTTCATTCATATTTGAGGAAACACATGAGACTGATTCTGTTGGGCGCACCGGGCGCTGGCAAAGGCACGCAGGCGACTTTCATCTGCCAGAAATACGGCATTCCGCAAATCTCAACGGGCGACATGCTGCGGGCTGCCGTCAAGGCGGGTTCTGAACTGGGCTTGCAAGCCAAAAAGGTGATGGACGCGGGCGGCTTGGTCAGCGACGACCTCATTATCAATTTGGTCAAAGACCGATTAACCCAGGCCGATTGCGCCAAGGGCTTTTTGTTTGATGGCTTTCCGCGCACCCTGCCCCAGGCCGAGGCCATGCGCACAGCCGGCGTCAAGCTCGATTTCGTGCTTGAAATCGACGTGCCCTTTGAAGCCATCATTGAGCGCATGAGCGGGCGGCGGTCGCATCCGGCGTCGGGCCGCACCTACCACGTCAAGTTCAATGCCCCCAAAGTAGCGGGCAAAGACGACGTGACGGGCGAGCCCCTGATTCAGCGCAAAGACGACGAGGAAGAAACCGTCAAAAATCGTCTGAACGTGTACAGCGCGCAAACCCGCCCGCTGGTCGCCTATTACTCTGATTGGGCCCGCAACGAGCCCGATTTGGCCCCGAAATACCGCGCTATTTCGGGCATGGGGCAGGTTGATGAAATCACTGTGCGGGCACTTGCGGCTTTGTCGTCCTAAATTACTTAAGCCGCCGAATCCGCCAGCAGCTCCAACATCAGCGCAATTCTGGCTTTCACGGCAGACAAGCCCTGGCTGTCTGCAATCAAATCGGCGGGCATTGCCAGCACCTGCCCAGTGGCGCACCGCGTTGCGCGACGCACCGACACACCTCTGGTTTGCGCCTCCAAAAGTGCGGCCTGCAAATCGGCGTGCAAACTGCCGTTGCCCGTGCCCGCCACAACAATGCCGCGCAAAATAGCGACCTGTCCGGTTGCCGATTGAGCCATGAGCGCATCCACCACCCAACCGCTGGCCCCTGCATGGCTCAGCACAATCTCGACCCGTGGCCAAGGGCGTTGCGCCATAGCCCAAGCCCATTTGGCGCTGTCGCTGCCTTGCGATAGCAGAGTCCCAACAGGCCAGGCCCGCACCTGGCGAAACCGCCCTTCTTCCATCCAGCCTAGAGCGCCTGCATCGCCAGAACCAAAGGCGTCCAGCCGGTAAGGGTGGATTTTTTGCACGTCCAAACCACTGTGCACGGCCCCCGCACACACCACCATCACGCCGCACGCCTCGGCTCTGGTGGCTAGCCGCACCGCATCAAGCAGATTTTGTGGCCCATCTGAATTGAGCGCGGTGGCCGGGCGCATGGCGCAGGTCAACACCACAGGCTTGGTAGCCACCAGCGCAGGCGACAAAAGCCGGTGCAGCAAAAACGCGGTTTCCTCCAGCGTATCAGTGCCGTGGGTGACCACCACACCCGACACGTCGCCTTGAGCCAACCAAAACGCCACCCGCTCCAGCAGCAACTGCCAAACCGCTTGGCTCATGTCTTTGCTGTCCAACTGGGCGACTTGCTCACAAACCAGCTCAAAACCCTGCGCCTTTTGCAGTGCGCCCAGCTCGGGAATGGCATTGACCAAATGCGCCACACCCAGTTGCGCTGCGGTGTAGCCAATGTTGTCGCTGGCGTCGGTCGCCGTGCCCGCAATGGTGCCGCCGGTGCCCAAAACCACCACTTTTTGAATTATTTTTGTTTGAAACGCTTGCATTGATTTGAAAACTGGTTAAAAATACAGTTACTGGGTATTAAAACAGCTAGCCCGACAAAGGAAATATTCAGAACGGTTTACTTTACGCGATTGGTTTCTACGCGATTAGTTTGTACACGATTAGCTCTTCGTTTCATCGGTTCATCAATTCGTTTTTCGCCCGCACCTAGGAGTCATCATGATTGATTTGCAAAGCTTCCCGGCCAAACTTACCGCACGCCAGCAGCAGATTCTGGAATTGATCCAAAGTGCCATTGCCCGCACCGGCGCGCCGCCCACCCGGGCTGAAATCGCTTCTGAATTGGGGTTCAAATCGGCTAACGCGGCTGAAGAACACCTGCAGGCGCTCGCCCGCAAGGGCGCTATCGAACTGCTCAGCGGCACCTCGCGCGGTATTCGGCTCAAAGGCGACATGCTGCGCAACATCAACGAGTCGCGCAGCGGTGCCATGTCTCTGGCCAACCTGGTGCAGTTTGCCTTGCCTCTGATCGGCCGTGTGGCTGCGGGCTCGCCCATCTTGGCCCAAGAGCACGTTGACAAAACCTATTTTGTCGAGAACAGCCTGTTCCAGCACAAGCCCGACTATTTGCTCAAAGTGCGCGGCATGTCCATGCGCGACGCCGGCATCATGGACGGCGACCTGCTGGCCGTTCAGTCCACTAAGGACGCCAAAAATGGCCAAATCGTGGTGGCTCGGCTGGGCGATGAAGTCACCGTCAAACGCTTTAAGCGCAACAAGCACCTGATCGAGCTTCACCCCGAAAACCCAGATTACCAAACCATCATCGTCGAGCCGGGCGAGCCCTTTGAAATTGAAGGCCTGGCGGTGGGGTTGATTCGCAACACGATGCTGATGTGAATGCACTGATGTGAAGGTGGCGAATCAGCGGGTTACGCCGTCACTTGGTTGAGCTTGAAGCACGCCGAGTGAGAAGTTTCAAAGTTCCCAAAGCAAAGTTCCCAAAGCAAAGTTTCAAAAGAGTTTAGAGGTTTTAAATGACTATTGCAATGTTGGCCAGTCCTGCTGCATGGACACCGTTTCAAGACTTCCTGCGCTGGTTTGGGCCAAGTGGAAGTGTCAGTCAGGCTGCAAGTTCAGTGCCTCTGGCCCGCCATTCCGGCAGCCCTGCGTTTTTGCGCAAGCGCCATGTCGTCAGGGCAACGCCTTCTGCGCTGCATCGCCCCCAAACCTGTGATCAAGCCCAGACCAGAACGCAAAGCGCCCTGCCGATGGTCAGAGTAGTTCGGGTGCACGAAGCAGGTCTGCCCCGCGCCAATGTCGGGCGCATGGTCATTTCAGGCCGCATGGCCGACGTCTGCGCCGAGCTTGACCGTTTAGTGGCCAAAGAAGCGGTTTTGCACTGATTCAGAGTCTGGTTGCGAAAATCCTCAGAGCGCTGGTAATGTGTCATTCGGTCACTTTTTAACCGCCTAAACCACCTGAAGCCGCCTGAAGTCCCCTGAAACCAAGCCTGCGCCGAGGCACAATACTCCCATGAATATTGTGATACTTGATGACTACCAGGATGCCGTGCGCAAGTTGCGCTGCGCCGAGAAACTCGAACCCTTTTCTGCCAAGGTGTACACCAACACCGTCAAAGGCATTGGCCAACTTTCGGTGCGTCTCAAAGACGCTGACGTGATTGTGCTGATTCGGGAGCGCACCCACATCACGCGAGCTTTGATTGAAAAGCTGCCCAAACTCAAGCTGATCGTGCAAACCGGGCGCTCAGGCAACCACATTGACGTGCAAGCCTGCACCGAGCGGGGTATTGCCGTGGCAGACGGCGCGGGCTCGCCCGTGGCGGCGGCAGAGTTAACGTGGGCGCTCACCATGGCGGCCATGCGGCGTCTGCCTCAGTACATTGGCAATCTCAAGCACGGCGCTTGGCAGCAGTCAGGGCTGAAGGCCGGGTCTATGCCACCTAATTTCGGCTTGGGCACGGTACTGCGCGGCAAAACCTTGGGTATTTGGGGCTTTGGCAAGATCGGGCAACTGGTCGCCGGGTACGGGCACGCCTTTGGCATGAACGTGCTGGTTTGGGGCCGCGACGCCTCTCGCGGCAACGCCATTTCGGCGGGTTTTCATGCGGCCCGCAGCAAAGAAGAGTTTTTTGCGCAATGTGACGTGCTGTCCCTGCACCTGCGCCTGAACGAGGCCACACATTCGATTGTCAAATACGATGATTTGGCGCTGATGAAACCCACTGCGCTGTTGGTCAACACTTCGCGCGCCGAGTTGATCGAGCCAGACGCCCTGATCAGTGCGCTGAACCGGGGTCGCCCTGGCATGGCGGCGATTGATGTGTTTGAAAACGAGCCCATTTTGCAAGGGCATGCCCTGCTGCGGCTGGAAAACTGCATCTGCACACCGCATATCGGTTACGTGGAGCAAGACAGCTACGAAATGTACTTTGACGCCGCCTTTGACAACGTGATCAATTTCATTCAAAGCACGCCGACCAACATCGTCAACCCAGGCGCCTTGCAAGTTCGACGCTAAATTGGGGTAGGTGGTGAAATTGCGAAGTCACGGCGTCGTGACTGCCAAGTTCTGACAAACTAGCGGCAAGTTCGTTGGCGTTGCCAGCAATTCATGCGCTCACTGGCGGCGCCTAAATGCTATTACTTGTATAGCAAATTATCTATATGATTCGGGAGCTAGAGGCATTTTTCGTCATAAATTTGGCACTTTTGACGTCCATTCGTAAAAAAAGAACCTGGAGGTTATTTTTTAGATTTAGGCACTAATTTTGGGCCCAATTTCAGCCAAACCGCGCTTCAACAACCCCGCATTGTTAAAACCATCAGCGTTTGGGCTTCACCACATTGAGCTTGGCAGTTGAAGGTGGCAGGTCGAAGTTCAGCAAATTGTCATCTGCTCCCGCTGGCGAGGCATTGGCCGCGGGTGCACCGCCTGCCACTCCCGACGCACCAGCGCCGCCCGCCGAACCCGCTTGGGCACGCGACGACGGCGCAGCGGGCTTTTGCGCGCCGTCCAGCGAATCAGGCGTTGTGGCTTTTGACGGCCCTTGCGCCCTGAGCAATTTGGAGAATTCCGAGGTTTCACCGCTCGATTTTTTTGTTTCTGGCACCAATTGCGCAAAGTCCGACAAGTCCAAATCCAGGTCCAATTCAGAGTGCGTAGCAGCCATGGGTGGCACAGCGGCAGCTGCCGGACTAGGTATCGCCGCCCCTGCCACAGCACCCGCCGAAACACCTTTACCAAGTGCTGCAGCCCTGCTGCCCGCCTCATGCAAGCCGCCCCCGGTTGACAGCGAAATGTCCAACTGCGCCAGCGCACTCGGGCCGGATGGCTCAAGCCCGGTCAAGGCACCTGCTCCCGAGGCCCCTGAGGAGCCCGAAGCCGACAACCGTGCGCCCTTGCTGTGCGTTCCCAAACTTGCGCCCATGTTGGCCCGCAACGGTGCCAAATCTGACGTGACGTCTTCGCGCACGGTGAAGCTTTGCGCGATGGCATGCAGCAACAGCAAGTCCCGAAACGCACCCAAGTCAAACGGCGAACTGCGCTCGTCCAGCGGATCGCGAAAAATCGACGCCTCAATCACCATCAGTGCTTTGCGGGTTGACCACAGCGCGGTGATGTGGGCCAAAACATGCGGGTAGTCCTGCAAGCCACGGCCCTCGTCGGTGAACATCGAAAACTCAGGCACCCGGCCATTGAACAAAAGGTTGAAGTCTTCCCTGAATTGGCGGTAGTCCGTTTTCAGGTTCAAGGAATGGAAGATTTGCAGCAAATCCAAGTAAATTAAAGGACTGGTTTCGCCGTGGTCGTTGATTTGCTTTTCCAGAATCTGAATCGCTTGGTCGGTCTGCCCCAAGGACACAAAAAAGTCAGCCTGCTGGCGCACGTCAAACAACTGGTCCGAGTTGATGGTGCGCGGTGCCAAAGATTGCATCTTGGTGGTCGATGCCTGCTCTGGGCGCTGGCCAGACAACGGCCCCCGGCGCAATGCGCTGTGCGATTTGTCCGATTGCATCAACTGGTCAAAATTCGACTCGCTCATTTCAACCAAACTGACATCCAGCTCTGAAATAGCATCGTCATTCAGATCGGACGGGCCTGAAAAACGCGACTCAACGCCGGTGCCTGGCAACGGCACTTTGGCTCGTGGCGCGGGCGGCGGTGGCACTGCGTCCTGCAGCGGCAAATCGATTTCTTTGGCGGCAAGACTTTCACGCAAAGCGGCAGGCACTGAAGGGGCGGCGGGTGCGATGGCCTCTGCCGGTTTCGGGCTGCTCCACCAGTCATCTTTGGCCAAGGGGGCTGCAACCCTGGCCCGCAGACGACTCCAAAGGTAAGCAATGGCGCCCAAGCAGGCCAAAATCAGGAAACCCAAGCCATACAGCCATTGAACCGGAAAGCGATCAGCCTCAGCGCGTTGCAGGCGAACCTTCATGTCTTGCAGGCTGGCCTCATTTTTGGTCGCCAAGGCAACCAGGGTTTTGACGCTTTCTTCGAGCGATTGCACGCGCTGGGCATCGCGGCTGACTTCGGCGGCAGGCGCAGTGGTCGAAGACTCTAGGCTGGCTACCCGCTCAGACAGCATGGTCATAGGGTCAAGCTTCAAGCGAGACTGGCCCGCTTCGGACGGTACAACCGGTTTGGCGGCCACCGCGGGTTTGTCAGGTGCGGCAGGCTTGGCAGGCGCACTGGCGGCAGGCGCAGCGATGGGCGCTCTGGCTGCAGCTTGCGCAGCGGCAACCGGGGTTGGGGCGACAGGGGCAGGCGCAACCACAGCAGCCGGTGCAGGCGCGGCTGCAGCAACAGGCACTGGCACTGGCGGCAAAACTTGGGGCTTTTCAGCCAACACTGGCTTGGCGGCGCGTGGGGGCTTGCCCAAGGGTCGGTCGGTTTGGCGCGCGCGCGGCGCGGGCTTGGGAGCCGGTGTCGGCCTGGCCACAGGCGCAGCATTCAAGCTCCAAGGGTCTGACTTGTTGATGTCGCCTGCCGTCGCAGCACTACCCGATGCGCCAGTGGGTGGCACGTCAGCCGGGCTGACTGAGGCACCCGATGACGGAGCCCCGGCGGTTGACCCAATGGCCACGAACGGCACCACCGTGGGTGCCACTGGCGTCGCGGATTCACTCGGGAAATCGGCCAGCAACACGTAACGGCGCGATATCTTTTGACCGCAACCCGCACGGACATAAATGGTCACCATCGGCTCGTCCACCGAAGCGAGCGACGTGATGCGGGCATTCACCGTCGAGGCTTGCTGCGTCATTTCAACAACAATTTTGACCCGGTTTGGGTCCTGACGCGAGTCTGCGTGAAAAACATCGGCTTCCAGGCACAGTGAGTTGGCCGTTTCATCCGACCCCAATTGCAATTGCACCGATAAATCCAGCGACTGACCCACAACGGCAGCTCCGCGCACCCGTCCAAGGGTCAGCGCCGAACTGTGGCCAGCTGCCAACAGCATCGTCAGCGCCAAAATCTTGTTACGAAGTTTCACAATGATGTCCTGATGTGTGTCCCGGTGTTGGCTTGATTCTCGCTTAATTATTTATGACTTCCCCGGTTTTGAGCCTTGCGCGGGCAAAATCTGTAACACCACACCAACGCATCGACATCAATCCGACGCCCAACTGAGCGCGACAGGCCGTTCACCCGCCGCCCTCTTTGCTCCACGATAATCGCAACATGACCATCATTTTTAAAGCCACAGGCATCGTTGGCACCGGGGCCATGGGCCGTGGAATTGCCCAAATCGCCGCCCAGGCAGGTAGTCAGGTTTGGCTTTTTGACACCCAAAACGGCGCTGCCTTGGCGGCAGAGCAAGCCCTCGGCCTGCAATGGGATAAATTGCAAGAAAAAGGGCGGCTGTCTGCCGATGAGGTTCAAGCCCTGAAATCTCGCCTGGTTTGCGCGCAATTTTTAGCAGAACTGTCGGGCTGCGACTTGGTGGTCGAAGCCATCGTTGAGCGCCTTGACGCCAAAACGGGCCTGTTTGCCGCACTTGAGGGTCTGGTCGGCCCCGACACGGTGTTGGCCACCAACACCTCTTCGCTGTCAGTCACGGCCATTGCCGCCAAGCTGCTGCGGCCGCAACGCTTTGCGGGCTTTCATTTTTTCAACCCGGTGCCTTTGATGAAGGTCGTGGAAGTGATTGCCGGCCTGAAGACCAGCAGCACTGTGTGCGAGCAATTAAGCGCCTATGCCCGCCAAATGGGCCACAAACCCGTTCAGGCGCAAGACACGCCAGGCTTCATCGTCAACCATGCAGGGCGCGGCTACGGAACCGAATCGCTGCGCACAGTGAGTGAAGGGGTTGCAGATTTCGCCACCATTGACCGCATTTTGAAGGACCAAATTGGCTTCAAACTCGGGCCGTTTGAACTGATGGACCTGACCGCACTGGACGTGTCCCACCCCGTGATGGAGGCAATTTACCACCAGTACTTTGAAGAGCCGCGCTACCGCCCCAGCGCCATCACCGCGCAACGCCTGGCAGGCGGCGTGGTGGGCAAAAAGGTGGGCGAAGGGTTTTATCGCTACGACAATGGTGTCGCCGTTGTGCCGCCAGAAGCGCCCGTCCCCTCGGTTGATGAAATGCCGCCAGTTTGGGTGTCGCCCCGCGCAGCCCGGCGGGTGGAGTTGCTCGCGCTCTTGAAAAATCTGGGTGCCAACATTGAGACGGCGGCACTGCCTTCTGAAGTCGCCCTGATTCTGGTGGCGCCCTTGGGTTTTGATGTCACCACGGTGGCCGTGGTCGATCGGTTGGACCCAAGCCGCACAGTCGGCATTGACATGCTTGTCACCGACGCCGCCACCAAGCGCCGCGTCTTGGCCACCAACCCTGCCACCCGTGCTGACATGCGCGATGCAGCACATGCGCTGCTGGCACGCGATGGCAAAGCGGTCAGCGTGATCCGGGACAGTGCTGGTTTTGTCAGCCAACGGGTGGTGGCCACCATCGTGAACATTGCTGCCGACATCTGCCAGCAAAGCATTTGCTCACCGGCCGACCTGGAAACGGCCGTCCAATTGGGCTTGGGTTACCCCCTGGGGCCCCTGGCCATGGGCAATTTGTATGGGCCTGCCAGTATTCTGGAAGTCCTGTTCAACATGCAAACGGTCTATGGCGACCCGCGCTATCGCCCCAGCCCCTGGTTGCGCCGGCGCGGCGCACTGGGCTTGAGCCTACTGCATGAGGAAGAGCCATGATCTGGACCCCTTTTTCGACTTTGCTGCCACTGCGCCCTGTTCATTCACCGCAACAGTTGAAATAACCGCAAAAACCAAGCGACCCGCCACAATGCATTTAGCCCGCTTCAAGCCCCGCCCTAAACTCTACCCAAAGGCGTCCCTGAAGCGACAGTTTGACCCACTTTCAGTCCCCCACAAGACAGCCCATGATTGATCCGATTCTTACCATCGACGAACGCGAGGCGATCAATTCTGGTCGCTGGTTTTCATCCCTCTCCCCTTCCCTACGCCACGACATTCTTCGATGCGCTTATGTCAAACGCTATGCAGACGGCGAGCTGATTGCCGCTCGCGGCGAACCGCCCGAAGCCTGGATCGCCTGCGCGCACGGTGCCGTGCGGGTCAGTTCGACCTCGATTTCGGGAAAGCAGATCACGCTGACATACGTCGAACCGGGCATTTGGTTCGGCGATGTGGCGATTTTCGACGGCGACCAGCGCACCCACGATGCGTATGCCCACGGCGACAGCACGATTTTGTGTGTTGCCAAAGCCGATTTCCGCAAAATTCTGGCGGCCCATGTCGAGCTTTACGAAGCCATGCTGCGTTTGCATGCCAGGCGAATTCGCCAGCTGTTTGGATTGGTGGAAGACCTCAACACCCTGCCCCTTCGCGCCCGTTTGGCCAAACAATTGATTCACCTGGTTCGCAGCTACGGTGTGCCCAGCCTGTCGGATGCCAGCGAAATGCGCATCAGCCTGCAACTGGCGCAAGAAGAACTGGCGCAACTGCTGGGCGCGTCGCGTCAGCGCGTCAACCAGGAGCTGAAATCCATGGAGCGCGAAGGCGCCATTCGCATCGAGCCGGGCGGCCTGGTGGTGCGCAACCGCGCCATTTTGATGCGCATTCTCGACGCTGACAATTGACCTCGGATCGGAACCCATCACAATGAATTCAAAAATTGACGTCAAGTCCCTCCAAAGGGCGCAGGACCAATTGCCCGACGAGCCGCCCCTAGGGAAATTAGCCCCCTCGGGGGGCAGCGCAGCACACGCAGTGGCAAGCGTGGGGGTCACATCCTCATGAGTGATTACGACCATTTTGTCGGCACCCGACCGGTTTCGGAAAAGCAAGGGTTTGACACCGCCGCGCTGACCGCTTGGCTGGACAAAAACCTCGATGGATTTGCTGGCCCTTTGACGGTCGAGTCCTTCAAAGGCGGCCAGTCCAACCCGACCTACAAACTCACCACGCCCAGCAAAAGCTACGTGATGCGCGCCAAGCCCGGGCCAGTGGCCAAACTGCTGCCCTCCGCCCACGCGGTTGAGCGCGAGTACGCAGTGATGCGCGGGCTGCAAGGCAGCGAAGTTCCGGTACCGCAAATGTATTGCCTGTGTGAAGACGAATCCGTGATTGGCCGGGCCTTCTACATCATGGAATTCATGCAGGGCCGCGTGATGTGGAACCAAACCCTGCCTGACATGAGCAAGTCTGAACGCGCGGCAATCTACGCAGAAATGAACCGCGTGATTGCCGCGCTTCACACGGTCAAATTTGCAGACCGCGGCTTGAGCGCCTTCGGCAAACCCGGCAATTACTTTGAACGCCAAATTGGTCGCTGGAGCAAACAGTACGTCGCATCTGTCACCCAGCCGATTCCTGAAATGGACCAGCTGATGGCCTGGTTGCCGCTGCACATTCCCGCCATGGCGCGGTCCGAGTCCATGGTCAGCATCGTGCATGGCGATTTTCGGCTGGACAACCTGATGTTTCACCCGACTGAAGCACGAGTTATCGCTGTGCTGGACTGGGAGCTCTCCACCCTGGGCCACCCGCTGGCCGACTTCAGCTACCACTGCATGACCTGGCACATTCCAGAGGGCCTGGGGCGCGGCATTGGCGGTGTCGATATCGCGTCGCTTGGCATTCCGAGCGAAGCCGAGTACATCCGCAGTTACTGCGTACGCACGGGCCTGACCACACCTGAGGAGCTGGCCAAAGACTGGAGCTTTTACATGGCCTACAACATGTTTCGCATTGCAGCGATTTTGCAAGGCATTGCCAAACGGGTTGAAGCGGGCACTGCTTCCAGTGCACAAGCAGTCAGCTCTGGCGCAGGCGCAAGGCCACTGGCGCAACTGGCTTGGCAGTTTGCCCAGCAAGCCTGATTTTTCAGCCCTCTCTCACCCCGCTTCGACCCGACGTCAACTTCCAACCCAACACCCCTATCAACCTCACCGGAGCTTTCTATGGACTTTGACTATTCCCCCAAAACCAAACAACTTCAGGGCCGTTTGCAGGCCTTCATGGATGAGTACATTTACCCATCCGAAGCCGCCTACCATGCCGAAATCGTTGCCAACACGGCCGCTGGAAAGCGTTGGACACCGCTTCAAACCATCGAAAACCTGAAGCCCAAGGCCCAGGCGGCCGGTTTGTGGAATCTGTTTTTGCCGGTTGACAGTGCCGCAGCCTCAGGCTACGTGGGCGCAGGGCTGACCAACCAAGAGTACGCGCCGCTGGCCGAAATCATGGGCCGTGCCATGTGGTCCAGCGAGGTGTTCAATTGCTCCGCCCCCGACACCGGCAACATGGAAACCATTGCCCGCTACGGCTCTGAGGAAAACAAGGCGCGTTGGCTCAAACCATTGTTAGAAGGCAAAATTCGCTCGGCCTTCGCCATGACCGAGCCCGATGTGGCCTCCAGCGACGCCACCAACATCGAAACCCGCATTGAACGCCAAGGCGACAACTACGTCGTGAACGGCCGCAAATGGTGGATTTCTGGCGCTGGCGACCCGCGTTGCGAAATCTACATCACCATGGGCAAAACCGACCCCGAAGCGCCCCGCCACTCCCAACAAAGCATGGTGCTGATGCCCGCCAACACGCCGGGCATCACCGTGGTGCGCCCTCTCACCGTGTTTGGCTACGACGACGCCCCGCACGGCCACATGGAAATTTTGTTCAAAGACGTGAAAGTTCCAGTGACCAATATTTTGCTCGGCGAAGGTCGCGGGTTCGAGATTGCCCAAGGCCGCCTTGGCCCCGGACGCATTCACCACTGCATGCGCTTGATTGGCCTGGCCGAGCGCGCGCTTGAATTGATGTGCAAACGCGCCTCATCGCGCGTAGCGTTTGGCAAAACCGTAGCGTCGCAAACCGTCACCCAAGAACGCATTGCCGAAGCCCGTTGCAAAATCGACATGGCCCGCTTGCTGACCCTCAAAGCCGCCTGGCTGATGGACATTGCCGGCAACAAAGTCGCCAAGAACGAAATCGCCATGATCAAAGTGGTGGCGCCCAGCATGGCCTGCCAGGTCATCGATTGGGCCATGCAAGTGCACGGCGGTGGCGGCATGTGCGACGACTTTCCGCTGGCCTACAGCTACACCATGGCCCGCACGCTGCGCTTTGCGGATGGCCCGGACGAGGTGCATCGCAACGCCATTGCCAAGCTGGAACTGGGCAAGTACGCGGCCAACCCGCGCGAAGTGGAAATGCCCATCACCCGAGGCTCTTGAAACCGATAGAACCACGCCACCCCCAAGGCAAGCAAGGCTGACACCATGATCGACGTCTACTCCTGGCCCACCCCGAACGGCCACAAAGTCCACATCATGCTGGAGGAATGCGGCTTGCGGTTGGGGCGTGATTGGCAAGCTTTGCCTATCAACATTGGCACAGGCGACCAGTTCAAGCCTGATTTTTTAAAAATCAGCCCGAACAACAAAATCCCTGCGCTGGTGGACCCCCATGGCCCCGACGGAAAACCCATCTCGGTGTTTGAGTCGGGGGCCATTTTGCTGTACCTGGCGGCCAAAACGGGCAAATTTCTGCCGACAACAGATCGTCAAAAATTCGAGGTTTTGCAGTGGCTGATGTTTCAAATGGGCGGGGTCGGGCCGATGATCGGGCAAACCCACCATTTTCGCCTGTACGCGCCCGAAAAGGTCGAGTACGCCATCAACCGCTACACCAATGAAACCAGGCGCATTTACGGCGTGATGAACACGCGGCTGGCCCAATCCAAATTCATTGGCGGCGCACAGTACTCCATCGCCGACATCGCTATTTTTCCGTGGCTGCGCAATTGGGCCAACCAGGGCATTGACTGGGCAGACTACCCGCACCTGAAGGCCTGGTTTGACAAAATCGCGGCACGCCCAGCGGTTCAACGCGGCGTTGACGTGCTGGCGACTTTGCGCAAGCCCCTGACGGGCGACAAAGAGCGGGACATTCTGTTTGGCAAAACGCAGTACCAGAAGCGCTGAATCGGTACTTTAAGTTGGCGCGTTGGTTTGGCGCGTTGAGCTGAATTTTTGACCAGAAACTTCGCTGAGCCGCGCGGGAGATGGCCCTAAGGCAGCATGTAACAGCGAATGCATCAAAAATCGACCCGGAAATGAAAAAAGAACCTGCAGGTTCTTTTTTTGAGAATTTTTGAGAAAATGATCGAATTATCAATCAAATAGACCTCTAGCTCTCGAATAATATAGATAGTTTGCTATTATTATAGAAGCAATCGGAATGTACCGATGTCAACCCTCAACGTCAATGCAGGTGCCGCGGCTTGCGCCCACCGCCGCCATGGCCGGAACCGCCAGACCCGCCCGCGCCGCCTGAACCGCCAGGCCCACTGCCACGCGGTGGCCGGCCCAGTTCAAGTGAATTGACAAGTGAATCAAAGCGCTGGGCAAACAGTTTGTCCACTTCAGACACAACACCCGACAGTTCAGCCCCATCAAAGTGGCGCTCCATCAGGGTGATCATGTCTTGCACCAGCAAGTCGCGCTGCACTTGCATGATGGCGGCCGGGTTGGGGCCGACAAACAGCATCATGAAGTCATCGCGCGAGTCGTCGTCGGAATCGTCGTCGTCTTCATCGAAATCGGTGTCGTAAAAAGTGACTTCAATCGTGGCACCGGTTTCGCTCAGCTCGTTGACGTTCATGCACATTTCGTCAAGCGACTGCCTGAAGTCTTCGTCGCCCGCCACCGTCCAGCACAGCTGCAGCAGGTGCGCTTTAACGTCAAAGGTGATGCCAGGCTCGTCTTCGTAGGCGCTGGTGGCACCATCGGCCAGGGAACGCGCCCCGGCGTACTTCCACAGAGGCTTGAGCGCGTCCTGAACTTGCTCGAAAGCGACGTCAGCACGCAAGGGAACCTGTCCATGGACATGGATTTCAAAGGGTGTGTTGGGACGTGACATGAAAGCAGTCTACCTTGCAATTCAAACAAAAGGGGAAAGTGTCAAATCTTGATTTTGATGGTGCCCGAGACCGGAATCGAACCGGTACGCCCGTTATTCACGAAGCGGCGGATTTTAAGTCCGATGTGTCTACCTATTTCACCACTCGGGCCATTTCAAAGTCCACTCATGCGGATTTGGCCAATAGACTTGTTTGATGCCTCATTCAAAGGCTTGTCTAAACAAATTCTAGCAGGGCACAACAGTGGCCTTAAAACGATTCAAATCGGACCCTGAAAACGTTAAGCCACCACCCAGAATGGACGAAATTAAATTTGGATTGCTCTGTAAGCGCGATCGATCTCTCGCACCCCAGCTTCAATCTGACTAGCTTGAATGGCGGAATAACCCAGCCTGAAATAGGACTGGCTTGCACTCGATGATTTTTTGAAGAAGACATCGCCTGGCTCAATCAACACACCGAGAGTGGCGCAGCTTTCGGCCAGGATTTGCGAGTCCAGGCCAGCTGGACCTTGAACCCATGCGCCCGAACCGCCTTGCGACGGGGTGATACGGAACTGTGGAAGGAATTTTTCAAACGTATCATTCAGTCGCTCACGTCGCTCTCGGTAGGTCAAGTTCAACTTTCTAATAAATGCGTCGTGGTGACCTTGCGCTATGAAAAGGCTTGCGGTGTGCGCGTTGTTGGCTGGCGTGTGCCGCATGATCAGCCTTCGCAAAGCGCGCAGTTCGCGGATCAGCTCAGCAGGCGCCACGATGTAGCCGATGCGCAATCCATGCGCCAGTGTTTTAGACAAGCTGCCAAGATAGATCACCCGTCCATCCGTATCCAAGCTTTTCAACGCCGGTAACGGCCTGCCCGAAAAGTTCAATTCGCTTTCGTGGTCATCTTCGAAAAGCACAATATCGCGCTTTTTGGCCAGTACCAAAATTTCTTGGCGCCGCTGCAGCGACATCGTGACGGTGGTCGGGCACTGGTGACTCGGCGTCACGAACACATATGCGCACTGTCCCATGGCGCGTGAGGCAATCAGCCCATCGGCATCTATTGGCAGGGCTCTAACGTGGTCACTGCGGAGCAAAAAATTGTTGCGAGCGTCCGGGTACCCGGGGTCTTCAATTCCTACAACAGTTTTCCGGTCCAGCAGGACATTGGCCAGAAGGTAGCAGGCCATTTGCGCTCCGGCGGTAACCAGTATTTCGTCTCGCCTTGCCATGATGCCGCGCGCCGGCAGCAGCCGATGCTGAATCTGTTCCACCAATGCTTCTGAGTCGCGGTCAACATGGTTTTGCGCCCACTTTTTGACCGCGGGCACAAACAGCGCTTGGTGAGAGCAGGCACGCCAGTCTTTGAGCGGCACCAGGCTCGCATCAAACTGGCCGTAAACGAATGGGTAGGGGAAGTCTTGCCAGTTGGCGGGCTTGATGATATTGCGCTGTTGTCCTAGGCGAGAAACAAGCCGCGTATCCCATTGCAGCCCAGACTGCATCGCAGCAGCAGGAGTTGAGTGACTGGCCTGGCCTAGCAGAATATCACCATTGACGATAAGCCCACTGCGCGAAGAGGAGATCAAAAAACCTTTGTCAACCAGCATCTGCAAGGCTAGCGACACGGTGTTGCGCGATAAGCCCAGTGCAACAGCCATTGCACGGCTGGGCGGCACCTTGGCACCCGCTGGTACCAACCCCATCAGAATGGAGTGCACCATCATTTCCCTAACACGCCCTTGTAGCGTCGCACTGCTGTCTGAAAACTTTGGAAACAGCTTGGCCCAAATATCCGTGATCTCCTGTTTTTGCCTCATGCTTGCAATCCTTGTGAAACGAAAGCTTCGCTGCTCCCTTTTGGTGTTTTGCACCAAGAAAGGGTAATCCCTAAACTTTTCCAGCGCCTGTCTGGTGCGTATTTCTAAAGCGCGTTAACAAATCTAGGGGTTTTCATTTTGGCACCAAAAAAAAATCAATCTGGCACTACTCTAAAAAAGTGGATTTACCTACCATTCAGTCAGTTCACCTGCGAGTCTCCTGCGAGTTTCCTGAGAGTTTGTGGGTGAGCCCGTTTCAAACAGCCAAAACATCTGCAACTCTTTACTGAATGGACACCATGAAACACCTTCTTAAAACACTATTCTTTGGTTCGGCCTTGGCAGTCAGCCTGGTTTCACAGGCTGTGGCGCAGACCAAGGTCGTGATCGGCCACTTTGGCGACCCGGCTCCCTACAAAGCGATCGTTGCCGACGGAACGCTTGAAAAAGCCACTGGCTGGACCATTGAGTGGCGCCAATTCGCTTCTGGCGCTGAGGTCAACGCAGCCATGGCCTCCGGGGGCATTGTGATTTCTGAAATCGGCTCTTCGCCCCTGTCAGCAGGGCTTAGCTCTGGCCTGGACTATCAGATGATTTCTGTGGGCAAGGTCATTGACAGTTCAGAGGCGCTGGTGACCCGAAATGGCTCAGGTATTGAAAAGCCCGCCGATTTGAAAGGTAAACGTATTGCTGTGCCGATCGGCTCCACAGCGCACTTCTCCCTGATGGGCGCATTGAAGATGTACAACTTGACAGAGAAAGATGTGACGGTCGTCGGCATGTCGCCGGCTGAAATTGCCGCCGCCTGGGCCCAAAACGCGATCGACGCAGCGTTTGTCTGGTATCCGGTCCAAGCCAAGATACGTGAAAACGGCAAAGTCATGACGACAGCAGGTATTGTTGCCAAAACCGGCTTCCCCACCTTCAATGGCTGGGTCGCCACCAACAAATTCTCCGCAGCCAACGGTGCCGGCTTGATCAACTTCCTCAAAGCCATGAACCAGATCAATGGCGACTACACCAACAACAAAGCCGCGTGGAACGCAGATTCGCCGAAAGTCAAAGCGGTTGCTACCAACGTAGGCATCACGCCAGCCGCCGTCGTCTCGGCATTGGAAGGTGCGGCCTACCCCGATGGCGAACTGAACATGTCGGCAGGCTGGATGGGGGGCGGAGCCGCCACGACGATTAAATCGACAGCTGAATTTCTGAAAAATGCTGGCCGCATCAAGGCAACGGCTGACAGTTATGCAAAGTTTGTGAACGCCGACTTTGCCAAAGCGGCCGCTGGCAGGTAAGCCCGCGCTGCTCCGCGAGAGCTGACCGGCGCAAGCCAGGTCAGCGCTTCGCGCATTCCCGCATCTTGCATTTGAGGCTTTCAATGACTGCACTTGCCATCCGCAATGTGTCGGTGTTTTATCCGGTGAAGGGTAAGCCGCCGGTACATGCACTCCAGAATATCAATCTGGAGATTCATGAAAAAGACTTCGTGGTGGCGCTTGGCGCATCGGGCTGCGGCAAATCAACGCTGCTCAATCTGATCGCCGGGTTCATGGCGCCCAGTGAAGGGGAGATTTCACTCAACGAAAGAGTTGTCACCGGCCCCGGCGCTGACCGCTCTGTGGTTTTCCAGAAGCACGCCCTGCTACCGTGGCTCAATGTTCTGGACAATGTGGCGTTCGGTTTGAAGATTCAGGGGCAGGACAAGGCCAAGCGCGAGAAAATCGCCCGGGATTTCATCAAGCTGCTTGGGCTTGAGCAGTTTGAACAATCGGCCACCTACGAATTGTCTGGTGGCATGCAACAGCGCGTTGGCATTGCCCGGGCGCTCACAAGTGATCCGGCCATTTTGTTGATGGATGAGCCACTGGGCGCGCTCGATGCGCTCACGCGTGAGCGGGCCCAGGAGTTGATTTTGAAAGTTTGGCGAGACACCGGAAAGATGGTGTTCTTTATCACCCACAGTGTTGAAGAAGCGCTGTTCATGGGTACCAGGCTCATCGTGATGTCGCCTCGCCCTGGCCGCATTTCACATGTTTTCGACTTGCCATTCAGCAAGCAATATTTCGAGACC
>JANNCN010000154.1:0-2668 GCA_031386665.1 Rhodoferax sp. | reverse complement strand
GCCACAATGCGATGCACTTTAACGATGCCGTCGGCGCTGACCGACACCTCGGCGCAGGCGGCGACAAAACTGCCAAAACCGTGGGTTTGGGCCAAACCTCTGAAAACACCCGGCGCTGCGGGTTTGCCCCAACCACCTTTGTCGGCTGCGGCATTCAAAACCGCCAAGGCTTTGGGGTTACTGGCCAGCAGCTTGCGGCGCAAGGCCAGCGCGTCCTGCTTGGTTTCAAACGCGATTTCGTCAATGAAGCTCTCCATGTAAATCGCGTTTTGGTTTAAGTTCACGCCGCGCCAAAAACCCACCGGAACATTGGGGTTGCGCATGGCATGGTCGATCAGCAGGTTGGGAAAGCTGTAGGTCAGCTGCGCCTCGGGGCTGGGTGGGTTCAGGCCCTGAAACACCACCGGGTCTTTGCCTGCCACAATGTTTTGCGGTGCCACTTGCGACAAGATGGACTGCCCGGCAATGCGCATCGTCAGCGCGGTGATGTTGCCTTGCGCGTCCAGCCCCGCCGACATTTTGCACTGCGACGTGGGGTGAAAACGCCCGTGCAGCATGTCTTCTTCACGCGACCAAATGAGTTTGATCGGCGTGCCCGGCATTTCCTTGGCCAAGGCCACGGCCTGGCGCACGTAATCGGTCATGCCACGTCGGCCAAAACCGCCGCCCAAGTGCAGTTTGTACACATCGCACTTGGATTGCGGCAAGCCCGCGACTTCTGCCGTGGCGGCCAGTGCGGCTTCGCCATTTTGGGTGGGCGTCCAAACTTCGCAGCGCTCGGGCGTGTAGCGGGCCGTGGCGTTCATGGTCTCCATGCAGGCGTGGTTTTGGTGGGGGTAGCTGTAAATCGCCTCGATCCGTTTGGCGGCCCCGGCAATGGCGGCTTTGGCGTCGCCATTTTGGTTGCCGACCACGCCATCTGGCGCGTCCAACGCGGCGCGCATGACTTTAGCGAAGTCTGCGCTAGAGGCTTTGGCGTTGTCGGCACCGCCTGCGCTGATACCGTTGTCCCATTCAATGGGCAGGGCGTCCAAGGCGGTTTTGGCGCGCCACCAGGTGTCAGCAATCACGGCAACCGCCGAATCGCCGACTTTCACTACTTTTTTCACACCCGGCCGCCCCGCAATGGCAGCCGCATTGAAGCTTTTGACCTTGCCGCCAAACACGGGCGAGTCTTTGATGGCCGCGTTCAGCATGCCGGGCAGGGTCAAGTCCATGCCGTAAATCTGCGCGCCGGTGGTTTTGTCGACCGTGTCCAGCCGCGCCAAACGCTTGCCAGCCAATTTCCAGTCTTTTGGGTCCTTCAGTACCACGTTGGCGGGAAGTGGGGCGGTTAATTTGCCCGCCGCTTCGGCGACTTTGCCGTAGCTCACGGTGCGGTTGGTCGGCAAATGGGTGATGACGCTGCTGGCGGCGCGGCATTCGGCCACTGGCACATTCCATTCAGTGGCTGCGGCTTGCACCAGCATCATGCGGGCGGCCGCGCCGCCTTTGCGCACGTACTCGTTGGATTGCCGAATGCCTTGGCTGCCGCCCGTGCCAAAGTTGCCCCACACGCGGTTGCGCGCCAGGTTTTGGCCTGGGGTGGGGTATTCGGTTGTGACTTTGGCCCAGTTGGCGTCCAGTTCTTCGGCCACCAGTTGGGCCAAGCCTGTCAGCGTGCCCTGGCCCATTTCAGAGCGGGCAATGCGAATGACGATGCTGTCATCGGGTTTGACCACCACCCAGGCGTTCACCTCTGTGGGCATTGCGGTTTGCGCCACCGCCTCGCCGCTGAATGGAATGTGAAAAGCCACCACCAAGCCGCCTGCTGCCGCTGCTGTGCCGCCCATGAAATTGCGGCGCGATACGCCAGGTTTTGCGCGAGGCAATGGTTTAGAGGAGACTATGTTCATGTGGTGCTCCCGTCAGCATGTTGAATGGACAAAGCAGCGGTTTTGGTGTCGCCACCATTGGCCACCACTTTGATGGCCGCGCGGATGCGGTTGTAGGTGCCACAGCGGCAAATGTTGGTGATGGCCGCGTCAATGTCGGCATCGGTCGGTTTGGGTTTTTCTTTCAGCAAAGCCACAGTCGCCATGATCATGCCGCTTTGGCAAAACCCGCATTGAGGCACGTCCAGCGCGGCCCAGGCCTTTTGCACCGGGTGCTGGCCATTGGGCGACAGGCCTTCAATGGTCATGATTTTTTCAGTCGCGCTGACGGTTGACACAGGCCGCACGCAAGACCGGGTGGGCACCCCGTCAATATGCACCGTGCACGAGCCGCATTGCGCAATGCCACAGCCATATTTGGAGCCGGTCAGCCCGAGTAGCTCGCGCAGCACCCACAGCAAAGGTGTGTCCCCTTCAACTTCAAAAGTTCGCACTGTGCCATTCACGTTGAGTTGGGCCATGAATTGAGTCCTTGGATGAGTGGGGTTTGACGCCTCTTTTTGAGAGGCGAAAACTATCTTACGTCGGCTGAGGATTTTTTGCAGGGCAGGGGTTGGGTTGCGGATGCTTAACTTGGTTTTGGGTGCTTTTTGGAAAAAAAGAACCTGCAGGGTGGGCTATCCCCTTAGCTCCACTGGTGTCAGAATCGGCTGATGAGCAAGCCAAAGAAGCAGCCCAAAGGAGGCGTCGATTACCCAGTGAATTGGGGCCAGTACCTGGATTGGTTCCACACC
>JANNCN010000137.1:0-30783 GCA_031386665.1 Rhodoferax sp. | reverse complement strand
CGAATTCGCCGCTTTGCGTCTCTTTCCGGTAATCGCGATCTGACCCCAATTTGGCCCCGCGCCCTGACCTCAGACCCACAGAGCCGCGCATTGTTTGAGCTGCAGGCGAGTTTGCTCGGCGGCCCTGATGCTGAGCGCTGTAGATGGTCGCCCTGAACGTCACGTTGGTAGCCTGCGACTTTGTGCGCCAGCCGCGCCGCGGGCGTTCAGGCCGACCGCGCGTGAAGAATCGCCGCCTACTTCCCCACCAACTGGCTAATCTTCTCCGCCTCAAAACAGGCTTTCAGCGCCGCGTCGCTAGGCACGCAGTTGCTGACTTGGCGACCCGATTGCAAAGTCTCAATGGCTTTCCAGAGCAAGGCAATTTGGTGATCCTGGCTGGACGCGGTGTCGATCAGGCCTTTCATGGCTTGGCTCATGGGGTCTAGGTCGTCGTGGGTGATGCCGTAGGCCGAAAACTCTTTGACCATGGCCGCGTCGCCACTGGCTTGCTCGGTGCCGTCGGTCGTTTTGGGCATGATGATGCGCGCCGGAATGCCCACCGCCGTTGCCCCCGCTGGCACGGGTTTGATCACCACCGCGTTGGTGCCGATTTTGGCGTTGTCGCCCACGGTGAAGCCGCCCATGACCTTGGCCCCGGCGCTGACCAGCACGTTTTTGCCCAGCGTGGGGTGGCGTTTGGCACCTTTGTACAGCGACGTGCCGCCTAAGGTCACGCCCTGGTAAATCGTGCAGCCGTCGCCAATTTCAGCGGTTTCGCCCACCACCACGCCCATGGCATGGTCAAAAAACACGCGCTCGCCGATTTTGGCCCCGGGGTGAATTTCAATACCGGTAAAAAACCGCGACAGGTGCGAGACAAAGCGCCCGAGCCATTTAAAGCCGTGGTTCCAGAACCAATGGGCGCGCCGATGCAACACCAAAGCATGCAGTCCTGGGTAACAGGTCAACACCTCCCAGGTACTGCGGGCAGCCGGGTCGCGGTCAAGAATGGTCTGAATGTCGAGGCGAAGGCGTGAAAACATGATTAATTTAGTCAAGTATTTGAAGTCTAGCCTTTTGCGCGGCGCGCCGCTTCCAGCATCGATTTGGCAACACCTCTGAGCACGTGGATTTCCTCTTGCGTGACTGAAGCGCGGTTAAAAAGCTGGTTCAGGCGCGGCATGAGCTTTTTGGGCGCTGCGGGGTCCAAAAACCCAATGGCCACCAGCGACTCCTCAAGATGCGTCAGCATGCCTGCCACCTGTTTGGCATCGGCCAAAACGGGCTCAGGCGTTGCAGATTGCACGTCAAACCCGCCCAATGCCAGCCGCCACTCATAGGCAATGACTTGAATCGCAGCGCCCAGGTTTAAGGAGCCAAACGACGGGTTGGTCGGAATGCTCAAACACGCATGGCTGCGGTAAACGTCTTCGTTTTTCATGCCAAAACGCTCTGAACCGAATAAAAATGCCACGCCGGTTTGCGGCATTGCCGACTGGCTGGCCACCAGTTGTTCAAAATGCGCGCGCGGTGCCACCGTGGGCGGACCAAAGTCGCGTGGCGTCATAGCGGTGGCGCACAGGTGGGTGATGCCGTCTAGCGCGTCGTCCAGCGTGTCCACAATGCGGGCGTTGGTCAGCACGTCCAGCGCACCGCTGGCGCGTTGAATCGTCTCTTCGCGGCGCAGCACGTTGGCCCAGCGCGGGGCCACCAGCACCAAGTCAGTGAACCCCATGACTTTCATGGCGCGCGCGCAGGCCCCCACGTTGCCCGCGTGGCTGGTGTTGATCAGAATGAAACGGGTGGCCGGAAGAGTCTGCATGCGGTTGAATAGGGGGTGAAACACGACTTGAACAAGGTCGAACAGGGGCGAACAAGGCCGATAGGGGCGCGAAATGATGAGCTCAAGAGCCGCCGTCAAGCGCTGACCTGAGCCAAAACATGCCACCAAGCCCGTGCCGGGTAAAATACTTGCATTGTCGCCGCCTGCATCGCCTGGCTGCTTTCCAACCGTTCTTCAATTCACAATTTATGGCTTCTCCAAATCTGCACCCGATGATCAACGTGGCTATCAAGGCCGCACGCGAAGCGGGCAAAATCATCAACCGTGCAGCGCTTGATGTGGAGGCCGTTCGCATTTCACAAAAACAGGTGAATGATTTTGTGACCGAAGTCGACCAGGCCGCCGAGCAAGCCATCATCGAAACCCTGCTGACTGCCTACCCCGGCCACGGCATTTTGGCTGAAGAATCGGGCCAAGAGCACGGTGCCAAAGACTCTGAATTCGTCTGGGTGATCGACCCACTGGACGGCACCACCAATTTCATTCACGGCCTGCCGGTTTACTGCGTCAGCATTGCGCTGACCGTCAAAGGCAAGGTTGAGCAAGCTGTCGTGTACGACCCCACCCGCAACGACCTGTTCACCGCGTCCAAAGGCCGAGGCGCCTATTTGAACGACCGCCGCCTGCGGGTGTCCAAGCGCATTCGCATGCAAGAGTGCCTGATTTCCACGGGTTTTCCGTTTCGTCCGGGCGACAACTTTCAGACTTACCTGGCCATGATGGGCGAGATCATGCCGCGCTGCGCTGGATTGCGCCGCCCTGGTGCCGCTGCGCTCGATTTGGCGTATGTCGCCGCAGGCTACACCGATGGCTTTTTTGAAGCCGGTTTGTCGCCCTGGGACATGGCCGCGGGCTCGCTATTGGTGACCGAAGCCGGTGGCTTGGTTGGCAACTTCACGGGTGAGGCCGACTTTTTAGACCACAAGGAATGCCTGGCAGGCAACCCAAAAATTTACGGCCAAATGGTGGGCTTGTTCGCCAAATACAGCAAGTTTGCGTCTGCGGCCGACAAGGCGGCAGTGGCAGGGAGTTAAATCAAAATATGCGACTGAGTGCTGGCAAAACCCGGAACGACTGAATCGAGCTGCAGGTCTTCAATCGGTACCGGCTGGCCAAACAAATAGCCCTGAAAATACTCGCAACCCGCGCGGGCCAAAAAGTCGCGTTGGCCTTGTGTCTCAACCCCTTCGGCCACCACAGCCAGCCCCAAACTGAAGCCCAGGGCCATCACGGTCAAGGCAATCGCGGCGTCTTTGGGGTCGTTGGTCACGTCGCGAATAAAAGACTGGTCGATTTTTAGCTCGTCCAGCGGCAAGCGCTTGAGGTAAGACAGCGACGAATAGCCTGTACCAAAGTCATCCAGCGCAAAACGCACGCCATGGGCGCGCAATTCGCTCATTTTGACAATGGCTTCAGGCACGTCGGTGACCAGCAGGCTCTCCGTCAGTTCCAGCTTCAAGCGGTGCGGGCTGGCACCGGTCTGGCGCATAGTGCCCAAAACATCGGCTACAAACTCGTTTTGCCTGAACTGGCGCTGGCTGATGTTGACTGACATGGTCAGCCCTTCGGTTCGTTCGTTTTGGCTCCACACCACCAGCTGATCGCAGGCCGCTTTAAGCACCCAATGACCCAGCGGCAGAATCAAACCGGTTTGCTCTGCCACGCCAATGAAGTCGGCAGGGCTGACACGCCCGCGCTGCGGGTGCAACCAGCGCAAAAGGGCTTCGACCCCCTCAACCTCGCCACGTGCGTTCATCACCGAGTGGTAATACAAGGTGAACTCGCCCCGATCTAAGCCCTGGCGCATATCCAGCTCCAGCGCCGCGCGCCGGGCCACTGCCGACTGCATTTCGGGGTCAAAAAAGCGCATGGTGTTGCGCCCTGCACCCTTGGCCTGGTACATGGCCAGGTCGGCGCGTTTCAGCAGTTCGTCCACCGACTGGTGCTGCCCACTGAACAGCGTCACGCCAATGCTGGGGGTGCTGAAATGCACACTGCCTTGCAGTTCAAACGGCAAATTCAAGGTGTCCAGAATCTTCTCGCCCACGGTCTTGACCTGGCGCACCGCTTCAGACACGTCCGAGTGCAAATCCTTGACCATGACCACGAATTCGTCGCCGCCAAAACGCGACACGGTATCGCCTTGGCGAATGCAGGCGACCAAGCGGTTCGCCACCTTTTCAAGCAACTGGTCGCCCACGTCGTGCCCCAAGGTGTCGTTCAAGTCCTTGAAGTTGTCCAAATCGATGAACAACAAGGCCCCCCGCGTGCGGCTGCGCTCGGTCGTCGCCAGGGCTTTGCCCAAACGGTCAAGCAGCAAGCGGCGGTTGGGCAAACCCGTCAGCGTGTCGTAAAACGCCAGCCGCTGGGTTTCGTCTTCGTATTTTTTTTGCTCGGTAATGTCCCGGCCCACACCCCGGTAACCCCGAAACTCGCCCGCCGCGTCAAAAATAGGTGCGCCACTGATGGACGACCACCGCACCGTGCCGTCTGCCACCTGGCGCTGCATTTCAAAATTGCGAAACACCTCATGCGCTTGCAAAGCCCTGCGGTGCTCGTCCCACTGCGCCTCGGTCACCCCGCGCGCACCTGTGTCCCAACGGCAGTGGCCAATGAAACTCTCGCCCGCATCGTCGGAGTAATTCTGATAGCCGTCCACCCGCACAAAGCGAAACTGCTCGTCTTGCTCCCAGTACCAGTCCGATGACAGCTCCGTCAGGCTGCGGTAACGGGCCTCGCTGGTGTGCAGCGCGGCTTGCGCCTCCACAAAATGGGTGACGTCGTCATAGGTGCGCACCACGCCGCCATCGGGCAGCAGGTGGGTTCTGATTTCAAGCGATCGGCCTGCCCGGGTTTTGCGCATGTAGCGTTCGGGGCCCATTTGCAAGGTGGCGCGTTCCAGCGTGGCGCGGGCGTCGGTCTCGACCCAAATGAAGTTTTCACCAAAGTCCCCGCGTCGTTTTTGGAATTGAATGAGTTCAGCCCCATCCTTGATGGACTGCATCACGCCCTCTGGAATGTCCAGCATGTCCAGAAACCGCTTGTTGTAGCGAGTGATTTTGCCGCTGGCGTCACCGGTTAAAAAGCCCTGTGCCATGTTGTCCATGGCCACGGTCAGTGCGTTGGCTTTTTCAGTTGCCATTTCGCGGGCGCGTTCCAGCTCGGCTTGCTCTGCCTTGCGTTTGGTGATGTCGGTCAGCGACCCATACCAAATGACCGACCCATCCGGCAGACGCTCAGGCAAACCATCGCCATGCAGCCACATGGTGGCCCCGTCGGCTGTTTTAATGCGAAATTCTTGCTGCCAAGGCACCATCGCCTGGGCTGAGGCTTTGATTTGGGGCCAGATCAAGTCAACATCGCCTGGGTAAATTGCGGCAAAAGCGTTGGACGCGTCTTCGGTCAGGTCTTGCGCGGTGACGTTGAACACGCGCCGCAGCCCGCTGGTCACATAAGGGAAATGCGCTGTTCCGTCAGCCCGCAAGCGAAACTGAAACAGCATGATCGGCACGCGATTGGTCAGCTTTTCGATAAATTCAAGCTTTTCGTGCAACAGCTTGGACGAGTCTTGCTGGCCCCGAACATCGACAAAATCACAAAAGAGGTGGGCAACCCCACCGATATCGAACTTTGTCAGGCTGGATTGAATGGGGCGGTGCGTGCCATCTTTGGTGACCAGCGCGGTTTCAATGGACACCGTTTTCAAGCTGCTCTTCGCTGCGCCCATGGCCGAGAGGGTCGATTCGCGCCGTCCCCCATGACCCCACAGACCCAGTGCTACGGTTGTTTTACCCAGGGATTCAGCCCTGGAATACCCCGTTAAAGCGCACCAAGCGTCGTTCACGTCAACCACCAGCCCATCTTCTAGCCGGGTGACCGAGCTGGGCACCGGGCTTTTGTGAAAGGCAATCGAAAACAGCGCCAACTCGGGTGTGTTGAGCAATGTTTCAGATTTTTTTGACGCTGTCATTGACGATTCAAAATCTCAAAATTGGGTTGATCCAACAATTCCACGCGGGTTGCGCTAGTCAAATTATCACCTTGCCCAGCACAATTTGGGCCACCCGGTTGCAAACAGGCCCAATCCGTCACAAGCCGGACAGTGCCAAGTGGGTTCGGTCGCCACGCCTTCGGTGCGTATCATTCAGGCTCTTCCCCACCGCACCTTCCTATTTTGACCGACGCCACCCTCTCGCCGCTCGCCGCCCACACCCCCATGATGCAGCAGCATCTGAAAAATTCACCCTTTTCATTGGCAAAACACATATTAGTTCGTTAATTTAGCTACATTTTGGCTACACCGGTCTAGCGGTTCTCTGGCGTTCTTTGGGCTTCTTATCAGAACGTCCGTTCCCTGAAAAACTTCGTCCTGTTCAACAACGAAAGGACGAATATGAACGACCAGCAAAAGTGGGCCGTGCTCCACAAAGACCCAGCCACCCTCGCGCTTCTTGACGAGCCCAATCGTGAGATGCAAGCGTATGCGCTCCGTAGGCGGGGCTACCTCATCTTTGACTTGGCCAAATGGGACATTGATACGGAGCACGTGTGCCCAGGATCCACGGCCTGGCGTGACAAGTATCACGCGTTCTACAAGCCGACCAATCACGTCGCAAGCCCATTTCCCTTCACCTTGCAAATGATGACACTTGTGCAAAGCACAACCGATTGGGAAAGCGTTAGGAGGGTTGCGTTCATGCCGCCCACTGAAATCAGCCGACCAACACGCAGGCGAATCAAGCGTCTACCATTTGCGGACGCTTCGGTGCTATTGAAGTCCTTATCAGATGAGCATTGGAATGGCACAGTGGCACACCCGGAGATTGACTACCCGCCCAGGTGAACTGACGCGAGCGCGTTCAACGCGATGGGCTGCTGCCACGGGATGGCCAGATAGCACTCTCGGGTCCACAGCTCCTAGCCGGGCAGCTAACACAGCAGCCCACAGTGCTGCAAAAATGGCGCATGTGGTGTGATGGGGGATGCTGCGAAATAGGGGCATGGGCTCGTTCCTTTCGGCCCTGCACAAGGAACGCACCCGGAGCACCGCCGCATCCCACGGCACACCGCACAGCCCACACCCTTCGCCATGGAACCGCAAGCTCCCATGACAGCCCTGGCTGGCATGAGGCAAGCCCGTGGCGAGTGCAGGAAAGTGAAAAGGCCTCCACGCGGGAGGCCTCTTCAAGGTTCTCGGTAATCACCGCCTATCAATCGAGCAGCAAAGCATCCAAGTGAGGCACCCTTTCCAGCCCGCCTTGCGCACTGACTATGCGAGCCAAAGCAGCCGCCTGCTGAAAGATACGCCAAGCCGTCGGAGCACGCTCTTCATCGCTCGGCTCGAACCACACCTGATGCAGTTGCGCCGTACGCGCATAGTCGTCCATGGACACTGGCACGGCCGATGTTTCGATGGGCACCACGTCCGCGTGCAGGCCCAGGCGCAGCCCATGGATGATTTGCACACAGGCCGCCAGCTCGCCAGCTCCTTTGAGAAAGTCCACAGGCATACCGCCCGCCTTCAACGCCTGCTTATGCTCATTGGACGGAGTGAGACGGTACAACGCACCATCAATTCCCATGTATCCAAGGCGGTACGTCAAACCACGCTCGGGGTGGCGATGACGAGCCTGTTCGCCTTCGATAAGGAAATCCCCCATAGCCAGCTCTTCCTCCCCTTGCGCCAGGTACGGGCCAGAGATGTCTTTGGCTCCTTTCATAGTGCTGGGCAAACCCAACGCCATGCCAGCGTCGATGCGCTTGGCCCAGTAGCGGCAGCGGCGATCCGTGGATTCTGCGGAGATGGAGACAGAGTGCTGTGAGGTAGTCATTGTGTTTTCCTTTGATTAGAAAATTAAGGTAGCAAACGGACCTCACAAAACACAAGTGGGGCGCCATCCCGCCCGGCGAGCGCCGGTATGCACAAACACATCACGCCCCCATCCCTTTGGATGCGCCAACTCCCAGGCCCTGTCCTTCCAGCGTGCGGGCCACGGGCACGAGCTCATGTCTTCGTACGCGCTCTCCCTGCTTAACCGCCTTGCGCGCCCGCGCCAGCACGGCAGACAAAGCGACCGGTGCAGGTTCAGATTCTGGCTGCTGCACCGGTACAAATGCTGGTGTGGTCATTGGTTTCGTCGCCTCTTCGGGATTCATATCCAGCACCAATCGCCCAGTGACAAAGTCCACCATCCTGCGTGCATCCTTCGCAGCGCGAAATATCTCGAATTTGTCTTCGCGAAGCTTCTTGACCCACGAACCGACATACGCGGCATGGTTGTCCAAAGGCGTTGCAATCCCGAGCTCTGCACATAGGCACGCTGAAAAAATCTCCGCTCTCAATTCTTCTGCTGCGTATGCCTCGGTGCCCCACGTACCAAAAATGCGATTGAGCCGATGCTCCGCACCTGTCCAATGTCCCAGCTCATGTGCGAGGGTTCCAGCATGAGCTTCTTTCGTAGGAAAAGCACTCTCGTGAGGGAGGACAATGAAATCTCTCCCAGGGCCTGGCGCGTAAAAAGCCCTGTCGCCGCCATAGCGAATTTCCGGCTGCATGCGATCCACCAGCTGCTGCACGGCCTCAATAGGTGACCACGGCCGCTCGGGCTGTGCCAGCGCTTCGACCCCTTCAATTTGGCTCGCATGAAACACCCGGTACTCGGTCAAGAACGGAATCTGCCGCTCCGGCTTTCCAGCATCAGAGCCTGTCGCCTTCCCTTCCACTTCGGTCCCACGTGCATCCAACATTTTGAAGAAATACACCGGGGTGGACTTGCTGCCCTTCTTCACCTTGGCACCCAGATCGTTGGCCTGCTTGAACGTGAACCACCGGTTGTCGGTAAAACCTTCCACTTGGGCTGTCATCATCAATAACAAGGCATTGACGCCGTTGTAGTGCCTCGAACTGACGCCGTTCATGGCCAAGCCAGCGGATGCGACCTCGCTCCATGGCCGCTGCCATGGAGCAGTGCCCGCCTCGATGGCTTCAATCAGCTTATCGGTGACCTCTTGGTACAAGTCACGCTTTGTTGCCGTTGCGGATTTTCGGGATGTGTTGGCTTCACTCATAGTGCGGCCCTCCATCGTCTGGAACATCCTCTGGGCTACTCATATGCAGCCCAACTTGCCGCCCGTCTTCCGTCCACAATTCGGCATGGAAGTAGCTGGCCTCGCCATCCAGCACCGCTTCCATTTCAGCAATCAACGCCCTCGCCATGCCGGGTGTGATGCTGATAAATGTGTGTAGCGTGCCGCTCATAAAGCACCTCCCACACTCGCCATCGATTCCACGAGTCGCATCAACCCTGTGTCGTCATTGATACCCATGCTCACACCAAATACGGGTGAACCGATGGACACTTCAATCGAAGCGGTTTGTGGAAGTTTCGATGCCTCTCCAAGCACATCGCCCAACGTCGGTACACGGTTCCCACTCCCTATGCCAGCGCCCTCGCTGACTCGGAAATACTCACCCGTTTGCGGGCTCATGCGCTGGTATCCAATGCGCACGTTGTCCATCGGACACAAAACTGCCGCATTTGGTGCAATCGCAAAATCTGACCGCTGCGTCGTTACTCCGGTTACTGCATCGACATGCGTTTCGCGCAAACCCAAACCCACGATGAGCAACACCGAAGGGTCGATGTCAAAGACCAGCGTGGACCCAGCTTGGCCTTGTTTGCGCAGCACCACAAAACACCACCAGCGTTGCCCACTCGAATTACAGACAAAAAAGTAGTCTGGCGGCGGTGCGGCCAGGTATGGGATGGCCAGCAAGGTCTCGTTAGGAAACCAGCGCAAGAGGTCCAACGCGACATAGGCTGCGTCCATGCCAAAGCAACGGCCTACCTGTGGTTGCTGTGTACCGCTCATAGGTGTGAGGCTGTTCAGCCACTCAAAGCTTGCCGGGTCGTGGATGCGATAGAAGTAGTGAGCAGCCTTCCACGCGCTGGGAGCGGACGGCAACGAGCCGGCAGGACTCGTCTGGGATGATAGGGAAATAGCGTTCATGGCGTGCATGTCCACTCCCCTTCACTGCCAGTTCCAGCTACCGGCGCATATGTCCATTCGCGTCTTGGTGGCACTAACTTTCTAGCAGGCCTCGCAGGCAAAGCGATGCGGAAATGCCGGGACTCCAAAACCTGCACCGCTTGCTCGGCATGGTGGCTCCATTGGCCAGGTTCAATACCCGCTGGACGGGTCACAAAAATGTTTGCGATCAGACGCAACAAAACGGAAATCAGCATGATTCACCTCCTTTTGAAAAATCGGACGAGACATGCGAAGACTCGGACGACGGTGTGGGTTGTGTTTGCGGGGAAGTAGTCGTGTGCTGTGCGACAGGCACAACAGCCATGCGACGACTCAAAATCCCCGCAATAGAAAAATCTCGCTTTGGTGTATTGCGGCCAGGCGTCCAAATACGTGATGCGTTGGTGCTGCCAGCGGGCTTTCCACTGACTTGCTTTGCGTCCCGCTCGGCCAGCGCCTGGCTGATAGTGGAAGTCAGGTCAATGATTTGCGACTGCACGCGCTTGACCTCAGCCTGAACTTTCGCCAGTTCGACGCTGGTCTGAACCCATGCGTTGAAATCAGCCCGCGCATCCCATGCCTCGCTATTGAGCGGGGTGCGTCGGCCTAGATGCACAGTTGCGGGGGCATCAATGCCACGGGCTTTGTTGCTACGGTGATCGATACGTTCGCTGCATCCAGCCTGCTCCAACGCTGCGTTGCAGGCAGTGGCCCACGATTGACGCCAATGCGTGACCAATACCTTGTCATTCCAGTCCCTGCGTTTCGCGCCAAAGCCATCGGCGGTGACATCGCGCAGCGTTATCAGAATGTGGGCATGGGGGTTGCCGGACTTTGCATGCAATGCAATGTCCGCCACCATGCCCTGGCTCACGAACTGCTCTTGGACGTAGTCGTTCAGGAGCGCCACATGCTGCGCATGAGTCAGTTCGATGGGCAACGACACTTCAACCTCGCGGGCGAGTTGACTGTTTACCCGCGTCTCTGCAAATTCGACCTGGTTCCACAACTCACCGCGCGTGAATGCCCAGGAAGGAGAATTGGATGGTGCACAGATGGCGCGGTATGTGACCTCACTCTTACGGGTGTAGTTAAACGTCTGACCTGTACGCTCACAGGTCAGGCGCGTTCCAGCGCGATAGGCCGCAGCAGCAACAGCGTTGCCGCCGTCGGTGCGCGTGATAACTTTTGCTGAGAAATGAAATATCGCCATAGAAACTCCTTTGCCAGCAGTAGGGCAAAGGGGGATCGTGTGGCGAGGGGCTGTATGGCCCCGGCTGTTTTAAGGCCCTGCCAGGCGCGCACAAACGGAACGTTTGTATCAGTGCGCTTGGCTGGGTCTCACTCCCTCGAATTGCTTGACTGCTTGACTACCAAAGTGCCAGATTGATTTCGACATTGCAATCAAAAGCAGGGTCGAGAAAGCACAAAGAGGAAGTCATGACCGCTCACGACGAAAAATCATCCACTCAACCCGTCGAGGGCAACTCACTTGCAAGGCTGCGGATACGCGAAGCTGCACTGCGGCAGAAGGCCCAGCAGTTGCAGGCACGTGCGGAACATTTAGAGCGGGTGAGCCACGCACGCGTCGAACGCATGGAACGGCGAATTGACGCGCACGAGAAAATCGTACTGGGGGCCTTGGTCAAAAAGGCTGGGCTGGCGATTCCTCTCGGTAAAGAGGATCAGCAATCAAACGATGACGGGTCAAGCCCGATACGTCGTGGCTTGGGCGCCCAATCGACGCAGTATGACCGCGCGCTGATTCTGGGCGCGCTACTTTGGCTGCAATCGACATTGAATCAAAAAGAACGAGATACCGTTTCGATCCCGCATCGGCAGCAATTGCACAGCGATGGTCTGAGAGCGCTGGAACGTGCTGGCCGATAGCACTTGCATCAGAACTTCATCATCCACGATATTGGTGAACGCGTCACCATACGATGCATCGTCTTCGGCACGTTGCTGTGGATAGTGTTTGTTTACGCATTTGCGTCATGCCCAAGCCGCACGCAACTGCATGCGTCCTAATCTATGAACATGCACTGTCACATCGCCTACTCCACCATTTTTCCAGAGATGCCTGAATTCAGGCATCAGCTTGATGTCGATTTGATATCACTCACTACCATTGGCTAGTAACGTTTTAGCCGACGCAATGTTGCGATCCCTTCAAGGGCGACGCCTCGGAGCTCAGTCGACGGGGCTTCGCCAACAAGACCATGGAAAATCTTATTGATTTCCTGGTTGGTCTTAGAGGGCAAAGACAAGCTCCTCCGAACCCGCGATGCAGGCGGCTTCCAGCGGATCGAAGGTGGGGGTTCCAGCGACTTTGGTGGGCGTTCCAACGGAATCAGTGGCCGTTACAGCGACTGCGGAGGGGGTTGCAGCTGCGGCCTGTCCTGCTATTGCGCCCATTAGCGAAGGTTCAATTTTCTGGGCTGTGGTGCCAGCAAACGGAGGTTTCTGTACCAGCAACTGTCTGCCATCCTCGGTAATGACACAAGACCACCCAGGGAGTTTTCCAACCTCCTTGATAGCTTTACGCAAGGTACGCATGCGGTCCTTACGGATGGAAGGCGATGCAGGCGCCTCGCCCCAGACGTTAGCCAACAGGCTATCCCAGCCAACGGGCTTCCTCTGGATGGGTGAGGCCCATGCCGATAGCCATGCGTGCAACCGTTTGGCCGGCTTGCTGCGCACGCACCGATGCTCTCGCATATTGATCCAAGCAACCCTAGTCCGTTTTTCCGCAAGTTTGGATGACTCGAAGTGCAGGGCGATGCGCAAGTTTCTATCTCCAATCATGAATCCCAGGAACCGACCGGTACCTTGGAGTTCGCGCCCCTCAAATAGGAACTTTCGCTCAATCATTGCCTGCGCCAAGCGACTGAGAGATTCGATCACGCTTTTCGCATTGGTGCCAGTTCGGGTCAAACCAATCCCCGCAGCAAGGTCCAAGGGGGTGACACAGACTAAACTCATGCTATCGCCTGCCCCAAAACCTTTGGCGGCGATGGCATCTTGCCACGCCGCATATTCGGGGTCGTCAACTCCAAGCACCACACCCTTACCAGCCGCCAGAAGCTGGCAAAGATGGAAGTACACAGCTTGGTCTGTGATGTTGAGTGCGCGGGGACTGCGTAGCACGAATTGCGCCGTGTCCTGGAATTTGGATGTCCAACGTATTTCCAGTGGCGTGTCGGGCGCTCCGTTTTGCGTAGGCCTAAACACGCCCTTGGCAAAAACGGGGCCTTGCCAGACGGGTGCGTGGTCAATGTAGTCCACCACATAGCGCGTAGTGTTGCTCGCCAGTCGCCGCTGTGGGGAGGTGCGAGCGCTCATCTTTGATTTCTTCATGGGTACTCCTTGGTTGTTAAACCAAAGTAGCAAACAAGTGGGCGTTTTAGCAAGTGGACTTGCCACTTGTCGACAGAGGCTACCGACCATTTCGGCCTGGCAGCTTACTCTTTCTCGAAGTTAGCTGAACGGAATTTCAGCACTCCACAATTCTCCTTCACCGCACGCTGCAAGCCGGCTTCAAATCCCTGCTTGGTACGCGCTTCGATCTCCACCGTTACGGTCACGTCCACGCCCGACTGGGCTGCAAAGTGCTGGATCACCTCGTTCACGATGGTCGAAAAATCCATCGTGGCCGTCGTGGCATCCACCTCCACTGTGCCAAAAAACCGGTTGGGCAATGCCACGGTCGGGGTGGAGGCAGTGGCATCTTGCCGGGAATGTGCCAGCCCTTGCCCGACTATCCCTCGTGGCGCGGCATCCGCACCCGCCAGCGGAGGATTCCCACCCGCTGCGGCACTCGCCAGGTTGGCAGAGGCGCGTTCGCGCTGCGCATGGTCCAAGCGCTGCTGGTGCTGCATCGCCGCGTCCTGGCTGATTAGCAGACTGTCGTTGTCAATGGTCACCAGTGCCGACTGGCCGAACACGAACCCCAGCCAGCGCTCGCCCTCCTTCGCTGCGGCATAGCCGAAGCCATCGCGGCTCGCGCAACCTGCCGTTACCGCCTGAACGAAAACGTCCGAGTTCATCAGACGCGGCAAATACAGGTATTGGCAACTGTCTTGCCACACCTTCAAGGCTGATACCTCAGTCACGCCTTCCTTGAAGTACCACTGGTTCAGCATGCGGTTAAGGTGCACTGGCGACCAAGCACTGACCAACCACTCTTCTTCTTTGAGCTTGCTCTCAATGGCCTCGACCACGCTTGGCGCAGCAGCCGACAATGCCACGGCCTCCCAGCGCAGGGCCAGCTTGCCCCGTACCATCTCTTCGGTGGGCACCATCAGCCAGCGATAGGTCTCGCGCACCATCTGTTTGACGCCGTCCTCGGCACCGTCCATGGCACGCTTGGCCTGATCTGCCTGGTAGGTGCCAAGGTCGATACGGCGGTTTTGCACGTCTTCCAAAATAGACTTCCATGCAAGATACGTCCTCACCGCGTCCCGCAGGCGTTGCACAGCATCACCATCGGGCGCCAGAAAAATCAGGCGGTTCCGTCTGAGCCGTGGCGCATCGCCACGCTTTTCCAGCACTTCGGTAGCGGCCAGCAGTGCCGCCCCTTCGTCTTGCTTGCGGTAGCCAGCGCCTGGTTGCAGCACCACCAGACGTGGCCCTAGGCCAAAGTCGTCGGGTATGTCGGCAGACGAAGTGAAAACATGGATGCCCGCAAAGTTGTTGCCCTTTGAAAACACCCTGCCGACGCGGTCGCGTAGCACAGGCATCACGTCGTCAGCGTCTTTCAAGTTCGCCTTGCGGCTTTCCATTTCGCGTCGCAGGTTGGGACGCGTGTCAAACCAGTAGCTGTCCTTTTCCCCATACAGGTAGTGCAGGCGATCACGCAGGCGTTTGATGACATCTTCATAGGTGCCCACGGGCTGCCCCGGCTGCACGGCGCCCAGCAAGATGCCGTCCACTCGAATGCCGCGCACGGCCTGCGCAGCGTTGGATGGCGCACTGCCCAAGAAGATAGTGCGCGCCACACGCCGCGCGGCTTGTACGCTGCCAAAGCGTGTATCGTGCCCGTCGATATCCATGGCTGCCGAACGCGGACCATCCATCTCGCGTTCAATCACTGGCTCCCAGCCGTTGGGTAGGTAGTGAATGCTCTTGTTTCGCACCATCGCATCATCCAGCGGCAACGAACCGGGCATGATCATCGGGTCCTTATCGTTGCTGTTCCACAGCCGGTGGATGACGATGGCCATGTACTGCAACACACCACGCGTACGTTGAAATTTATCCAGAGTGGACCAGTCCTCGTACAGCCGGTCAAACACCTCGGGGTGAATGGGGTAAGCATTTGCAATGCGTTCTTCGTAGCGCGCCTCCTGCGCCTCGGCCGGAAACTTGGTGGGATTCTGTCGGTATAGCTCGCTAAAAGCCCGTGCTGTGGCGCGTACCTGGGCTGGGTCGCCCACAGTGTCAAACAGACGCCTGCGCACAATCTCGAACGCTTCTTCTGCTGCGACGGGCTTCCACACCGACTCGACGCGGCCAAAGTATTTTTCCAGCACGTCCAGCGCGCGCTGCCCCTGCGTTCCTGCCGACTCGGTTTCCGATTGCGGCAGAGATGCCAGCAAGATCGCGTTAGGCACACCCTTCATGGCCTCGGTCAGCGCCTGGATGAAGGTGATGTTGCTGTCAAACGTACCACCTGGGTAGCTCTTGCCTGGCTCCAACTGGCGCACATAGGCCACCAGCTCGTCCAGCAGCACGACGCATGGCGCTGCGCGTTTCAGCAGCGTAGTCAGCGCATCCTTGCCGGGAGATGTGCCCGCCTGGTCAGCATCCGCCAGCAGCGCATAGCCTTCGGCCCCCAGCAACTGCACCGCCAGGTCGCCCCACAACGTGTTTACGGTAATGCCCGCGTGCAAGCGCGGCAGGCTGGGCGAGAACTTGATGCCATCAATCACCGCCACCCGCGCCTGCGGCAGCGACGTCACGCCTGCGGCATCCAGAATGGGTGGGATGCCCGCAAGCTTCTCGGTAGGGCACTGGCGGCTGCCCAAGTGGTACACCGCCAGCAGCGTGTGCGTCTTGCCGCCACCAAAGGCTGTTTGCAACTGGATGACTGGGTCGCCACCCCGGCCCGACAGCCGCTCGGCCACGCTTTGCAGCAGAAGGCGCATGCCCTCGGTGATGAACGTTCGGGCAAAGAACTTCTCTGCATCCTGGTATTCAGGCGGCGCGGTCCCAGCGTGCACCTGCGAGATGTCCGCTGCAAATTCGCTTTGCTTGAACGTGCCTTCCAGCACGTCCTTGTGGGGGTGGGCGACTTCGCGCCAGGGCTTGATGGTCATATCTGTTCTCTTTTCGAGTTCATTCGTTGCGCAGCATCTGCTTCGACAGCTGAAATTGCTTCTTGCAGGAATGCATGCTCTGGTAGCAATCGGTAAAAGCAATCGCCCGCCATCAACGTGCGATCAAGCACATCGATCTCATGGCTTATCTGGATGTCGAGCGTTTTATCCAAATATGCAGAGCCCGAAACTTTTTGACTGACAACACGACGGCAGCTGCGCAATGCGGCTGCAAGACCACGCATGGCCTCAACGTCAGCACTTGACAAGGGAATAGATAGTGTGTGCTCCTCGTTCAAGGAGCGCGCCAAGTCGTTGTGGCTGAGATACTTGTTGCGGATATTTTTAAGAGCTGATGCATCCCATGCTTCGCACACCCCCCTCACCGCTGGGCCAAGTTCAGGATCTGTGCTCGTTAGTTGCTTCAAACTCAAATTCGGCTTGGTACCTGTTACTGCCGGGTCCATCAAGCGCGACACGCGCATCAGCAGTGACTCCATCATGGACGTCTGAATGAGTCGAAATAACAGTGGGGTATTCGCTTCAAGCAAAGCCAGCCGGTTGGACGCAGACTGCTTGAAATACATCCCCTCCACCGCTTCCCATAGCAGTTGAATGCCCGTAATTTCCTTGCTGATGACAGCCCAGATATCAGATGCGGAAGCTGAGGCATTTATGTTCATGCGTCAAATCCAAGTTGTTCCCCGCGCGCGCCCTGCTCGCGTGATGCAGCCAGCACCGCGTGCCAGGCAGTGATGAGTTCGTTATAGGCACGCGCGTCTTCTGCCCATTTTTTACGCTCGCACAGCGTGTAGAGGTGGTATGCCAGCTGGCGAATGGGCTCGGCCTTGTCGGGCATGGCAGCCAGCAGTGCACCGGCTGCGGCTTCGCCCTGGGTGTTGAGGGCGCGGATCAGGTGGTGCGTGGCCTCCCACACAGGGTTGCGGGTGTCGAGCTTCGGGTCCCACTCCGCTGCGTAGTCAGCCCAACGTAGCAAACATACCTTGCCGACGCCGCTTTTTGCAATGCCTGCCTGGGCTACCCCAGCCACAGTGGTGCCCTTGCCCTGCGCCAGCACATTGGCCTCTCCAAATGGGCCTTCGGCCCAACCGTACTGTTCGAACCAGCTGTTACAAAACAGCGTGTCAGCGTCAAAGCTGCCCGCGTCGGGCGTTAGGTACTCGGTGATTTCGCGGTTGATCAGCACCAGCGCGTCGTGCACGCGCATGGGAGTGCCGTCCTGGTTGAGCACAGCCGCGTACTGGCTGTAAATCGCCATGCCGGGGCCAATGGCGGCCTGCGCCAAGTCCACGGGCGCAATCGGGCTTTGACCGCTGGTGCCGCCAATCATCGTTTCCAGCGCTTCGGGCAGGTGCTCACGCAATTGGCGCTGGAACTCGCGGCGGCTGATGGTCTCGGCGCTGGCATCGCGCTGGCGGCAGACCAGAACGATGCTGGACGCCAGCGCGTTGGCGCCCGAGCCAATCATGCGATTGCTCAATTCAGTGCGCATGGGCCAGGTGCCGGTAAGCGTGAAGCCAGCGCGCAAAACCGCATCGAGAAAAGTCTCCCAACCCGTGCTGTGCGTGCTTTCTCCTTCCTTGGTGTCGCTTTGCTTGAAAGCGTAGTAAATGGTGACGGGGAAAGCCGGGTGCGCATGCTGCGCCAGGTTGTGCATGGCTGCGGTCATACCATCCAGAAAGAAGACCTCGGCCTCTTCCTTGCTGTCGTGGCGATAAGGCGTGGCAATGAGCTCTTCGGCCTTCGGCACAGCCAGCGTGGCATAAAGATTCGGAAATATAGGGCGCAGGCTGCGACGCATCCAAACATAGAAAAAATCGGACAGGTCAGCGTATCCAATATTGTCGTAATACGGCGGGTCAGTTGAGATAACTTTGTGGGCGCTAATTATTTGGGTCTGGGCGTCGGCCTGCTGTGCGTAGCCATCAGAAATGGGGGCAGCAGCGAGTAACGCCTTAGCAACAAGCTCAGTTGCGCTTACGTAGTTCCCAGATGCACCACCAAGCGGGTTTGACTCAGCAAAATCCCAACTCATCGGCAAAGCCTGACGACTGAAAGTGTTTATCACGCCACTTTGTGTAGGTGTAGGGTCCCAACGTCCAAGAGTGGAGCCGCGATCAGCCACCTTATTTAAAGCAAACGCCAGATACACCCCCACAGCCTCCGCATAAGCAGTGGCCCCGTTGCCACCAATGTCCAATCCCCGGCCATCGTCGTCCATACCTGCGGTTAAGGCGTCTGCCCGCACCTTGGCAATGGCCTGAGGCACCAGGTTGGAAAACGTGGTCAGCGCCACCAGTTGGCGGGATGTGAACAGGTCGCCGTAGACATCCATGCCGTAGTTCGATACGTTAACGCGGCATTTGCCATGCAAAGGTGTCTCTGGCTTCCATGTGGTCGTAGCCTGCTGGGCAACAGCTTCATGTTCAGGTGTCGGCGCAACAAAGACGCGAGCACGCGCTCCCTCCACTACGATCGCCATGAGCCTCGCACCCATGCGCCCCGCACTGCCCTCGGCCCGGATGTATTTGTAGTCAATAGGAGAACCAGAAAGCAGACAGTTAAAGCCAGCCCGCTTGCCAGCACTTGCACCGCTAGAAGCACTATCCGTAGGCTTCCCTGTGCGTACTTCAAAGCGATAACTTTGGCCCTCAATGACAGGCTGAACATAAGCCTCTTTACCCACCTTGCTGCTCAAAATGAACGTGCTGACAAGTGGCACGTCCACGTGGCTATATGCCGGGTTGGGGCTTTTCACCGTACGCGCCCACAGCCAGGCAATCACCGTCAGCTCTTGGTTCGGCTGCAAGCCGACCAGTCCCGCGTTTTTATGGTCTTTTTGGCCAGTAGCGCTCCTTCCACCAGCGTTATCGGCTATCAATTCAGGAGTAACTCGAAAGGGAGGGTACAGCTGGCCAATGCATTGCTGCGCTTGCCCGCGCATCCATGCGCCGTAGCGCCGTACGTCTTCGGCCAGGCCCTGCGCGCCTCCCCAATCCTCAAACGCGTTACGGGTGCCGCTCTTGGTGCCGCGCTCGGCCTCCACTTGCGGCCCCACCGGGGCGCGGCCCGCAAACTTTGGAGGGATTTCGATCATGGCCTTGTTGATGGTCACGGCTACGGGGTTCAGGTCGCTGGCGTAGCTTTTTAGCCCCAACCGCTGCGCTTCAAGCGGGAGCGCGCCGCCACCAGCAAAAGGATCGTGAAAGGCAGGCAGCACGTCCGGGTCAAAGCCTAGCTTGCCGGGGTTAAGCGCGCAGGTCTCGCGCCAGCTTTTGACAATGGCTGCGCGGGCGCGCCCCAGCACCTCCTCATTGCTGGTGTTCTCCCAGAGAACCAGGTCACGCACGATTTGGAACAACTCCTCGCGTTCGGCGTCCGCCTGCGCACGGGTTTTGCCCGCGTAGTAGCCACGCTCGCCACCGGGGTCGTTGACCATCTGAGCAAAGATGACTGCGCGCGCTGTCGCTAGCGGGCGCCGCGCCCACCATAGGTGTAACGTACTGGGATGACCATGGCGGATGGACTTTTCGCGCGCGCTTGCGACGTTGATGTCATCCAGCGGGAGCGCGACTTCGATGAGTTTTTTAGGGGAGCGGATAGAGGACATGTAAGGTTCAGTTCCAGTAGGCCGGGCGCTGCAAGGGGTAGCCACTGGCAGTGATAACGGGGTCGGGCAGCTGGCTGCGTCTGAGCTTGTCTTCACCCACAGTCAGGTGGCCGTGGGCCACTTTTTTCAGTTGTTCGGAGTGCCGATTCGGCGGAAAAACGACGATCAGGCGCTTGTTCGGGAACCGCAGGCGCACCTGCTGGATTGGGGTGGTCAGGTCGCTGTCGCCGGAAACGATGATGGCTGTGTCAAAACGGTCTTCAAAGGCGTCGGCCAGTAACTGGACGGCGATGTTGACATCGGTCATTTTTTCTTCGTAGTCAGGCCAGGTGGCGCCACAGCTCTTGCACTGCCGCGTTTTTTGCAGGTAATGTCCGAATTGGGTGGTGAGGCCTGGGCGGGTCGCCAGCGCGTCTATGTAGTCGCTCTGCCGCTTTGCATCGGCTGCGTTTTGGCCATTGGTCTTGATACGGGCAGTAAAGTAGTGCGTAGCATCCAATTGCTGATCGGGTTTGAGCAGAGTAGTGATCAAAGCGGGTAAGTCGAGCCAATAGTAGCGACGCAACTTGCTCTGGCGCAGGCCAAAATAGAGGTTGAACCCGTCGATGTAAGCTATGACCCGTTGTTTTGAACTCACTTTTTGCGACACTATTTCTTGACCTACGGTGAAATTTGTATGGATAATACGAAGCTATAACCCCGCCGGAGATAGCATCTCCGGTTTGATGCCCCAGTAGCGCAAGCTCTGGGGCATCTCTCTTTGTGGCGCCTTTGTTCACCCATGGAAAATCTTGGGCTCCAAGGCTCTGCCCAAAAGCAACCCAAGGTCCAGGTTTTTGCTCGCCTCGGCCCAGTCTGGCTCTTGGGTGAATGGCATCGGGACGTAGTTCACCGATTCGGCGCTGTCGCCGTCCACCACCACCACGGCCAACACGAACTTGTCTTTCTGATTCAGCCCGTGGCGAATCTCGTTGCTGGTGACGGTAATGGTGTCCTGCCCCTTGGCGCGGCCTTTGACTTCAATGTGGTGCTCCAACGCCAGCCCCTCGAGCTGCTCGACGTAGGCGGTAATGTCCCAGCCGCATTTTTCGGCGGATACGTCTTTGGTGCGGTGGCCCAGAGCGCTTTCGGCGTCAAACACAGCTTGCATCGCAATGCGCTCGATGCGGGCACGGGCTGCGGCGTCCACGCTGAAACCAGGTAGGCCACTGCGCTGCGCCAATAGCCCTGCGGGTATGACAAGCGCCCCGCCGATCACGTTGGGTGTGCCAGACGCCACGTTGCGCATGGCTTGGAGTTCAGCGGTTCGTTGTTTGAGGCGCGCGCTCAACTCCTCGGCTCGGCGGCGGGCGTTTTCGGGTTGCAGACGGGGTTGCTTGCCTGCGCGCACATCCATATCCAGCCGGATGGCGCGGTCTGACCAGTATTGGATTTCTTTGACCAAGCGCTCGCGCACGGCAGCCAGTTGCTTGTCGGCCTGGCGCTCGCGGCGGCTGGCAATTTCTTGGGTGTGCTCGGGCACGAGGTGTTCTACGGCGTAGGCCAATGCGCGGGCTTCAATGTGGTGTGTCACCCAATCGGCCTGCAACACGTCGGCCACCTGGGCTGCCTCGGCGGTGGTGATGGGCACCAAGTCAAGGTGACGGGCAAACGGTGCGGGGTTGGCGTTGCCGTCATCCTTCATTTCCACAAACTGCAATCGGCGGGAGACGTCGCGCGGGGTGCCGCCGCTGGGCGCTGCGGTTTCGCGCACACTATGGTCCAGCATGAACAGCACGCGCGGCTCGGTGCTGTCGTCGTGCGGGTCCACCAAAATGGCGCCGCGTTTTAGCAGGCTGCGGTGGCTGGACAGCACCAAGTCGGTCACGGAGGCCATGAGGGGGTGGCCTGGGTGCACCAGTTCTGCCGTGGGTTTGCCGTAAATCGTGCGGTGCTCTCGGTCGAAGCAAATGCGCTCGTACTTTTTCAGCACGGGGGTACGGGTGTAGCCGATCACACGGTCGCGCTCCATAACGTCGGCAGGCACGTGGCGCACTTCGTAGCGGCCCGCTTCGCGGTCGCGCAGTTCGCCGCCCACCACCCGGAATGCCTCGCGGAAGAATGCGCTGATGAAATGCGGTTGGAGCTTGCGGGCCTCGGCCTTGTCCATTTCCTCGCGGATGGCGTAGAGATCATCCAGACTCATGTGGTTTTCGACCAGCGCGTTGCGGGCCATCAGGTCTTTCAGGTGCTGTGTGTCCAGCGCCTGGCCGATCACCTGTTCCATACGTGCGCGGGTTTCGGGCCTCTCGCCATAGCGAATGGCGTCGATCAGCAGGTCTTTGAGCGAAATGTTGTCGAAAGCCTCGCCCAGTACATTGAACACTCGCCCACCCAAAGCCTCACGTTCAACGGCCAGCTTTTCAAGCAGGCACTTGAACACCTCGCCCTCACGGGTCTGGTCCGCCACCAGGTTCCACAGGTGGCACACCTCGCGCTGACCAATTCGGTGGATGCGGCCAAAGCGCTGTTCCATGCGGTTGGGGTTCCAGGGCAGGTCGTAGTTGACCATGAGGTTGGCGTTTTGCAGATTGACGCCTTCGCCTGCCGCATCGGTAGCCAGCAGCACCAGCACGTCGGGGTCGTTGCGGAACGCCTCTTGCACCTTCCGCCTGTCATCACGGTTGATGCCACCATGGATGGTGACCACGGCCTGTTCGCTGCCCAAGGTGTCGCGGATGCGCAGCAGCAGGTAGTTGAGCGTGTCGCGGTGCTCTGTGAATACGATGATTTTGCGGCGACGGCCATCACCGGTGCGCATCTCGGGTTCGTCTTGCAGCAGACGCGAAAACTCCTCCCACTTGCGGTCACTGCGCGATTGCACGACGGATGCAGCGGCACTTTCCAGCTCCCGCAGGATCAGGATTTCAGCTTGCAGCTCAGGAATCGTCTCGGCGGCAGTGGCTTGGTCCACCACCTGATCAACCACTGCTTCGTATTCCTCGGCGCTGAGTTCATCGGCAGCATCATCAAGGTCGTCGGGCAAGTCCAGCTGTCGCTTGACAACGTATTCGCCTAGATTTTCGCGAAGCACGTCGGTGCGGGCTTTAAGTTGCAATTCATCAAGGCGCGCTTCTAGCTTTTTGCGGCGGCGCGATAGCGAGGTGTAGATGGCTTGCGGGCTTGATGCCAGGCGGCGCTGCAATTGGGTTAGGGCAAAGCCCACTGTGCCCTTGCGTTTGCCGTCCAGCCGGTCGGCGCGGTCCATCTCATTGCGCACATAGTCGGTGACCTGGTCGTACAACAGCACCTCGGCATCCGACAGGGTGTAGTTAACCGTGTATGCGCAACGCTCTGGGAACAGCGGCTTGCCGTCAAAGCGCAGCAGCTCTTCCTTGACCATGCGGCGCATCATGTCGGTGATGTCCACCTTGTGGGCACCTTCGCGGAACTTACCATAGAAACGGTCGCCATCCAGCAGCGACATGAAGAGCTGGAAGTCCTCTTCCTTGCCGTTGTGGGGCGTTGCCGTCATCAGTAAGTAGTGGCGCGTGAGGCCGCCAAGGAACTTGCCCAGCTTGAAGCGCCCCGTCTCGTTGACCTTGTTTCCAAAGTAATTGGCCGACATCTTGTGGGCCTCATCTACCACGATCAAATCCCACTCGGTCTGCGCTAAAAGCTGCTGGTATTCCTCGCTGCGCGAGAGTTGGTCGAGGCGGGCAATCAGGCGGTCTTGCTCGCCAAAGTAGTTGCGGCTGTGACACTGTTCCTGCTTCTCACGGCTGAACAACTCAAAGTCGAGGCCGAACTTTTCGCGCAGTTCGTCCTGCCATTGCTCCGTTAATGAGCCGGCGAAACGATGAGTACTCGCCGGGCGTCGGCGCGCAATGTCATTTCGCGGATTAGCAGGCCCGCCATCACCGTTTTGCCAGCGCCGGGGTCGTCTGCCAGCACAAAGCGCAATGGCTGGCGCGGGAGCATGGTCTCGTAAACGGCGGAAATCTGGTGCGGCAGGGGCTCAACGTTGGACGTATGCACCGCCATCAACGGGTCGAACAGGTGTGCCAAGCTGATACGGTACGCTTCCAAAGCCAGCTTGAAAGCAGCGGGAGCGGCATCGAAAGCCCATGCTTTGCCCGCCACGGCCAGGGACAACCGATGCTCGTCGTGGCGGAAGATGGTCTGCTCATCCAGCTTGCCTTGTGCATTGCGGTAGGCAACAAGGCGTGCGCTGGGGCCAATCTCCTCTACGTTGACGATCTTGACGACTTCATCAGGGACTAGCCCTGTAACCTGCGCTTCCTTTGCGATTTCTTCTAATTTGAGCATGAGTCGCCTGCCACCTGAGCACCTTGATGAAATAAGACATTGAGGGAGCCTTCGCCAAAGACCCGCATGGCGCAAACAACGCCGCCCACGCGCCTGATTGTTGTAACTAATGGTGCAGTCTAGCAGGCGTGGCAGCGTAGTTCACGCCCTATATGGCAGCGATGCCAGATGCCGGAATTCAGGCATCTGGCAACCATTCGGCATCTTGACTTTAAAAGGGCAATACGGTACATTTATGGGATGGCTTCCGCGCGCGCAACTCTCCGCATCAACTCTCATTTGCAGTGCAATGCTGCGTTGATACGTCCGCTTTAAGCGGGCGATCAGTCTTTCTTTTTCGCTCGCTTCAAAACTGCCCTCGCCGTAGGTTCGGCCTGGGTTTCAACGTTTTTGGAGCGCCCCCATGTCTTCTGTTTCCTCAACTTCTCGGAGTTTGTCTCGTCCTCAGCCGCGCGTTTACTGCACAAGTCCTTTGCCGCAACACGGCAAGAAAACGGCAAAAAAATCCAGTCTGAGTGTGCCTGCCGTATGGCAGATCGATCCGTGTGCCGATGCCTTTCCCACAATGCAGGCCGAAGATTTCGAATCGCTCAAAGCCAGCATCTCGCGCAATGGACTACTAGACCCCTTGCTTACGTGGAACGGCCGGGTCATGGATGGTCGTCATCGTTTGAAGGCCTGCCAAGCGCTCGGAATCACACCACGTGTGGTGGAATTGGTAGGTTCTTACGAGGCCGCAAAATCAGCAGCGTACGCAAACAACATCAACCGGCGCCATCTAAGCACCGGCCAGCGGGCCTTGCTGGCAGCGCAGTTGGCGAGTCGTAAGCGTGGGCAAACGAAGTCATCCAAGCAGGCTGCGCCAGCGCTGACACAGCACGAAGCAGCATGCTTGTTTGCAGTCGGCCGCGACGCAGTTCAAAAGGCATGTCGGCTGCTCACTCTGGCGGATACTTCTATCTTGAATAAGGTGCGCAATGCCACGATGTCGCTGCACGAGGCTGACGTTACGTGTACCACGGGCAAGTCTGGCCTGGTTGCCCAAACCACGATTGAAGAGCGCAAGGCACTGCGTGCAGCAGCGGTGGTCAAAGAGAGACTTGGCGACGCATCCAGAGCGCAGCGACTCAACAAGCAAGCTGCCATCAGTGCGAAAAATCAAGCCTTGCCAACAGGTGCCAAATATTCGGTCATTCTTGCTGACCCACCTTGGGACTACGGGATGCCGAATGACCGTGCGCCATCGCGCGTGATCCCGCAAGAGAAATATCCCACTATGACCATGGATGCCATCTGCACCATGGATGTGCCAGCCCTTGCAGCGGACGATGCAATGCTGTTCCTGTGGTGCCCCGCTTCCCTTCTGCCCCAGGGGTTGCGGGTTATGCAAGCATGGGGGTTTGAGTATTCGTCTAACTGGGTATGGCACAAGACCGGCGGCAAACTACACTGCGGCGGCGGCACTGCCATGGTCCATCATGAGCACTTGCTGGTGGGCAAACGTGGCACTGGGCTTACGATTGCTGGCAAAAAATTGCGACATTCGTCCGTTTTAGGTTCTCCGGTGACTCAACACAGCGCAAAACCAGTTGTGGCACACGAGCGAATCGAAGCCTTGTACCCCAACGTGAGCCGGATTGAGTTGTTTAGTCGGTCTGCGCGGGATGGCTGGACAGCGTGGGGCAATCAGTCGAAAAGCGATGGCAAATGATTGGTTGTTGGCATACTACGCAAATGCCACTCTCCCCTCGCACCCGCCCTGATTTTTTGCTACTTCACCCAACGCCCACCCCGCGCCAATGCCTGGAAGCGATGGCAACCGCAGAGGGTGTGGATTTCTGTAAATCCTACCGCAACATCGTCAGCAAGGCTGCCATCGAGTTGCCTGAATTACTGCATTTGGTCACAGCGCTCCCACCCGATCTGGTGGCGCATCGTGTATGCATGGCACTCGATGGAATACAGATCGAAAGCCCTGCGGATGGATTGAATATGGACGGGTTGCTGGACTAAGAGTCCTGCCTATTTGATGCGGGACAAAGCTTCGTGACGATCAGCTTCCACGCGCTTACGCAGAACTGGCACTAATTCATCAGCCGCCCCAAGCCAGGCCAATCGCTGTGATTCGTCAAGCCACACAGCAGCCAAAGCGCCCTGCCAGTGAAGCCATTGGACATCAGCAGAATCGTCCAAAAAAAGGTCCAGAGTCAACGAAGGAGACTCCCAACAGTGAGCTAGCAATAAACCGTCCTGGTTCACAAAAAACGGGGAGGCTGCCGCTTCGTCGTCCTGCGACAGGTCGCCACCGTATTTCATCAAGTGGCGACGCACACCCGTTGCCGCTAAGCCGATGCGCCGTGCTGCGGCCGCATTCTGCGCCAACGGAAATGCCGCAACTTGGGCATACGGACTCGGCTGGCTGATGTCTTGTCCTCGAATGAACTCAATCAATGTGCTGACAAGATACTTGACCTCCTCGCCCTTTCGTCCACCAGCGTAGTTAGGCGCTGGTGGTGGCGGTTCTTGATTTCTTCGACGCTTTTCCAGCGTGCTAATCGACCAATCCAATAGAAGCGCTGCCTTGGCAGTGGACAGCAGCTTGATGCTCTGAACTGCCGTCGGCAAATTCATGATCTGCGACACCAGTTCGTTGTATTCAGTCTCACATTCAACATTCATGTTTTAGTACCGGGCAAAATTCGCGGCAAAGTTGTCGCGTGTTTCAGAATTTCAGTTTCTAGTTTTTGCATGTATCTGCGCATTGCTTCTGGGGTCGGGCTCCCATAACGGGCGGTCACGTTGCTCATCTGACCGTGGTTCATGAGCTTTTGGACTACCGCGTAAGGCATCCCCTCGATATTTACAGCCACCGTACAGAAAGTACGCCGTAAGTCATGCATTGTGAACGCCCATTGCGCTTGGCAGCCTTTTTCAAACTCATCTTTGGTAAGCATGTCAGACACCCCCCTTGCCGCCTGCGCGGCAACGTATGCAGCCCACGCCTTTTCCAAGTTCGTTTTCTCCAAGGTCGCGCGAAGCGACGATACGAATTCACGCGGACTGTTGTAGTGCGGCGACTTCGTAGAAGGGTTCTTTGAAGAGGAGGGGAAGACATACAGTTGGTCAGGATAGTCTCGATGGCGCTCTCTCATCAGGCTCGTTGCGAACACACCTAACGGCACGTTGTGGTTGAAGCCGCTCTTGGTACCACGAAAAACCATCTGGCCCATGTCATCACCGTCGGGACAGGTCAGGACGCTGTATTCGCTCTCCTTTAATCCGAGCGCTAGCAATCTGTCGCGCCAAACCAGCTGCGCTGTCTCGCTCTTGCGTGCACCGGCCAGCAGAGTCAGCAACATGTAGTCAACCGCATCCCGGTTTTGCTTGCGCTTGGCCCACAAGGCATCGAGCCACACACCCAATCTCTCGGGGGTATTTTCCACTGGGTTGCGAATATTGTTGTCGTGATACTCCGCTTCGAGCTCACTGCGAGTACGCATGAGCCGCCGGGCGATGTTGAAGGGGTTGATCAACAATTCGCCCTCAAACGAGGCGCGGTTTCTGTTGGCCTGCTGAGTTTCAATGTGCACGTTGAACGCTGCGCGACACCACATCAGCGTTTGTTCAGCAGCCGTGCGGTGGCCCTGCTCTGCCGCAATACGCTTCCAAATTTCGTCCACGGTGCTGGCGCCAACAGATCGTAGCGATTTACCCTGCCACGGTTGAAGACGGCGGATTGCCGATTCAATGGCCTTGACGGAGTTGGGTCGTGGGCTCTTGCCGTTCAGATACCGATGCAAGTAGTTGCGCATCACGTCACCCAACGTAGTTGCGACAATTTCTCGCTCCTCGGTACGCAATTGCTGGATGTCCTCCCCCATCTTCATCGCGTAGCGGGTATCGCTGGCGACCAAGCGGGCATCCGTCAACGGGTCATTGGTGTTGACGTTTAAGCGCGGATAGTCCCCCAACACCACTTTGGTCACTCTGCTGCCAACTCGCACCTGCAATTGGAACGTTTTGCGACGAATGCCAACGTACAGACCGAAGCCAGGAACTGCCTTGGGGTCAGCGTCGGACACAATATAGGATTTTGGCTGCTGAACCTGCGTGACGCCTACCATTTTTCCGTCACGGACCACTGGGTGGCTACTGACAGATAGCTTTTGAAGATTGTCACGAGTAAAAACGAAACGCATAGACCCTCGCAAGAACAAGTATCGAGGGTCTGATTTTGCTACATTTTGGCTACACAAACCAGCTACTTCTTGAGGTTTCATTATGGTTCTTCCTGGTTGATAAAACTCCTTGGCAATGATTTCTTCTGACATATCAACGGCTTACGAAAAAATAGGGAAGCAGCCGAAAGACTTCCCAACTCACACCCCCATGATGCAGCAGTACCTGGGCCTTAAAGCCGGGTACCCCGACATTTTGCTGTTGTACCGCATGGGCGACTTTTACGAGCTGTTTTTTGAGGACGCTGAAAAGGCCGCTCGCTTGCTAGACATCACCCTGACCCGGCGCGGGCAGTCCGCTGGGCAACCCGTGCTGATGGCGGGCGTACCCTTTCATTCAGTTGAAACCTACCTTGCCCGCCTGATCAAACTTGGCGAATCAGTGGCTATTTGTGAACAGGTCGGTGAAGTCACCGGCAAGGGCCCGGTAGAGCGCAAAGTAGTGCGCGTGGTCACCCCCGGCACCTTGACGGATTCTGAACTGCTCAATGACAAAACAGAATCGCTGTTGATGGCCGTGCACCAAGGGCCACGCAATTCCGTGGGTTTGGCCTGGTTGAGCGTGACGCAAGGCTTGGTCAACCTGGCTGAGTGCCCCAGCGATGAACTGCAAGATTGGATTGCCCGCGTTGGCCCCAGCGAATTGATTTTCAGCGCGGGGGCAAGCCCCAGTTTGGAGTCCCTCTTGCAGGCGGGCGTGCAGGCGCAGGGTGGCGCAGGTGCCAGATCAGTGAGCGCACGCCCAACATGGCAGTTTGAATCTGCATTGGGCCAGCGCCGCCTGCAAGACGCTCTGGGTGCGTCCAGCCTGGAGCCTTGGAACGCACAAAATTTACCTGGCGCTCACGCCGCCGCCTCGGCCTTGCTGGCCTACGCTGAGCACACCCAAGGCCGCGCTTTGACGCATGTCCACGGCCTGCTTGTGCAGCGCGGAGACGAGCTCATTGACCTTCCACTGGCCACGCGGCGCAACCTGGAACTGCTGCAAACACTGCGTGGTGAAGACAGCCCCACCCTGTTTTCTTTGCTGGACACTTGCATGACGGGCATGGGCAGCCGTCTGCTCAAGACCTGGCTGTTGCAACCCAAACGCAACCGAAGCGACGCGCAAAACAGGTTGGCGGCCATTTGCCTATTGCGAAAAAATCGAGAAAGTTCGCAAAGCTCGGCCAACGTGGGTTTGGGCCAGCAACTGCGCGAACAACTCAAGGGCAGCAGCGACGTGGAACGCATTACTGCACGCATTGCCCTGTGCCAGGTGCGCCCGCGTGAACTGGTGGCGTTGCAACACACGCTTCACAAAACCCAAGCCCTGGCGATTGACTTGACACCCCAACCCGGCTGTCTGGCAGAGCTTGCAGCCGACCTTGCGCCGCCCCAGGGTTGCGCCGAACTGCTGGCCCGTGCCCTACTGCCAGAACCCGCTGCGCTGGTGCGCGATGGCGGCGTGATCGCCCACGGGTTTGACGCCGACCTGGACGAACTGCGTGCCATCCAGACGAATTGCGACGACTTTTTGCTGGCCATGGAGGTGCATGAAAAGGCCCGCACTGGCATTGCCAACTTGCGCGTTCAGTACAACAAGGTGCATGGCTTTTTCATTGAGGTCACACAAGGCCAGCTGGACAAAGTGCCCGACGACTACCGCCGCCGTCAAACGCTGAAAAACGCCGAGCGCTACATCACCCCCGAGCTCAAAGCGTTTGAAGACAAAGCCCTGAGCGCACAAGAACGAGCCTTGGCGCGAGAGAAATATTTGTTCGAACAACTGCTGGACCAACTGCAAGCCTTTGTGCCCACTTTGAGCCGCGTGGCCCGCGCACTTGCGGCGCTGGATGTGTTATGTGCGTTGTCCGAGCGCTCACTCACGCTGGACTGGTGCGCACCGCAATTCGTCAAAGAGCCCTGCATCGACATCAGCGCGGGGCGGCACCCGGTGGTGCAAATGCGTCTGGCTGAAACCCATGGTTTAGGTGGCGCATCGGGTGATGGCAACTTCATTGCCAACGACACGCGCCTGAGCGCCCGGGCCCGCATGCAAATCATCACCGGCCCTAACATGGGTGGCAAATCAACCTACATGCGGCAAATTGCGGTCATCGTCTTGTTGGCCAGCATGGGCAGCTACGTGCCTGCCCAAAGCTGCCGGCTGGGGCCGATTGACGCCATTCACACCCGCATTGGGGCGGCAGACGACCTGGCCAACGCACAAAGTACGTTCATGTTGGAGATGGTGGAAGCCGCGCAAATTTTGCACACCGCCACGCCCTATTCTTTGGTGTTGATGGACGAAATTGGGAGGGGAACCTCCACCTTTGACGGCCTGGCCTTGGCCGGTGCCATCGCCGCGCAACTGCATGACAAAACTCAGGCGTTTACCTTGTTTGCCACCCATTACTTTGAATTGACGGAGTTTCCGGTCAAGCACCG